>CAZHCT010000065.1:0-4418 GCA_964531355.1 Candidatus Woesearchaeota archaeon | reverse complement strand
TGCCTTTGCCAGAATTCTCAAGATTGCCTGAATTGCCTAAATATGAGCCTGAAATCAAAATGCCTGAAATTGCCCAGATTAAATCTGCAATATCTGAATCTAGAATGCCTTCTGAAATTCCATTTAGAAAGCCTCAGCCAATAAAAATTATAGAACAACCCCAAAAAATCGTTTTTGAGGAAAAACCATTATTTGTTAAGATTGATAAATATAAAGAAGCAATCAATAAGATTGACCAAATAAAAGCAAAACTAAGAGAAGCTGAAATAATTTTAGATGAGCTTACAAAAGTAAAAGACAAGGAAGATAATGAGTTCAACTCTTGGAGATCAGATATAAATGATATAAAGCAGAAGCTTCTTGATGTTGACAAAAATCTGTTTGAGGTTTAAATGATAGAAGTTCATGAAGCAGTTCATGTGAGGATTGCAAAACCAATCACTTACAGAAAAAAAATTCTTGAATCAGCTATAGACACAACAAGGTTATTGCAGAAATTCGAATATTTTAAAGCTGTCCGCGATAAAAAAGAATTCTACAAAAAACAGCTTAAAACAACAATTAATGAAATAAATAATCTGATTAATGATTTAGAAATAAAAGAGCTTCCAGAAACAAAATCAATAAAAGAAAAGTCGACTATAAAAGATAAAATACAAGGAATAAGCTCAATAAAGGAAAAACCATCTTCAGCAATGGATAAACTGGATAAGGACTTAATGAGCATCCAAGACAAACTGAAAAATCTTGAGATTTAGTGAATTGTTAATGAGTTAAACATTAGAAATTATAGAAGCAGAAGGAACTTCTTTTTCTTTTCTATCATCTTTTACGCGAGAAAGTGCAATAAGTCCAAGTATAATAAACCCTGTAACCGCAAGTACAGCTATTCTGTATCTATAACTTCCAATTGAAACCAAATTTGTAACTATCAGCCCCCAAATAATTGGTCCGATAAATGAAGAAGCTCTTTCAGCTAGACCAAAATAAGCAAATGCTAAATTGTGCTTGCCTTTTGGAGCAATATAAGACATTACAGATCGAGATACTGTCCAATTAGAACCAAACCAAAGACCCATAATAGTTGTAGCAATTACAAATAAAGTAAAGTTGTTAATAAACCCAATAAAAGGCAGAATAATAACCCACCCCGCCAATATAAACATTAAAGTTCTTTTGTGACCAAATTTATCTGCAATAAAGCCCGATAATGTTCCACCAATTGCAGAAGTAATCAATATTCCCAACAAGATGTAAGTTTTTATAGTATCAGATATTTTCCAAACTTGTTCAACAAAAATCGGAAAGTTATTCGAAGCAGTTAAAATAGCATCATTAAATAAAAAATAAGCAAGAATGAACAAGCTTACGCTAGACAATGAAAATAATAGTTTTGTTTCAGTTATCATTTCTTTAAATCTTAAGCCAAGCCGTAATTTTTCTTTTGGTCTCTTAGGCTCTTTAAATAAGATAAGCATAGGTAAAGAAAGTATAAAGAATATTAAAACAGAAGGTAAAAGTGTCTCTGCTCTGGGAGCTGAACCAAAAAAGCTTAAGCTGCCTGTTGATAAAGGCAATGCAATTAATAAACCAGCAATCTGCCCAAGATAGTTAGCACTTATACCTAAGCCGGATATTAATCCCCTCTTTTCTTGTTTGGATATATCATTTATCAATGGAGTATAAAAAGTAAAAGAAAGTAAATATGCATATAAACCCAATGTAAAAAAGATAAGAGAGCCAACTGCATTATTTGATATGGCAAACAAAGCACAAATTCCATAAAAGAGAACTGTAAAAATAGTAGTATAACGCAAACCAGTAATTCTTCTTAAAAATTTATCAAGTAAAGTGCCTGTAAAAGGAACTGTAAAAAGTAAAAGGATTGCTGAGATAGTAAAGGTTAAATTAAAATATAAATCTGGAACTCCTCTATCAATTACTATCCATTGAGCAAAATATAAAAAGAAAACAATAGAAACAATAGAATTTGCAAAATCATAAAGAATCCAAAGAAAAACATTTCTTTTCGTGTCCATATTTTTAGATAAAATAAGGTGGTTTAAATATTTATTTGTTTTGTTGCATTGTTTTATAGATTATTAAGTTCCTCTAACTTAAAAACATTAAGATATCTTAATTTTAATTAAGATCTTGCCTTTAAAGCAGGCATGGTCTTGAATCCTCGACCTTCAATCTTAATTAAAACCTCTTCTCCCTTTTTGAGATTTAATGCATTCTCTACATCTTTTGGTAATCTCAAAATGAGATTGCTTCTCACTCTTCCAAGTCTTGCTCTTATTGATTCTTTCTTTAACTTGTTTAATAATAAAATCTTTTGCGCTTGTTCTGGATTGTAATAAATTTCTCCGCAAGAACATTTCCATCCATCGATTATCGACTCGTTAAATTTCATGCCTTTGATATATTCCATATTTTTACCGCATTTATAACATTTCATTTTTTCCTCCCGATAGTGAATTTTCCAAAGTGGATTAATAACCAGCAATCTTCTTTCATAATTTCATCATAATCTTTCACAATTACAGCATTAAATGTCTTATTTCCCCTATTCAACCACTTCTCGATTATTCCTTTTTTTCTCTTTCTCGGTGCATCATAGCCCTCTTCTAGTATCTTTACAACATCGTATAAGGTTTTTCCCTGCTTCATTAATTCTCTCATCGCTGAATCGCTGATAGCAATTCTTAATCCGTCGTATTTCTCGTTAAACATACTTATCAAACATCTGTAATAGACATATGTATTTAAACCTTTCGATTTCAATCAAATAAAACCTTGTAGAAAAATTTATTAATCAACTTTCTTCTTTATACTTATGATTAAAACAAGAAAAGACTTGATTAAAGTATATTTAGAATTCTTTCAAAATAAATCCCATAAAATAATACCTAATGCAAGCTTGATTCCAGAATTAGACCCGACAGTTTTGTTTACAACAGCGGGAATGCACCCTTTAGTTCCTTACTTATTAAGCCAATCTCATCCATTAGGAAAAAAACTTTGCTCTGTTCAAAAATGCATCAGAACTCAGGATATAGATGAAGTAGGTGATACATATCATCATACATTCTTTGAAATGCTTGGAAATTGGTCCCTAGGCGATTATTGGAAAAAACAAGCTATAGAATATAGTCTTGAATTCTTGACAAAAATTTTGAAAATTCCAGTAGAAAAACTTGCTATCAGTTGTTTTGCAGGAGATAAAGATGCTATTAAAGATGAAGAATCAGCAAAAATTTGGTTATCATTAAGAATTCCAAAAGAAAGAATTGCTTTTTTGCCAAAAGAAAATAATTGGTGGGGTCCAGCAGGTTTAACAGGTCCTTGCGGTCCAGACACAGAAATGTTTTATTGGATTGGAAAAGAAATCCCATCAAAATTTAATCCAAAAGATGAAAAATGGCTTGAAATTTGGAATAATGTTTTCATGCAGTATAATAAGACAAACTCGGGCTTTGAACCTTTAAAACAAAAAAATGTTGATACGGGAATGGGTGTTGAAAGAACAATTGCCATCTTAAACAAGATTGAAGATGATTACTTGACCGATTCATTCTTGCCTATAATAAAACAAATAGAAAAAATATCTAAAAAGAAATATGATAAAAATCAAAAAAGCATGAGAATTATCGCTGATCATATAAAAGCATCTGTTTTTATCCTCGCAGAAAATATTTCGCCAAGCAATAAAGAGCAGGGCTATGTTTTGCGCAGATTAATAAGAAGGACAGTAAGATACGGAAAGTTAATTGGAATAAATAATAATTTTGCAAAAGAAATTGCAGATATAGTAATAAACATTTATGATGACTACAAAGAACTGGAAAGAAATAAAGGATTTATTTTAAATGAACTAGAAAAAGAAGAAAATAGATTCAGAGAAACGCTTGCAGCAGGTTTAAAGTTAGCTGAACAGATATTAGATAAAAAAATACCAATAGAGAAAAAGAAATTTGAAAAGTTGATGTTGTTAGATAAGACAAGAGAAATATTAAATCATCTATGGGAAAAGAAAAGATCTGGAAAGGGCTATGCAATTAAAGAAGCAAATATCTCTGAAAAAGAAATTGATGATGCTACTATCACAGGCAAAGAAGGTTTTCTATTATATCAATCTTATGGTTTCCCAATGGACATGATAATAGAGCTAGCAATAGAAAAAAACTTGATATTTCATAGAGGAGAATTCAGAAGGGAATTGGAAAAACACCAGGAATTAAGCAGAACAGCAACAGAAGGAAAATTTAAATCGGGCCTTGCAGACAAGAGTTCAGAAACAACAAGGTTGCATACTGCAACTCATTTGCTTAATCAAGCATTGAGAGAAGTCCTAAAAAAGCCAATAATGCAAAAGGGTTCTAATATAACTGCAGAAAGATTAAGGTTTGATTTTA
>CAZHCT010000064.1:0-4440 GCA_964531355.1 Candidatus Woesearchaeota archaeon | reverse complement strand
TGGTGCAAGGAATTTAAAATAAAAGAGTTAACATTATACGCTTTTTCTATTGAAAATTTTAATCGTCCAAAAGAAGAATTTAATTATTTAATGAATGTTTTTAGAAAAGAATTTGATAGATTAAAAAATGATTCTAGACTGGAAAAGGATAAGGTAAAAATAAGATTTGTTGGCAGAATTAATATGTTTCCAAAAGATATACAGGAAAAAATGCATTCTCTAATGGAAAAAACAAAGGATAATAATAAATTCATAATCAATTTTGCAATGGCTTATGGGGGAAGAGCAGAAATAATAGATGCGGTAAAAGAATTGGCAGCACATGTTAAGCATAAAAATCTGGATGTTTACAAGATAAATGAAAAACTATTCTCAAAATTTTTATATCTAGAATCTGAACCAGATTTAATAATAAGAACTAGCGAATCTCGTTTAAGCGGTTTTTTACCTTGGCAATCGACTTATAGTGAAATAATCTTTCTACCAAACCTGTTATGGCCAGAATTCGAAAAAAATGATTTTGTTAGATGTATAGAAGAGTATGGCAATAGAAAAAGAAGATTTGGATTATAAACCTTTATAAATTCTATTTTCTTTATTGATATTATGGAAAAGAAAAAACTTAAGATTTTAGCAGCAGGGGATATTCATGGAGATACAAGACTTGCAAGTTCTTTAGCTGAAAGAGCAGAAAAAGAAAAAGTTGATTTGGTCATTTTATGCGGGGATTTAACTTATGCAGATACCTCAACTAAAGGAATAATAAAACCCTTTGTTGAAAAAAATAAAAAAGTTGTTTTAATCCCTGGAAATCATGAAACAATCGCAACAGCGGATTTTCTGGCAGATTTATATGGTGTTACAAATTTGCATGGCTATTCAATAAAAGCAGGAAATGTAGGATTTTTTGGTTGCGGCTCTGCAAACATTGGCTCGTTTCAATTGCAGGAAAAAGAAATTTATGAATTGTTAAAGAAAGGATTTGAAAAGATTAAAGATTTAAATAAAAAAATAATGGTTACTCATGTCCACCCTTCAGGAACTTTAATGGGAAAATTTACTTCATTTTTTCCAGGCTCAACAGGCGTAAAGAAAGCAATTGAAACCTTCAAGCCAGATATCTTGCTTTGTTCCCACGTCCATGAAGCAGAGGGAATAGAGGAAAAAATAGGAAAAACAAAAGTGATAAATGTTGGAAGAAAAGGAAAAATAATTGAAATATAAAAACATTTAAATAACTTCTTATAAATTTCTTAATAATGTTAAAAAAACAAGGCTATGAATTGATCATTGCAGAAAAAATAGATGCAGCAAGGCAAATAGCAGAAGCCCTCTCAAGCAATCCAGAAAAAAGATTATATGAAAAGATTCCTTATTTTGAATTAAATTATAAGGGAAAGAAAATAATTGTAGCTGCCGCAGTTGGTCATTTATATAATCTAGCAGAAAAAGTAAAAAATGGGTGGGTATATCCAACGTTCTTTTATGAATGGAAACCTTCTTATGAAATCTCTAAGCAAGCAGCATTTACAAAAAAATATGTAGATGCACTGAAAGAACTATCAAAGGAAGCACGTTCTTTTGTTGTAGCAACAGACAATGATACAGAAGGGAGCCTGATAGGTTTCAATGTTCTAAAGTTTATTTTTAATCAAAAAGATGCTAAAAGAATGATATTCTCAACCTTAACAAAAGAAGAATTGATTGAATCATATGGAAAAGCAAATCCTCATTTAGATTTTCCCCAAATTGAATCAGGAGAAGCGAGGCATGAATTAGATTGGATATGGGGGATGAATTCTAGCCGTGCATTAACCTTAGCAATCAAAAATGCAAAAGCAGGTTTTAAAATACTTTCATCAGGAAGAGTACAGTCTCCTACATTGGCTTTATTGGCAGAAAGAGAAAAAGAAATTGAAAAATTCAAGCCAAAACCATATTGGCAGATATTTGCTTTAATCAATGCAAAAAATAAAGATTTGCTTACATTGCATAAAAAAGGAAAATTCTGGGATGAAAAAGAAGCAGAACAAACTCTAGAAAAATGCAAGAATAAAGATGCAATAGTTTCAAAGGTTCAAACACAAAAACATTACACCTCTCAACCAACACCTTTTAATATTACTACATTGCAGACAGAATCTTACAAATTATTCGGATTTACTCCAAAGCAAACATTGGATATAGCAGAATCATTATACCTGCAGGCTAATATTTCATACCCTAGAACCTCATCTGAAAGATTAGATCCAAGAATAAACTACAAATCAATTTTAACTGCTATTTCAAAAATAGAACCATTAGCTAATAAAATTTTATCAAAAAAAGTTCTAAAACCTAAAGAAGGCAAGAAAACAGATCCTGCTCACATTGCAATATATCCTACTGCAAAAATTCCTCAAAAACTAAATGCTTATCAACAAAAAATTTATTCATTGATTGTTAAAAGATTTCTTTCTGTTTTTGCAGACCCCGCTTTAAGAGAAACAATGGAAGTTAATTTTGATATAAACAAAGAAATATTTTTTATTAAAGGATCTAGAACTTTGCAGCCTGGATGGATTGAATTTTATGAGCCCTATGCAAAATTTCAGGAAATTACATTGCCCGATCTGAAAGAAAATGAAATTTATAAAGTTAAAAAATTGGAGCTTAAAAAAGATGAAACCAAACCCCCAAAAAGGTATTCAGCAGGCTCAGTAATATCTGAAATGGAAAAACATGGCTTAGGGACAAGAGCAACTCGCTCACAAATTTTGCAAACTCTTTATGATCGAGGCTATATAAAAGATAAAAGTGTTGTAGTAACTGAATTAGGTAAAAAATTAATTGAAGTTCTTAAAAAATATGTTCCTCAATTGACATCAGATAAGCTAACAAGATATTTTGAGCAGCAAATGGATCTTATACAGCAGAAAAAAAAGCAAAAAGAGCAGATATTGGATGAAGCAAAAAAAGTTTTAACAAAAATATTAGGTGATTTTAAGAAAAAAGAAATTGAAATAGGAAAAGAATTGTCAAAGGCAACAATAGAAACAAGAAACCAGGAAAGCATATTAGGAAAATGTCCCAATTGCAATGGGCAGTTAAGAATTTTATATTCAAGGAAAACCAAGAAAAAATTTGTTGCATGCAATCAATATCCTAAATGCAAAACAACATTCTCATTGCCCCAGGGAAAAATACAGCCGACAGAAAAGATATGTCAATATTGCAAAACACCAATAATAAAAGTGATTCGGGCAGGAAAACGCCCATTTGAAATGTGCCTTACCTATGATTGCAAGTCAAAAGAATCTTGGAACAAAAAGAATAAGAAAGAAAGTTAAATCTTGTAAATTCCATCTTCTTTAATCTCAAACAAAAATTCTTTTTTACTTTCTTTGCTGAATAAAGTTAATGTTCTATTCTTGGTATTTTTATCCAATCTTATTAAGCAATCGCAAAATTCATTTAATACTTTCCAGCCGATATTTGTTATTTCATTTTTATTTAAATCTTTATACACTTGATTTAGTATTAAAATAGGAATATCTTTGCTTAGACTTTTTAATATTCTTGATTGGCTTCTAAGCATGGTATTTGCTAGTTCTGCATGGTCTTTTAACATTCTCCTGTAATAGCTTCCAATAGTATCAATTATAACCAAAGATATTTTATCCTTTATTTTTTCCAGATTCTTAATTTTTTCCTGCTGATCTTTAAATCCATTTATCTTAAACAATAAAACATTTTCTAATAATCCCGGATTTTTTGATAATTGATTAAATCTTTCAACATTAAACCCATTTTCTGTATCTATAAAAACAACTTTCTTATCTTGTTTTAACTGCTCTATCGCGCATATTTTTGCCAATGTAGTTTTTCCAGTTCCTGCAGCTCCATAAATCAGAACCATTCCAGAATACTTGCCAAGAAACTCATCCAAATCTTTGCTTCCTGTTTTAATCATTTTTAATTAGAAGTAAAGGAAGTTTAAAAAGATTATTAAATATTTTCATATAATAACTTCTTTCCTTTTTCTCCATGATATCTTATTTTATGATATATCGAACCAACAATAAGCCCAGTTATTACAGATACCCCTAATAGCTCTCCAATTAATTGAGCATCTTTCAATTGTTTTATTTGAGATAAATAAGAATGTACAAGAATAGCTGCAGGTATACCGGGTAAAATACTAGCCCATAAACAATTTATACCCCATCTCCCGACTTTTTCACATTTAAGTCGCTCTTCTAAATCCACCTCTTCCATATTAATCTCACTTTTTGAGGTTATATATCTTTTATTGTAATCCTGAATATATTTTATAGAACCGAAATATTTATATACAAGATGTATACACTTGAAGTATACACAAAATGGCAGACATTTATGAAAACACAATCTTATGCGAAAACTGCAATAAAAAAACAGTAAAGGGTTTTGCAATCAAGA
>CAZHCT010000063.1:0-4646 GCA_964531355.1 Candidatus Woesearchaeota archaeon | reverse complement strand
TTTATTGAAACAGGCGATAAAATTCCAGCTGATGCTCGCTTGATAGAATCTTACAATTTAGAAGTTCAAGAATCATCTCTAACAGGTGAATCAATTCCAGTTGTAAAGCATTCATCTGTTATTGATCATAAAGTCCAGCTTGGAGATCAAAAAAATATTGTATTTTCCAGCACAATTGTCACAAGAGGTAGAGGTAAAGCTATTATTGTTGAAACAGGAATGTCTACTCAAATAGGAAAAATAGCAGAAACAATTGAAGAGATAGGTGAAGAACCAACTCCTTTCCAAAAAAAGCTTCATAGTTTTGGAAAAGTTTTAGGATTAACTGTTATGGTCATTTCAATAATTGCTTTCTTGATTGGAATAATTCAGTATAAGCAGGATTTTATTCATATGTTAATATGGGCTATCAGCTTGGCTGTTGCTGCTGTTCCAGAAGGTCTTCCAGTTATTGTAACAATTTGCCTTGCAATTGGGATTCAAAGAATGATCAAAAAAAATGCTTTAATAAGAAAGCTAGGTTCTGTTGAAACTCTTGGCAGCATAACCGTGATTGCATCAGATAAAACAGGAACTTTAACCTGCAATGAAATGACAGTTAAAAAATTATATGTAAATAATAGTATAATCGAAGTTTTTGGAGAAGGTTACTCAACCAAAGGAGACTTTTCAGAGGATATTGAAGATGCAGAATTATTATTGAGAATAGGCGCATTATGCAATGATGCTTCTCTAATAAATCATGAAGGCTATGGTGATCCTACAGAGCTTGCTCTTATAGTCAGCGCAGCAAAAGCAGGAATACACAAAGATGATATATCTAAAGAATATATAAGAATTAATGAAATCCCATTTGATTCTGAAAGAAAATTAATGACTACTGTGCATCAATATGATAATAAAATTTATGCTTATTCAAAAGGTGCCTCAGAAGTTTTGATAAAAAAATGCTCAAGAATACAGATTAATAATATTATAAGAAAGATTAAAAAATCCGATATTGAAAAGATATTGGGAATAAATGACTTGTTTGCATCTCAATCATTAAGAGTTCTTGGTTTTGCATATAAGCAATTAACAACTAAGAAAGCTGAAGAAAATGATTTAATCTTTGTTGGTTTGCAGGCAATGCATGATTCTCCAAGAAAAGATGTTAAGCAAGCAATTGAAAAATGCAAAAAAGCCGGAATCAAGGTTATTATGATAACAGGAGATCATAAAACAACTGCGATTTCAGTTGCTAAAGAGCTTGATATTCAAGGTGCAGTGCTTACCGGAGAAGATTTAGATCAGATTAATGATATTGACTTGAATAAACTTGTGGAAGAAGTTGCTATATATGCTAGAGTAAATCCCCAGCACAAATTAAGAATAATTGATGCATTAAAAAAACATTCTCATATTGTTGCAATGACTGGAGATGGCATAAATGATGCTCCAGCCTTAAAAAAAGCAGATATTGGCATAGCAATGAGTATTACAGGAACAGATGTTGCTAAAGAAGCGTCTGATATGATTCTTGTTGATGATAATTTTGCAAGCATAGTAAATGCAGTTGAAGAAGGCCGTATTATCTATGATAATATCAAAAAGTTTTTGTTTTACATGCTCTCAACAAATTTAAGCGAAATTCTTGTTGTAATATTAGGCTTATTGTTCAATTTTCCATTGCCATTATTAGCATTGCAGATATTATGGATTAATTTGATTAGTGATGGATTGCCTTCTTTGGCTCTTGGCGCAAATCCTCAAGAAGATTCTATAATGGAGCATCCCCCAAAAAATCCAAAAGAGCATATTTTGTCTAATGAAATGTTTGCTTGGTTGATAATTACAAGCATTACAATTGCTATTGGAGTATTATCTTTATTTTATTATTATCTAAAACTTTATCCAGAAAACATTGCATATGCAAGAACAATAGCATTCACTTCTCTAATTGTATTTGAATTATTAAATGCATTTCTTATAAGATCAGATAAAAAAAGCACGTTTAAAACAGATATTCTTTCAAATAAATGGCTGTTGATTGCAATTATTGCTTCCCTTATTTTGCAGGTTTTGATTATTTACACCCCTATAAATATTGTATTTGGCATAGTAAAAATAAACATTAAAGACTGGCTCTTAATGATTTTAGTTTCATTTAGTTTGGTTATTGTTTCTGAATTAAGAAAGTTTATAAAAAGAAATAAATAAATTTACTTTAAAAGAAGATGAAACATCTTTCCTTGATCTAATAAATTTAAATACGCCCCCACTTCATTAAATCTGTTGTTAGGTACGACTAACCATGTTTCTTGATTATTTTTTTCAGTCCCAAGAACAATTTCCGTTAAAACTTCTGTAGCATATCCCAACGGATGTGTCTTAGTCATTGGAAATTTTGCAGCTTCTTCACGCCCATATTTAGGAATTAAATACCTCCCCACAAAATCAACAGTAAATACCACTGCCTCTCTCAAAGAATCAAATTTAATTATTGTCTTGTTATAAAAATGTTTGGATCCATGATACTCAAAATCATCTACTTCACCACGATTATACAATTCTTCTGAAGTTGTTATCTTTAACATTTCTAAATTAGAATCTAAGAATAATATATAAATCTTTCGTTTGTCATCACTTAAATATTAGTAAATCTAATTAAAAGTGTAAACGATAAATTAAAAAACACAAATAAATAATTCTAATTTATGATAATTTGTCTCGGCATCGAAAGTACTGCACTCTAAAGGCAGAGATACTTTCGGTGTTGGAATAATAAATGAAAAAGGAAATATTTTAGCTGATGTTAGAGATATGTACAAGACTGAAAAAGGTGGATTAATTCCAGCAGAAGTAGCAAAACATCATGAAAAAATCTCAAAAGATTTAATTAAAAAAGCACTAGAACAAGCAAACTTAAAACCAAAACAGATAGATATAATCTCTTATTCTCGCGGTCCAGGATTAGGAAAAGCAATTTTGAACATTGGTTTTAAAGCAGCAAAAGAATTATCAGAAAAATTAAATATTCCATTAATTCCTATAAATCATATTATTAGTCATCTTGAAATTGGAAGATTATTATGCAAAGTTAAAGATCCAATTTATGTTTTTGTCTCAGGAGCAAATACCCAGATAATCGCATTAGAAGGAAATAGATATAGAATATTTGGCGAAACATTGGATCTGCCATTGGGGAATGCATTAGATAAATTTGGCCGTGAAATTGGATTAGGTTTTCCAGCAGGTCCAATAATAGAAGAACTAGCAAAAAAAGGAAAATATATAGAACTGCCATATGCAGTAAAAGGAATGGATTTAAGCTTTTCTGGAATAATTACAAAATCAGTTAATCTATTCAAAAAAGGAATTTCAAAACAAGACTTGTGTTTCTCGCTTCAAGAAACATGTTTTGCAATGCTTTGTGAAGTAACTGAAAGAGCATTAGCTCATTGTGAAAAAAATGAAGTTCTGTTAATAGGCGGTGTAGCAGCAAACAAAAGACTTTGTGAAATGCTTTCTATTATGTGCAAAGAAAGAAATGCTGTATTTCATGCAGTTCCATTGCAATATTCTGGGGATAATGCAGTAATGATAGCATGGCAGGGAATACAGGAATTTAGCTCAGGAAAATATCTAAAAAAATCAGAAATAAAACCATATGAAAGAATTGATCAAATAGAAGTTTTATGGTAAACTAAAAAGATTTATATATAACAAAAATATGATATTAATATGGTTAAAGCAAGAATAAATATAAATCAAAATACAAATCAGGTTTTGAATATTGTAAAAGCAAAATATGGTCTCAAAAACAAATCTGAAGCGCTTAGTTTAGTAATAAAATATTATGGAGAAAATTTATTAGAGAAGAGAATAAGATAATAAGATAATATTTTTAGAATTTGATAATCACGATAATATCTATAAATGATTAAAATAGGCTTTATTTGTATTCTTGTTGTGGTTCTTTATCCTCATCGCCAAATCCGATATACCCATTTTTAACAAGATAATTCCATGCATCATCTATCGGCTTAACTTTTTTTCGTGGAAAAGTTTTTCCTAATGCATTTATTATATCCCCATCAGATTTAGCTTTTAATAACAAGCTTTCAAGTCTTTTTTTCTTAAATATGTCTATGATTCCCATAGTAACATTATCCCTTTAAAGTTTAAATATCTTTCGAATAACAAAAACAATTTCAAAAAACTAACTATTCCTCATCAGAAAAATCATCTACTTTATATTTCATTTCATCATCAGATTTAATTATACCTCTCAGCTTTAAGTATTCCTTGGCTAAAATCCAGAATATCAATCCCAGGCTTTTCTTTCCCTTATTGTTGCATGGAATAATTAAATCAACATAATTTGCCTCATTATTTGTATCGCACAGGGCAATTACTGGAATTCCAATCTTGACAGCATCTCTTACAGCATTTTTATCTGGGATAGGATCTGTTGCAAACAACAGCTTGATTTCTGTAAAATCCTCTAAATCCTGATTTGTCAATATTCCAGGAGGATATCTTTTGATAAGAGATCTAATGCCTGTTGCTTTTGCAAACATCTCAACAGATTTCCATGAATTTTCTCTTCTTCCAACAACTAATATGCTGTTAGGCTCATATTTAGAAAGCATCTTGGCAGCAAT
>CAZHCT010000062.1:0-4686 GCA_964531355.1 Candidatus Woesearchaeota archaeon | reverse complement strand
AAATAATTCTTCTGTAAGCGAGTCAAGTTCTTTGTAATTCATCAAATAAGCAACTTCTTTTATACCTGCTCCAACAATTGCCTTTGCACAAACAGAGCAGGGATAATAAACTGAAAACAGAGAAGTATTTTTTAAATCCTGTCTTGCAATCTGGTTCATTGCATTTATTTCTGCATGAGTTCCTCTGCAAACATTTTTTTCTTTGTCATCAAAATTAATTCCTTCTCTCTCTTTCCTGCATCCTACTTCCAAACAGTTCTTTATTCCGGGGGGAGCACCATTATAACCTGATGCAATTATTCTCTTGTCTTTAACAATAACTGCTCCAGTTTGAAGATATACGCAACTAGATCTAACTGCTATAGATAATGCAGAGAACATAAAATACTCGTCCCAGCTAGGTCTTTGTTTTTTCATAATTCTCTAAAGCATCTTTAATTAATAATAATTTTGATGGTTTGAAATATATTTTAAAATATAAACATATTTTTAAACTTATAAAATAATACATAATTATGACAGAAAAAGGTCTTTTTATAGTTCTTGAAGGCATAGACGGAAGTGGAAAGTCAAGCCAAATGACAAACATTGCAAATTATTTATTAAAACTCAATAAATATAATAATGTTTTACTAACTAGAGAACCTTATCATATAAGAGAAATAAGAGATATCTTAAGACAAGAAAATAATCCATATAGCCAAGCACAAAATCTTGCAGAGTTATTTGTTGAAGATAGAAAAAAACATATTGATGAGTTAATCTTGCCTGCATTAAATAAAGGAATATATGTAATTTCGGATAGGTACAAATATTCAACCATAGTTTATCAATCTGTTCAAGGAATTTCAGTACAAAAATTAGTAGATATGCATAAAGATATAATTATTCCAGATATTATACTAATTTTTGATAGTCCAGTTGAGGTTGTAAGAGAAAGGATGTCTCGTGATATGAGGGATGAGCATAAATTTGAATCAAACATAGAATTTCAAAAAAAATTAAGACAAAAATATTTAGAGTTGCCAAAAATCTTTCCTGATGAAAAAATAATTATAATTGATGGAAATAAAACAATACCTGAAGTAGAAAAAGAAATAATTGAGATTTTCAAAAAGGAGAGTATATAAAAAAATTATAAATGACCCATTGTTTTTGAGCTAAAATGAAAATAAAAATTAAAAAAGTAAATGTTGAAGCAATAATTCCTAATTATGCGCATGAAGGAGATGCGGGTATTGATTTGTATTCTGTTGAAGATTATATATTAGAGCCAGGACAAAGAAAACTCGTTTTTACAGGATTAAAAATAGAGGTTCCAAGAAATTATGAAATTCAAATAAGACCTAAATCGGGATTAGCTTTAAAATATGGAATTACTGTATTAAATACACCCGGAACCGTGGATTCTGGTTATAGGGGAGAAGTTGGTGTGATACTGTTTAATACATCAAATGAGATTTATAGAATTAAAAAAAGAGAAAAAGTAGCTCAAGCAGTTATAATGAAGGTAGAAGAGGCAGAGATTGAAGAAGTAAATGAATTATCGGATTCTGATAGGGGAGAAAATGGTTTTGGAAGCACAGGAACTGATTAAAATATATAAAGAGAAAAAGGATGAAATAAGAGATAAATTAGATATTCTTAGCAAGGTATGGAATGAAAAAGAGGAGAGAATATTTGCAGAATTGTGTTTTTGTTTGTTAACTCCGCAGAGCAAGGCTGAGAAATGCTTAGAAGCAATTACTAGTTTAGAGAAAACAGGAATGTTATTTAAAGGAGATGAAAATGAGATCAAAAGTTATTTAACCGGAGTAAGATTTAAGAATAAAAAAGCAAGATATATCATAAAAACAAGGGATTATTTTTTTAATGGCGGAAAGGCTAATATAAAAGATAAGATAGATCCAAGAGATGTTAATGGATCAAGAGAGTTTCTTGTTGAAAACATAATTGGAATAGGATATAAAGAAGCCAGCCATTTTTTAAGAAATATAGGCTTAGGTTATCAGCTTGCTATATTAGACAGGCATATATTAAATAATCTTAATGAATACAAGGTGATAAATGAAGAGCTAGACAAGTTAAATTTAACAAAGAAAAAATATTTGGAGATTGAGGAAAAGATGAGGGGTTTTTCCAATAAGATAAATATTCCAATGGCAGAGCTTGATTTATTATTCTGGAGTATGAAAACAGGCAAAATATTAAAATAGAACTATATGTTATAGAATAAAAAACCTTATTAAGAGGGTGTTATTTTAGGAATAAAATGAGCGAAACATGCAAATGGCACAAGAGAGGAACTTTTACGAGCTGCAATTGGTGCGGAATACAGATTTGCGATGATTGTGTCAGGGCAGCTAATGGAAAGAAGTATTGCTTAGAATGCTCAAAAAAGTTAAAGCCATTAAGGACAAGCGGCTTGAAAGGGATCAAGAAAGTGCCAATTGAAGATATTTTAAAGGTTTTTTAGATTTTAAAAAAGAGGTGAAAATGGCAGATATTCAGTTTGTCGGGATTGAGAATATGGATAATGAAGACGCTAACAGAATAAATGAGATTGCTAAGAAAGAATTGGAATTTGTTGATAGGGAATTAAAGGGAGTAAATAATATCAAGATACATCTTAAAAGACATGAAATTGGCGGAAGAATAAAGTGGAGCGCGCATTTGTTTATTGACTGGCCAAATAAAAAGATAATTGATGTAGAGAGTGTTGACTGGGATATAATAAAAGCAGTCCATGAGGTTATTACAAAAGCCAAGAATCATATAAATCACTTATTAAAAAAAGAGACAAGCTATAAAAAGCCTTATTATTAAAATGGAATTAAAACAAATTATTTTGGTGAGGAAAGACTTAAAGCTTTCTAAAGGAAAGACTGCAACTCAATGCGCTCATGCTTCTACAGAGGCTGTTTTAAGATCAAAAAATGGAATAGTTGAGAAATGGAGAAGAGAAGGAATGAAGAAGGTTGTTCTAAAAGTTGATAATGAATCAGAATTGCTTGATTATGATTACAAGGCAAAGAGATTGGATTTAACAACTGCCTTGATAACTGATGCAGGAAGAACAGAGATTCCTACTGGAACTATAACCTGCTTGGCTATTGGACCTGATGAAGAAGGAAAGATAGATAAGATTACAGGCAAGCTTAAGATGTTGTGATGAATAGGTAGTTACAAATAGAAAGATTTATATATGTGTTTTTCTTGATAAAATGCATGGAAAATTTAACTTTTGGATCATTGAAACAGGCAATTGAATTAGGAGAAGAATTGCATAAAGGACATTATGGATTGGATCTTGAAACTGCTATTTCTAGAGCTAAAGACATTATAATCTTTGATAATAAAATAGAAGAATTAGGCGATAAATATATAGGAAAAGGCGGAATTTTTAATAGAAGAATAAAGATAACTGGAGAGTTTGGAGATAAAGCTGAAAAAGTTTTCATCAATGGCAGATTAAAAGGACTTTTAGGAATGGAAATTAAAGACAAATGTTTTTACTATGCTATCATCTGCACGGACAATCATTTTTATTCTGATAAAACTGATAAAATCGCTAAAATTCCCGAAGCAAAGATATTTTATCCTTATACAAAATATGAAGGAGAAAATGGAGAAACATTTCCCTTTAAAATAAAAGAGATAGATGGGGCAAAATGCTAAACAAGAAATTTATAGATGATTTTGTCGATGAATTGATTGGAAAACCAATAAGATCTATCCGGATTAAATATGAAGATGAGGGATTTACTTATACTGCCAGAGGTAATACCAAGAAACCTTATCTCAAACGCGAAGAATTATCTGAAAGGGAAAAAGGAGGAATAGAACCTTTTTTAGAGGTATGGAAAAAGGCAGACTATTTACCTATTGCGCTTTACAAGAAAAATGGATTGGATAGTTATGAAGAAGAAAGAAGCGTAAGCGATATTTCAATATTAATTGGGATTGTGCCAACATATGATGAAAATAAAGGAAATCAGTTTATGCCATTAAAGAGGGCAGCTTAGAAATGAAAGTAATTGTTTACAAGGATAAAGAAGGGAATATTTATACTCCGACTTATAATAAGGATGATACATCTTTCATATTGGATAAGGATAAAATAAGCAAGACCAATATGAATTATATAGCAGATCATTTAAGAGATAAACTGCCTTGGGCGGTTGATGTATGCACTGTGATTCCTTCTGAAGTTAATCCTGGATTTAGCGTAGCATATACAAAGGACTATGAGTTAACCAAGGAATTAAGAAGCAAAATAAAATCAGACTTATTGAAGAAAATAGAAACCGGGCTTATGGAGGAAAATGGAGTAGAAGGAGCAAGGGAAATTGTTGAGAGAATAAGAAAATTCAATGAAAGTTTGAGTGATATAATAGATGAATGCAAAACCGAGCAAAAACCATTGAATGTTGTTTTGGAGATAGATGATGGAAAGTGCATTTATAATGCAGAAATCCTATTAAAAGATTTTAAAATTTATTCACCTAAACCTGATTGGATTTGCACTACTATATCTGGAAAAGGGTTTGCATATTATGGAGATATTGACTTAGCTGATGTAAGCGGATTGGATTTTAATGTCAGGGACATAAAAAGCATAAGGCTAAAAAAACGTAATTACTTAGCTTTCTGAAGTTCTAGACCTATATTCTACATCGTAATAAA
>CAZHCT010000061.1:0-4785 GCA_964531355.1 Candidatus Woesearchaeota archaeon | reverse complement strand
GGATTTAAGATATGGTTGAATTCAAATTAGTAATAAGCGATGCAAAAACTGGAAAAAGCTATCAAAAAGTTATCAGTGGGAATGAAGCAGACCAGTTTGTTGGCTTAAAGGTAAAAGATAAGGCAGATGGGAATATAATAGGATTAAATGATTATGAATTACAGATTACAGGCGGATCAGATACAAGCGGTTTTCCAATGAGGGCAGAAATAGAAGGAAGTGCCAGAAAAAAGATATTAATAAAAGAAGGCGTTGGATTTAATCCCAAGAAAAGGAAAAAAGCGCATAAGCCTCAACTGCATTATTTCCTGCAGAAAAGAAAAACTGTTGTTGGAAACACAATAAGCAATTCAACTGCGCAAATAAACTTAAAGGTTTTAAAATCCGGAAGCAAAGGAATTGCAGAAAGTTTTGGCATCGAAGAGAAAAAAGAAGAGCAAAAAGCTAAAGAAGAATGAAATACAAGACAAAGAGCATAATTGTCGGAAAAAAAAGGAAGTTGTTTGGAAAGTTTGGAAGAGTAAGCTTATTTATTTCTTTGTCCAAAGTAAATAATCCGCATTTGACTGACAAGGGTTTTATTGATACTTTAGAGTATGACAAAATTCACAGGGTAATAATCAAGGATTTGGATGTAAATTACTTGTTTCCCGGAAATGATGTTGTTGTAAATGACTTGGAATATGTCAACATAGATGTAGATGATGGGCATATTATATTAAGCGGAAAGCAAAAGAGCAAAGAATAAAATTATAGGTTCAGCATTTCATATGTCTTCTTAAAAACATTATATAATAAATAATTAATTTTTAGCAGTATCTTTAGCTATTTTACCTTCATCTTTAAAAGCGGTAATTCATACCTCAAACAAAGATGTCCATAATGAATTTGTATGATCATTTTATTTTACATCATTTAATTTTCCTAGTAATTGTGAATTCTGTTCTTCGCGGATAAATTTCTCTGCTTTGCTTACTCTATCGGTTAATTCTGTCAGAAATTCATCATTTTCATCAGGTTTGCCAAGTTTATTTTCATAAACTTTTATTACATTTCCTTTTGGGTTGTAGACTAAAACAGAATCTATAATATCAACAGAATCTATAATCTCGTCTTCCTCCGTACTAGTAAAAGTAAAACTTGCAACATTAGATATAAATTTAGGGGCTATAGCTAGTACACTGTATGAAAGATCATCACATCTTAATATTGTTCCATCTTCTTTTGAAGTTATTGTGTAAGTTTTTCCTCTAAGGCCATTTCTAGCAAAAGAATAATGTGCTCCTTGAAATTCTCCTTCTAAATAAAGCCTTTTAGATTGAGCAATTGAACATGACCTAACTGCGAAAGGTATAGCTACTATAAGAGCCAATCCAGTTATTGTTTTAGCAATCATATTTTTCATTTGTTCCTCCATAAATTTTAATAGAAATGATAACAAATACAAGTATATAAAGCTTTCGGTTTGTTACTACTTAAATATAGCAAAATAAACAAGCGAAAGCTTTATATTAAGATGCCTCATTTTATTTGAAAGGTGATTTAAATGAAAGTTGATAAAAATAAAAAAATAGAGGATATAAATTTACATATTAAAAATCTAGAAAGAGACGCTGAAGGAATTGAAGAGTATTATAAGAGAATAGATAATCCACAGCTTGGTGAACCGACACAATTACATCAACATTTTTTAACCCATTGTAAGGATGTTTATAATCAAGAGGTAAATCCTCTAAAAGAGGAAATAAAAGAATTATCAAAAGATGATCCAGCCTATAGAGACTGTTTGGGTATTGTCGAGGCAATAGGAAGGCAATATAGTAAAGGAACAATGCCTAGCACTACTAAACCATTCCAACCAGAGAAAGCCATAATACTAGAAAAGATTCGTTATCTGCAACAAAGGCTAAAGAAAAGTAAAGAATAAGTTTTATAAAGATTGGTTTTCTTTTAGGTGTTATTGCAATATATATCTTATAGGATATATCAAAAGGACAAAAGGACAAGTGCACACGTAAGGTATATAAAGAAAAAGGTATTATAGCTTATATAAATGAAGCTAAAAGTATCTTTAAAGAGTTTAATTGGTAGTACTTTCAGATTTTATATAAAAGATGATTATAGGTCTTATTTATTTACCTTATTAAAAAAGAAGTATAAAAATTGGGGGTTTGTAGCAAAAATACTAAATTTAAATGTTAGAAATTTATTTGGTATTAGAAGAGGATGGGAATTAAGAGAGAGTAAAAAGGCACTTTTTCTGATTAGTAGTAGAAAGATAGATAAAATATCTAGATTGTTAGATATAAGTCTAGAAAGAATAGAGAAGAATATTAATTATATAAAGCATGGGCAGAGTTGTATTATTAGCAGAATTAAATTACCTTTAGTTTTAGATACTGAAAGATTAAAGGCTAATTCGATATATGCTGCTTTATTTGATTATGAGTACGCAAAGAATTATCTAAAGAAATTAGGTTATAATCATCTAAATAGGTGTAGAAAATTAGTTATTAAACCCCAAGTAACTAAAGATTACATTGATGAATTAAAAAGAAGAGGTTTATGCCCTAATTTCTCTAATAACTATTTATCTTATAGGATACCGGGTAGTAATAGGATCAAAGAAGTTTATATCCCTAAAAGTTTGGTGTTCGATGAAAATTTTGCTAAACAGTTTGGAAAATGGATAGGGGATAGATGTGGTGGAGTTAGGAAGATAGGTGTGGCTAATAAAAACTATTTGTTTATTAAAGAATTTGAGAAATTTATAAAAAACAAATTAAAACAAGATAAATATGATTTGTATCTTACATGCAATACAAAATTCAGACCAAATGAATATCTTAAAAGATTAGTTCATAAAGTAACTATATCAAATACTCAATATGGGGATTATGCTTTTAGGATAGAAACATCTAATGCTTTATTAAAAAGGGAAGTCTTTGATTTTATAGAGAATAATCTTATGAAGATATTATTAACCTCGAAGAAGGAAATAAGATATGCCTATTATGCTGGATTGATAGAAGCAGAAGGTTCAATTGATAAGGATAACACTATTACTATTGCATCTGGAATTAATCTTGGTAAATCTAGAAAATATTCTGAGTTTCTAGAAAAGTTGAATAAGGTGTTGGGTTTATATTATCTATTAAGATTAGATGGCTTCAATCCAAGAATATCTAGAAAAGTTTCACATAGCACAATTAAATATGATATAGTGTTGTTGACTTCTTATAAAAAAAGATTAAAAGAGGTTAACTTTATAAAGAAAACTATTTACCCGTTTATAACTCATAATGAAAAATTAAAGAAGATTTTATATTTGGAGGGAATGTTGAAGAAAGAACAAATCAAGATGAATAATATACAACCAGAGCTTAACATTGGTCTCGTTGGACATTAATTAAGCACAACTTATTAAGCCAAAGACGTAGACCACGGCAAAAGCACATTAGTCCAATCTCTAACAGGCAAATGGACGTCTACACATTCTGAAGAGTTAAAGAGAGGAATTACAATAAGATTAGGCTATGCTGACACTAGTTTTTATAAATGCGATAAAGATCATTATGGAACTAAAGAAATATGCGAGATTTGCAAGGGCAAATGCACTTTCTTAAGAAAAATAAGCTTTGTAGATGCACCTGGACATGAAACATTAATGGCAACAATGTTAAGTGGAGCTGCGATAATGGATGCTGCTTTATTATTAATTGCTGCAAATGAAAAATGCCCTCAACCGCAGACTAAAGAGCATTTAATGGCATTGAATATAACTGGAATAAAAAATATTATAATTGTACAAAACAAGATTGATTTAGTAAGCAAAGAAGATGCTTTAAAAAATTATAATGAGATAAAAAATTTTGTGAAAGGAAGCATAGCTGAAAATGCTCCGATAGTTCCAATAAGCGCGCAGCATAATGTGAATATTGATGTTCTAATTAAAACTATTGAAGAAAAATTCAAAACTCCTAAAAGAGATTTGGAAAAAGAGCCTTTGTTTTTTATTGCAAGAAGCTTTGATATAAATAAACCTGGACAGGAGATAGAGGATTTACATGGCGGAGTTTTAGGAGGAGCTTTAAAGCAGGGAAAATTAAAAGTTAATGACAAGGTTGAAATAAGCCCTGGAAGAAAAATAGAAAAAGAAGGAAAAACATTATGGAAACCAATTAAAGCGGAGATTATTGAAATTAAAACTGGCGGAGGATCTGCAAAAGAGATTAGTCCTGGAGGTTCTATTGGATTATTGACAAAACTTGATCCAAATTTAGTAAAGGCTGATTCATTAGGGGGAAATATATTAAGTTTAAGCGGAAAATTGCCTCCAATATGGCATGAGTTTGAGCTAAAACCAGAGTTATTGGAAAGAGTAGTTGGAACAAAAGATGAATTAAAAGTTGAGCCTATCAAAAAAGCTGAAAATTTAATGCTGAATGTAAATTCTGCCGCTACTGTCGGGATTGTTACTGAGCTTAAGAAGAATATTATTCATGTTAAACTGAAGATTCCTGTTTGCTGCAATAAAGAGGACAGGATAACTATTTCCAGAATACATGGCGGAAGATGGAGATTGATTGGGGTTGGAAGGATTGTTGGTTAATGGGCAAAAGTTTTATAAATTTTATATGCATACTTTTAAGTGAGGATGTAAAATGTATTATAAATATAGGGAAGATGGAAACCTGTTAGATGATTATAAAAGGTTTAATGCTGAGCAAATAGCAGAAGTTATTGATAAGGTGAAAACTATTGAGGGGGTAAAGTGGATATTTC
>CAZHCT010000060.1:0-4799 GCA_964531355.1 Candidatus Woesearchaeota archaeon | reverse complement strand
AAAAAAGAAAAGAAAAATTTATTCTTTTAATTCTGAAAATCCTAGAACTAAAAGCACTAGACCGATTAAGATTATTGCTATAACAATCCCACCCTGTATCAAGTCTAAAGCTGCCTGGCCCCATCCTCTTAAAGAGTCAAATGTTACTAGCCATATTGGTAGCACTATCAAAATTAGACCTAAAATAATTTTAAAAAGATTTTTCAAGACATCTGCCATTTTTGACCTCCTATTTAATCTTAATTTTAGAGTAGTTACTTATTTAAATACTTTTTGGAAAGGTTTTCTGCGGATAAGGAAAGGTTTTTTAAGCAATATTTTATATAAATTCTATGCCTTATGCTGTAACTCATATATTAATTGCACTAATTGTAGCTGATATTATAAGGGATTATTTTGTTAAAAACAAGAAAAAATTTCCATTGCATTATGTCTTGATTGCTGGAATTGCTGGGTTATTGCCAGATTTGGATACAATTGCTTATTGGTTCTTGAATATGCTTTATGGAATACCTTCATCATTAGTGCACAGGCTTTACAGCCATAATCTGCTTATTGCTTTGATATTCTTATTATTGGGTTTTTTAACAATTAAAGTCAAGAACAGGCATCTTTCAAGACATAAATTAAAGTTAAGTGTTATATTTTACATGATTGCCTTAGGATATTTTATACACTTGGTTTTGGATTATTTTTTATCAGGAAAGATAATGCCTTTGTTTCCTTTTAGCACTTTAAAGATAGGATTAGAATTAACAGCTGGAAAATTAGGGGATAGCATCTTGCAGGGAATAGATGCGATATTATTAGTATTATGGCTAGTGCATGAAGAAGTCAAGCATAGGGTAAGTGATTTTATATGAAAAAAATAAAATTTTCATGGATTTTCTTAATTATTTTACTAAGTTTAACTTTTGCTTATGCTGAAGAATTTCCAAATTATAAAGATAAATATGTAAATGACTTTGCCGGGATTTTTTCACAACAACAGGTTAATGATTTAAAAAATTTGTTGATAAGTGTTGAGCAGAATACAACAGCTGAAATTGCAATTGTAAGCATTGAAACCTGCTTACCTTATGCTCCGAGCCAATATTCTAATCTATTATTTAATAAATGGAGCATAGGAAAGAAAGAAAAAGACAATGGATTACTGATCTTGTACTGCAAACAGGAGAATAAGATACAAGTTGAAACAGGCTATGGATTAGAGGGAATATTGCCTGATTCAAAATTAGGAAGATTGCTTGATGAGAATTATGTTCCTCTTAGAGATTCTGGAAAGGTTCAGGAAGGAATTATATTATTTGCTGAAGAAGTAACAAAAGTAGTTCAGGAAAACAAAGAAGAGGTTATTGCTGGAAGAAGCCAATCTAATTTTCAATTTTGGATTTTTTTGATTTTGATTATATTAATTATACTCCTTTTTATTTCTTTTAAGTTTGATAAAAAAAATTCTAAGAAGGGTTCAAAAATACGAGCAAAAAATAGATGGGTGTTTTTAGGCGGGGGTATTGGCGGATTTGGAAGAGGTGGCTTTGGAGGAAGCGGTGGATTTGGTGGAGGGGGATTTGGCGGTGGTTTTGGTGGTGGAGGAAGCGGCGGAGGAGGAGCTGGTAGATAAATTTATAAATCTATAAATACAAATAATTAATATGGCTAAAAAAAGTTTTTTAGAAAAATATAAAGTTTTAATAATTATCTTGGTCATAATTGTAATTCTTTTTGGATGGGTTGTATCAATCTACAATCGTTTTGTAACTTTAGATCAGAATGTTAATGGAAAATGGAGCGAGGTTGAAAATCAATACCAGAGACAAGCTGATTTGATTCCTAATTTGGTTTCAACAGTAGCCAGCGCTGTTAAGGTAGAGACAAAATTTGTTACTGATGTTACAAATGCAAGAACTCAATGGCAAACAGCAGATAACCAATTTGATAAGGATAAAGCAGGAGTAGCTATGAATAATGGAATTGCAGCATTAATTAATGCAGTTGCAACAGCTGAGAATTACCCTGTTCTTCAGGCTAATAAAAATTATATTGCACTGCAGGATGAACTTACTGGAACACAGAATAGAATAGCAGTTGCAAGAGGAAAATATATTGAATCTATACAGCTTTACAATACAGCTATAAAGAGATTCCCAGCAAAAGTATTTGCAGGAATGTTTGGTTTCTTTGAAAAGGATTATTACAAAGCAGAATTAAATGCTATGAAAAATCCTGTATTAGGAACTGGAATATTGCCTTAATTTTAATTAAAGATTTTTTTATATAATAAACCGATTTCAGAAAGTTTTAAAAAGGGTTTTTATCAACTAGTTTGGATAAGGAATGTGGAGTATCTGCTTCGGCGGAACCTGAACCTTAAGGAGTTAAGATGAGCAAAAGTTTTTATGATTATATTGGAGAATTGTATAAAAAACCAAGAGAAAATCTAGGCAATTTATACAGAGAAAGATTAATCCAATGGAGAAAAGAGAATGCAGTTGTCAAGTTAGAAAAGCCAACTAGATTGGATAGGGCAAGAGAGCTGGGGTATAAAGCAAAAAGAGGCTTTATTGTTGTAAGAGTAAGGGTTAACAGAGGCGGAAGAAAAAGAGCTAATGTTTTAAAACATGAGAGAAGACCTGCAACTGCAAGAAGCAGAAAGGCTTTAGGAATGAGTTATCAATGGGTTTCTGAGATAAGGGCAAACAAGAAATTCACAAATTTAGAGGTTTTAAGTTCTTATTGGATAGGCCAAGATGGAAAACATTATTGGTATGAGGTAATATTGGTTGATCCTAATGCGCCTGAGATAAAAAATGATGAGACTATAAATTGGATATGCGACAGTTCTCATAAAGGAAGAGTATACAGGGGATTAACAAGCGCTGGAAAGAACTCTAGAGGATTGTCTGTAAGAGGAAAAGGCGCAGAAAAACTAAGACCAAGCAAGCAAGCAGTAAGAAGAAGAAAGGTTAGAAGAGCAAAGCCAAGGAAATTCCACCTGCAAGAAGCTTACAAAAGAAAATAATCTATTTGGATAGATACGCACTCGAAACATTTATATTGTATCTTTTTTGAATAATTATATGGAATATTTGATATTACTAATCATAACTTTTGGGATTACATTAATATTGGAAAAAATCCATCATATCCATTTATATCACAACCGCAAAGAAAGATTAGAGATTGTTGGCTTGTTTTTTATTATAGGCGTCGTATGGGATTGGTATGCTATTTTGAGGGGTCATTGGGTTTATCCTCCAACAAGCAATACAGGGGTTTTTATAGGATTAATGCCTATTGAAGATTACTTTTTTATGTTGGTTATTCCCTACTTTATTATAACTATCTACAAATTGATGGATTCTAAATATAGAAGAAATAAGGTTAAATAAAATTGCACATATTTCATAATCTCTTAAAGTAAATTTTTATTTTTCTTTTTCCAAACAAAGAGAAGATTAAGATGACTATTAATACTAATACTATAATTGCTATGATAAATGCTCCTATTAAAAGAAGTATAAGGAATATTAATGGAAAAAGTATAGAAATCAAAATTCTGTAAGGAAGCTTTATGATTTTTATTCCAAATAATTGTATTTTGCTCAAAGTTACAAATATGAACAAAGCAACAAATATAAATATATAAATTAAGACTTTTTGAAACAGAGTAATCTCAAGCATTTTAAAACCCAGAATCTCAAGATTTATAAATGTTTTATTTTTAAGGTTATTTATGATAAGCGAGAAACAAATAGAAGAGATAAGAAAAGAATTGAAAGAAAGCGAAAATCCATTGTTTTTCTTTGATGATGATCCTGATGGGTTATGCAGCTATCTATTATTAAGAAAATATATTGAGAAAGGAAAAGGGGTTGTTGCCAAGGGAAGCGCTACTTTAGATGTGAATTATATAAGAAAAGTTGAAGAAAATAGCCCGGACAAGATATTTGTTTTGGATAAGCCTATAATAAGCCAAGAGTTCATAGACAAGGCAAACAGGAGAATAATATGGATTGATCATCATCCTGTTGTCCATAGAGAAGGTGTAAAATATTATAATCCCAGAACGAGCAATAATGAGAATATATGCGCTAGTTATTTATGCTATAAAATAATTGAGGATAATGAAGAGTTAAGAGAAGAAGATTTATGGATTGCAGCTGTGGGAATAATTGCAGATTGGGGAATTCCTGTTTTTTTTGATGAATTATCAAAAAGATATCCAGACTTAATTGGCAATGCCAGAACAGAAAAAGAGCTTCTTTATGAATGCGAGTTTGGAAAATTAGCAAAAATATTTTCTTATTTATTAAAAGGGAAAACAAGCGATGTAAACAAGCACATAAATATCTTATTGAAAATGAAAAGCCCTTATGAGATATTAAAGCAGGAAAGCACAAAAGGAAAATATGTTTTTAAAACTGCCGAAAAAATCGGAAAATCTTACAATGAACTATTAGAGAAAGCATTAAAGATCAAAGCTGATAAATTATTTGTTTTTACATATCCATCCGGAAAAATAAGCTTTACTGGAGAGCTAAGCAATGAATTATTATACAAGTTTCCCGGGAAAATTATTTTGGTTGGAAGGGAGAAAGATGGAGATATTAGATTTAGTCTAAGAAGCGATGATTTAATAATTTCTGATGTCTTAGAGAAAGCGATGGTTGGTGTTGAGGGTTATTCTGGTGGGCATGAATTTGCATGCGGCGGAAATATTGCAAAAAAAGACTGGAAAAAATTTATAGAAAATTTAAAGAAAGAGATTAATCCAAAATAATTCTTGCATCTACAAT
>CAZHCT010000059.1:0-4826 GCA_964531355.1 Candidatus Woesearchaeota archaeon | reverse complement strand
CATGTAGACCATGGGAAGACAAGCATTCAAGATTCTATTAGAGGAACTGCTATTGCAAAGGGAGAAGCTGGGGGTATTACACAATGCATAAGCTGCACTAACCTTGCTATCTCAACAATAAAAAAGATTTCTGGCAGTTTATTGGAAAAACTTAAGATAAAAATCACAATTCCGGGGATATTATTTATAGATACGCCAGGACATGCAAGCTTTAATAATTTAAGAAAGAGGGGAGGAAACTTAGCTGATATTGCAATATTGGTTGTTGATGTCAATGAAGGGGCAATGCCGCAAACAATAGAATGTATTGAATTGTTAAAAAGCTATAAAACCCCGTTTGTAGTTGCCGCAAACAAAATAGATTTAATCTCTGGATGGAGAGCAGATAATGAAATTTCTCTAATTGAAAACATTAAAAAACAATCTGAATATGTCAGGAATGAATTAGATGAAAAACTGTATAAGATAGTTGGGAAATTAAATGAATTCGGATTTAATTCTGAGAGATTTGACAGAATAGAAGATTATACAAAGCAAATAGCAATTGTTCCTGTAAGCGCAAAGACAAATGAAGGAATAGCGGAATTATTAATGGTTATAACTGGATTAAGCCAGAAATACTTAGAAAATAAATTAAATGTAAATGTAAAAGGATTTGCCAAGGGAATTGTTTTGGAGGTTAAAGAAGAGAGTGGATTTGGAAAAGTATTAGATGTAATAATTTATGATGGCAGCTTAAAGAAGAATGATGAAATTATTATAGGGGGTGTAGAAAACGCAATTACAACAAAGATTAAGGCATTGTTTGAGCCCAGCGCTGGAGAAAAAAAATTCATTACAGTAGACAGCGTGAATGCAGCTTCAGGAGTGAGGGTAATTGCTCCGGATATTGAAAATGTTTTTGCTGGGATGCCTCTGAGAAGCGTTGATGAGAAAAATTTAGATAAAGCAAAAGAAGAGATACAAAAAGAGGTTAAAGAAGTTTTGATAAGCACGGATAAGGAAGGAATTATTGTAAAAGCTGATTCTTTAGGCAGCTTGGAAGCATTAATTAATCTGCTGAAAGAAAGAAAAATCAAGATCAAAAAAGCTGGAATCGGAGAAATAACAAAGCATGATATAGCAGAGGCTGAAACAGAAAAAGATTTATTGAACAAGGCCATATTAGGATTCAACATAAAAAGGACTGAAAGCAAGAACATCAAGATAATATGCAATGAAATTATATATAAGGTATTAGAAGATTTTGAAAACTGGAGAACAGAAAAAGAAAAAGAGATTAAAGCAAAAGATTTAGAAGGATTAGTAAGGCCGTGCAAGATAAAGATATTACCGGGGTGCATATTTCACCAGAGCAATCCTGCAATTGTCGGCGTAATTGTAATTTCTGGAACTTTATTTGTCAATACTCCTTTAATGAAAGATAATGGAAATAAAGCATCTGAAGTTAAAAGCATTCAATTAGAAAATGAAAATATTTCCAAGGCTGAAAGAGGGAAAGAGGTTGCTATTTCACTGCCTGGACTGGTTGCTGGAAGACAGATAAAAGAGAATGATGTTTTGTATTCTGATGTTCCTGAAGATGATTTTAGGAAATTAAAGAAATTAAAAGAGCTTTTGGCTGTTGATGAGCTTGGAATCTTAAAAGAGATAGCAGATATAAAAAGAAAAGAAAATCCAATGTGGGGGATTTAATTATTTTAATAAATAACCCTCTTCTTTTAGATCTTTGATTACTTCTTCTTTAGACCTTATTTGATATCCTTCTTTCTCTAATTTAAGATATATATCTCTAGCAGGATCTGGTCTATCTTTTTCCAAGAATATTGCAGCAAGTTTCTCTAGACTAGATAAATCATTTATTGACAAAAAAGCAACCTCAGCATCACTATATTTTTCTTTTTTAACATATTTCCATCCCTCTTCTCTCATATTTTTCTTAGCTGTTTCATCTGTGATGCATTCTTGCTTGTAAGTAAGTATATTTTCCATCATACCTTTAAAGCAACCGCTAGAACTTAAACTTAAAATAGCCAAAGAAGATATTCCTAATAATCTAAAAGATTTCATTTAATCACCTCTTTATTTTTTTAATTTTATGCTGTAATTTATCATGTATTCATCAGTTAATTTAATGTAAGGCTGAATATCAAGATTATCAGTTAGATTTCCTACAATCCTGCCCAATATATCTCTCTTTATCAAGATTTTTTCCTTATTTTCTTCAAATACAGAGTCAATTATAGAATATATTCCTTTACCTTCATTAATTATTTCCCTCTGTTCTTTTTCTTTTCCATTTTCTTTTCTTAAGAATGTTGCAGATTCAAATTCTCTTGTCTTAGACTTAAATTTTACAACTAGAACATCTGATTCATTATCTTTTGGGTGATATCTTACATTTATCCCTGATTCTTTTTTTGGCAGAATAACAACCACTCTAAATGTGCCTTGTTTTTCATCATAATTCTTTGTTTTGTCTTCGTTTGTTTCTGTATTTGAAAGCAAGATGGGATAGCCTTTTTTTGTTCTTCCAGCTTTTATCTCGCCAATTGGATTTTTTAAAACATCTGCATAATTGAAAATTGTTTTTTCCAAAGAATCATAATGATTTTTTATTTTAAGTATTTCCTGGCTTATTTCTTCTGTTTTTCCTTCACTTAATTTAGGGGGGTAGAATACTTGTTCTGCTTTTGCTTGATTTAACAATAAAGGCAGACTGATAAGGGGAATGTAGAAAAAATTTTTAATGTTTTTCATTTTAAAGAAAAAAAAGAAAAAATTAATCTGCTTTGAATGGGTCTGCTACAGCATTAATTACATTTGATTTAAGTGCACTGTCTTGACCTAATTCAATAACTTCTCCATTCCGATTATACAATGGTGTTTCGTCTAGTGAGCATACTGTTGCATCTAATGTTGCTGCTGAAAGCCTTGATCCGGAGTTGGATACTGCTCCTAAGGTTCCTTCTACTAATGCTTTTCCACCTAATCCATGTTTTTCTATTGCTTTACAAGGTGTTGCAATTACTAGATCTACTGTTGATAATATAGGTCCACGCCAAGCCCATTTAATTATTTTTTCAGCTGGGCTGTCTGCATATGCTGTTGTTGCTACACCAGATAGAATACTTAAACCCACTACATAAGGTGCTAATTTTTTTCCAATATTTTTCAAATATTCCATTTTACTTTACCTCCATTTTTTAGATAGTTTTAAAGAATAAATCTTGCTTATAAATATTTATATAATAAAAACTATATGATAATAACTCATAATAGTCATAGAAAAGTAATAAAAAAAGAAAAATATTATCAGTTTTTTCTAATCCCTTCTTATTATGATGCCTTCATCTATCAAACTTTTAATTCCACCTGCACCAGCACCATAGATTGTTCCTGCACCTGCTGGACCTATATGGTGAGCTAATACTGAAGCACCGCCTGCAGATCTTACAACTTCTACTAAGCCTCCAATAGCTAATCCTGTTTCAGCCCCCCTAATAACATTTCCAGCTGGTCCAAGATTATCTAACCCCTCTTCTATAAAACCTGGCTCGTCTATATCCTTTGTCTCGTTACCACTAACAGTTCCTGCTAGATATTCAATATCTTTGCCTACTAAATCATTTGCTGATTTGGCAAGTGTAAAAGGATCCCATTTTTTTTCAACGATGTCATAACCTAAAAGAGGAATGCTGAAGATGCCTCTTGCAATCTGAGTTCCTGTATTTCCTACTACTTTTCCAAGATTTTTTCCAGATTCACTTGCATATACCCCACTAAGAATTCCTAACCCCACACCAATTCCTACGAAATATAGAATTGGTTTTTTAAAGATTTTATACATTTATATCACCTCTCTTATTTTTAATATAACCTCTTTTTAACTAAAGAAAATAACTTTTTAAACATTTATATTAAAAAATGTGTATAACAAATAGTATATTTTAGTATATATAAAAGCAAAAGTTTAAATATATCTTTTACTTTGTTAAGATTAATTATTTCTAAAGAAATGAAGTTAATTGATTACAAATGGACAAGAGGTGTTTTGTTGTTAGCTACAACTCTAGCATTAAGCTCTATTCCTGATTCTAAGATTTTTATAGAGAGAGAAGATAAAGAGCAAGGGGTAAGAGAGATTTTAATAAAAAATAAAAAAAATCTAGAATATTTTGCTGTACATTTAGATGAAAATATGTCTGAAGATGATGTAAGGAAAAAGATAATAGAATTGTTTGATAATCGAATAAAAAGAGAAGTTAATGAGATTCTAAAAGAAACAGAATTCAAGGTTTATGATCCTTTATCTGATGTAAAGCTTAAGAAACTTCTAGAAAACTCATATGAAAAACCAAGCGGGCTAACTAAGCTGGCATCAAACTTGATAAACGGGGATATGAAAAAATTTATTCGCGTAAGAGAAGAGTGGAGAATAATACAGAACAATGTACTTGAAAATGTTTATGAAGATGTCAAAGGAGGGTTAAGCGCATTAGCGGAAAAGGATTTGGAAAAATATTATATTAAGGTCGTGGATTATGAAAAATTTATTAACCTAAATTCAGATATTTACGAACTAATTATAAATAACTTGAATAAGAAAGATGTTGGACCTAGCAAATTAAAAGAGTGGGAAGAGAAAAAAGAATTTACCAAGAGATTTTTTGAGAAAGAAGGAAAGTATATCAAATCAATTTATAATAAATCCTAATTCTATATATTGTATATAAAAACAAAACAAAAAACTTTATAAATCAATATTAAAGGATTTAAGATATGGTTGAATTCAAATTAGTAATAAGCGATGCAAAAACTGGAAA
>CAZHCT010000058.1:0-4974 GCA_964531355.1 Candidatus Woesearchaeota archaeon | reverse complement strand
CAATAGCAGTTCCTCTAATAGAATCTTGAATGCTTGTCTTCCCATGGTCTACATGACCTAAAAAAGTGCATATTAAACTTCTTATCATTTTTATTCCTCACTTCAGTACAAAAAGAAAACGACTTTTAAATGTTTTGGAATAATTTATATAGTTAAAGTAATGTTTATTTCTAATGGAAAAAAGTTTAGAGTTTAGAACAATAGAGCAATTCAATCAATATTATTTTCCAAAAGCCTTTGAAAGGGATAAATTAGAAAAAATGACTCCAAAACAATATGGAGAATACTTAGCTCAACAAACATTGGATTATATCCAAAAAATCTTAAGATAAATATTATGAATTAACCAGTTGCAACTTTTAATTCTCGTTGAGTATTTTCGAGTAAGCTTTGGTTTGTACCATTAGCCTTAAAGATAATATCTTCGGAGAATTCTTTAATTTGCTCTAATGTCTTAATTTTCTTATCATCTAATTCGTATCTTGTTTCTTTGCTTATCATTTTTTCCAATCTTTCTTTTATTCTATCTGTTAATCTATCGATTGTATAATCTGCTTTGTGCTTAGAGAATGAAATAGGGATAACATTTCCTTTAAATATCCTATTAAATTCTGGTAAATAGGGATTTTCATACAATCTTTTTTGGTCTGTTATTTTATCATGAACTACTTTATTTATTAGCTCATCAGTAGCTTCCCTGCCAACTGCGCATATTTCTTCGAATACGGCCCAACCATCAAAACAATTTATACTTCTTTTTAAATATTGCTCGTTAAGATCATCTATTTTTTCAAGGATAACTTTTTCATTATTAATCTTAGCTTTTAAATTCTCCTTATGAACTAGCGATTCCGAAAAAAACCTTTCTACACTTTTATAATCTAAATCAAGTAAGGGGCTCAACAAATAATATGTTTTTGTGAGAGATTCCGGCTCTAATATAGAATGACAGGAATCAAATATTCCACTTTTACGAATAGGTTTACCATCTTCCTCAAAATTATTAAATTTAAAATGATGGAGATATGCATCTCCTTGAGAGTAGACTAGATTTTCTTTGATTAATAGATCTGATATTAGCGGGTTAAATAAGTCTTTTATCTTTGTTGTAGATTCTTCTACTTTTTTCCTTATTCGCTTTGGTAATGCTAAGGTATGGCCCAACCATTTCTTCATATACTTATGAGCCTTATCTATTGTTATGTCCCCATCGAGAATAGCTTGTCTTAAGATTATCTTTTCAAGCCTATCCGCTAATCTATTAAGATAGTAGTCAACAGGATTATCTGGGCTGGACGTGTAGAAATTTTTATTGATTTCTTTATATTTTTCTCTTTGATTAGTGCCTTTTATTATTACCTCATTAACAGTTCTAGACATAGAGTTTATTATAGACTCTAACGTATTTGATAAAATTTGTTTGTTTTCATCTATTTCTTTAATAATATGTGGTGGGCAAAAAGATTTTTCTTTTTCTTTTTCTATTAAATCGTTAAGTGCTTCTTTGATTACTACAATGTCCCAATCATGGGATGGAACTGACCAATACTCCATTAATAAAATCTTATAATTATCCTTATCAACAAAATCATAAAGAATCGGGGAAGGAATATTAATGTGGTTCCAAAATTGTTGGTGCATTGCTGCATACCAAAATCTTTCATCATTTTTGACGTGAGGTATATTCATTGAGAATTTGATAACCTCTTGTTTTGGGTCGTATATCTTTGCAAAAAGAGTAGTAGTGCTCTCCCTATAATCAGAAATAAGCACTTTTTGGAGTAATGCAAAATCGATTAATCCACCATTTACTTTTTCGAGTTTTATTTCACCTATCTGTGGAAAATCTTTTCTATATCTCCCAATTATTTTCGCGAGATAATCCTTATCATTTAATTCTTTTATTGCTTCCATTTAGCTATAAACCCTCCTGCCTATTCTATGTGTCTCTTCTATAATATTCTTAAGCTTAAAGATTATTTCAGGAATGTATCTTTTTTTCCAATTTTTTTCTAATAGATTATTACAATTTTTGAGCAGCTCTAATTTTTTAGATGATAAATTATACGCTAGTTCTAAGTCATTTGTATAATACGCTTTCATTACCTCAGAGTATAAGGTTTCAATGTTTGCAATAATTGAGTATATCTCGTTTTTGATATTTTTTTCAAAATTTATTTGAAACTCTGAGACCTCTCTTATGCGGTCTGCAATTATCTCAATTGAGTGTATCAGACTCCAATATAAAAATAGGTTAGACTGATTTATTTTTATCTGCAATGCAAAATTCGGATCCTTTAGGCAGTTTATTAATGTTCTTAAGCCAACAAAGTAGATTCTATCTACATCCTGATCAAGATGCTCTAGACTTTGATATTTATCTTCTTCTATATTTGATTTTAAATTAGATGTCATTGCTCTTGTTATTATATCCATTCTTCTTATCATATCATTTAAAGAAATATCTTCTAAGGATAGCAGGTCTTTAATAATTAATTCTGTTTTACTTTGTTCCATTATTTCAAATGCTGTTAAACTACGCACCTCATCTTTTATTTCCTTTAGATTTTTCATTAAATTATCTCCATTAACTTTAACAATGTTATAACCATTTAAATAAGCAGAAATTAATTCCCTTTTTATTCTTAATATATCTTTTCCATTAACATCAATTATTTTTTCTGTTAACTCTTTCTTATGCTCTTTCAATTTCGGGTTTAAAATTAATTCTCCATTTCCATTCTCTTCTAAATAAATAGTATCGCCTTTCTTCAGAGAATTCCTTTTAATCCAATTCATTGGAACAGATACAACAAAACTTGAATCTCCAAATTTTATTAGCTTTCTGAATTCTATTTTAATCCCCCCTTCCATATGAAATTTAATATCCCCTATACTACATATGGATTATATAGATTAACTATATATAAGTATATAAACATTTCTATTGCAGGGGGTAGATAAACATCCAAGCGAGAGTAAAATATGAAAAAAATTAAGCATTTTAAATTAAATGGGATAAAAAGAGAATGGAAAGAAAAAGAAGAAGCAGATGATATAAACTCTGAAGAATATTGGGATTCTTTGGCAGAGAATGATGAGATTTCTATTGCAGAAGCAGCATTCATGCATGGCTACTTAAATGCGTAAAATCATATTTCAGCTTAAACTTGAAAACGAGTCAGAAACAACAGAAAACAAGCGTCTAAGAGAAAAAGAAGCAATAAAAGAAGCTATTGAAAAAAATCGCATAGTTGTTTATTACTAAAATGATAAAGATAATAATATTAACATTAGTATGGCTGTTATTCTTATTTTGGATTATTTACTTGAATAAAATTTATTATGCTAAAAAAATAGTTTAAAATTTTAAATAAAAGAAAATATTAAGATTCCTAATATAATCATTATAATCCCTGCAATTAACTTTACATATTTTTTCTCTGATTCTTCCATTCTTTCCATTTTCTCAACTACGTTTTTGTTAGATGCAACTATTAGTATTATGATCAAGGGAAGAATAAACATGATATTATACAATAATAAATAGAAAAATCCCTGTGTTGCTTTTGTTAATAATAATCCAAGTATAGAAAAGTAAATTCCTGCAGTGCACCCAAATGAGCATAATCCAACTAGCATTCCTAATATTAATGCTGCTGGAATAGATGCTTTATGCACTAATCCTATAATATACTTCTTGCTTGCATGCGGAATTCCTAAAGATATCCATTTTCCATACCAAAAGAATTCTTTTATATTTACTAATCCCAAAATAATAACTGCAAATGCTGCAATTCTTGCAAAAAAGTGCGGTTGCTGGGATAATGTTATGGCTTTGAGTATTCCCAATCCAATAAAGAAATATGCTAAAAACACTCCGATTATATAAGTTAAGCCTATTTTGAATATTCCAACCCTTGTTCTGTGCAGAGTAAATAAAAATGCTACAAAGAAAAGCAATACTGCAATAGTGCACGGATGTATTCCTGCTAAAAATCCTGTTGTTATTATAAGCAATAATAATGAACCCTCAATAAATTTTTTAAATGCATTTTTGCTCTTTGCCTTTGATGCAACACAGTCCTTAATGCTTGTTTTTACATCACATTCTTTTACTTCATTATTTACTTTAACTTGATAAGACTTTATATTCTCATCCATTGAATCCTGATATATTATCAATTTTGGAAAATTTAAGTCAGGATAATCATCAAAATACTCCTTGATTAAGGATATTGGAACATGACCTTCAAGAATTAAATTATTTATTATCACAGTCATATGACCTTGCATATCTGGTGTTATCCCTAAATCCTTGTTTATCTTGTCAAGCTCTGCTCTATTGCTAAAGTCATTTATCATATCCTTCTCGATTATGGAAATATTATATTGGTTTAGAAAAGAGCTTAGTTCATTTAGATAAACATTGCAGTGTCCGCATGCAGCATTCTTGTAAATAAGAACCTCTTGATTGGCAGAAACTAAAGCAAACGAAAATAACATTAAAAATAAAAAGATTAAATATTTAGGTTTCATTCTGTTCCTTGCAGGTATTTTGTTGTAGTCTCGTTAGTCTTCAAATTTTTATAAACACCCATCTCTTCAACTGCTCTGAATATATAGCTTCCATCTGTTTCTGTTGTTCCTATCTGAGTCCATATTTGCATTAAAGCAGTGTATACTGAAGCATCTTTTGATAAAATAAATGTTGGAACCAAATTAATATTGTATTTTGCAATTAGATCTTTTCCTTCATTGCCTGAAATATCAATTTTTTTCTCGCTTCCAAAAACAAGCCCATATTTTTTCAATATATCTATATTAACACTTACATTATAGCAGGTAGCGCATGTGTTGTCTGAAAGCAAGATTATGTCTGTTAATCCAACAATTTTGTTTTCTTCCAAGTCTTTATATGGAGGACTTACTGTTCTTGCAACATAACTTCCATCTCTTTCAATTGTTCCTATC
>CAZHCT010000057.1:0-5083 GCA_964531355.1 Candidatus Woesearchaeota archaeon | reverse complement strand
CTAGATGGGACTTTACAGTTCCTTTTGAATTTTCAATATCCTTTTCAGATATTTTCCCAAGTAATGTATGCATATCTTTTTCTTTCCAATAGAACTTTTCCTTTTTGTTCTTTGAGATTAAGATTTTTTTGATTGGTTTCATATTTTTAAAGAGATTAATATTGCTCCCAAGATTATTATGACTGCGGATATTATTTTTTTAAATGTATCTGTTTTCTCTTTTAATATAAATATACCCCCAAACACAACAACCAGAACACTTAATTGGGTTATTGGAAATACTTTGCTTATTTCTTCTATTGAGTATGCTTTCAACCTTAAATAGTAAAATAAAAATCCAAGTATTGAGCTTATCAAAACAATAAATCCTCTTTCTTTTATTAATTTTTTAATTTCGTTAAGCTTTTTAAAGGCAAATATGCCAATCAGCAAACCCGGAATCATATAGACTAAGAAGCCATATAAACCAACACTAAAATATTTCATTGCTACTTTGTCTAATATAGACACAATAGCAATCAATAATGCTGTTAATAATGTAAGCTGGATCCCCCTATCAGAAAGTTTTCCAAATACATTTTTGTCTTTATAAGTTAAGAGTACGACTCCAAAAAATATTAGTAATGTCCCAATTATTTTGGGCAATGTAACTGTTTCTTTTAATAATATAACTGAAAATAACAAAAGAAATAATAATCTTGATTTTCCAAGAGGAACTTTAACACTTGCTTCTGTATATTTATATGCTAAGAATCCAGTAAACCCTACAAGCGCCCAAATGATTGATGCAGATACAAGAATAAACCATGCGAATGATATATTTGGCAAGCTGATTTTTCCGATAAATGGAATATAAAAGATTGCAGCGAGTATATGCCAAATGAAAGCATAAGCCAATGCATTATGCTTTATCATTATAAATCTATTTATCAAATCATTAATTCCGTCAAAAAATGCGGATAACAATGCAAATATCAGCCATATCATTTTGTTGTAATAAACTTTATAAGCAATATTCTTTTATATATAAATCTAATCAAATGGAACAAAAAAGCTCTTTTATACAAATATTTGGAAACAATCCTGTAATGAGAGTTCTAGATTTCTTAATTACGTTTAAGAATTTTGATTATCCTTTGACAGAGATAGCTAAAAATTTAGGAGTTAGTTATTCAACACTACAAAGTTTTTGGCATAGATTAGTTGAGAATAATATAGTCATAGAAACAAGAAAAGTAGGAAAATCTTATTTATACAAATTAAACACAGAAAATTTAGGAGTTAAAAAATTAATTTCTTTAGATTGGGCTTTAACAAAAGGCTCTATGAAAAAGGTTTATGCCTGAAATTGTGATTTATACAATTCATTTATTCTTTTAATCAAATTAATTGGAGAATTTGTTATAACCTCTGTAACATTTATTTTTTCTCCATTTTGTCCAAAAAGGATAGTGTCTATATAATTTTTATCATCTTCAAAGCCATTAAAATGCATAGGTGGTTTAATAGAATCTACAAACTTTAAATAATCCTGTTCACTAGATATTGTAACATAATCAACAGATTCCATTGCAGATACAATGTAAGTTCTATCCTGTTGGTTGATAAAATACTCTTTTTTAGAATCATTTGTGTTAATTCCTACAATGAGAATATCCCCCATTTCCTTTGCTTTTTCTAGAAAAGTAGCATGAATATAATTAAATCGATCAAAACTTCCATTAATAGAAACTATATTTATCTTATTTATTTTTAAGTTATTGCAGATATTTATTAACTCTTCAATTGATTTAATTTTATCTCTACCCTTTCTCATTACATTTAAAGGATACCCAATTCTTTAGATTGGGGTTATCCATCCTCCGTTAAGTTTTTCTTTCTCCATATTATCGAAAAGAGTGCGCAAGGTAAAAGTTCGCGCACTCAACCAATGATCTGGTTAGTGTGAGCTATGTTCCAACTTTGCGCAGGAGGCAAAAATGGAACTTAATTCAATAAACCATGGCTATGGCCAAAACACATACCATCTAGTATTTGTGCCTAAATGCAGGTACAAATACTTTTCGTATCCAGGCATAAGGAAATTATGCGAAGATACAATCCATGAAGTTGCTTTAAAATACAACTTCAAGGTCATTGAACTTGAAATCCAGCCAGACCATATGCACTTATTTGTCAGCTTTCCGCCAAATTACTCTGTAAGCAGGGTAGTCCAATTGTTCAAAGGAACTACAGCATACAAGATAATGCACCAATTTTCATACATCAGAGATACAGCCTTAAGAAAAGGCCATTTCTGGAGTGCTGGAAAATTCTACAGATCTGTTGGCAATGTAACTGCTGAAACTATACAGCACTATATCAAGCAAAGCCAACATGGCTGGACTTTTGAACATCAGGCAAAACTTAAAGTTTAGCCTTCACATAAGGATACCTCAACCTTTAGGTTGAGGAGTATCATTTTGATAAGGTGCGGGAGACAGGATTCGAACCTGCGTAGCACTAAGCAACAGATATCACACTGATAACAGGTTTGTCATCTTTGGTCTTGAGTTTGGACATCTAATTTCTGTCCCGTTTGACCGCTCCGGCACTCCCGCTTAAGTTATTTATAGATTGTTTTGTTTTTAAAGATTTTGAAAAAATAGAAATGTTTAAATAGTACCTTATTAGTGCATTATAAGGGACAAATATGGCATATATTAAGTACAAAGTATCAGATGAATTGCATAAGACAATAAAAGAGCTTTGCAAAAAAATAGGATTAAAAGAATCAGAATTATCAAGGCAAGCTTTAATTGAATATCTTAAGGGAATGAATGTTTTTAATAAAAAATGAAATCAATCATAAGAGTTGAAAATGTATGGAAAACATACAAGATGGGAGATGTAAACATAGATGCATTAAAAGGATTGAATTTTGAAGCCAGAGAAGGAGAATTTATAGCAATAATGGGAAAAAGCGGATCTGGCAAAAGCACAAGCATGCATTTAATAGGCTGCTTGGATGTTCCGACAAAAGGAAGCATTTTTTTAGACCAAACAAATATTGCACATCTGCATGAATCTGATTTAGCCCAGATAAGAGGAAAGAAAATTGGTTTTATATTTCAGCAATTTAACCTGATAAATACGTTAAGCGCTTTGGAAAATGTTACTTTACCAATGATATTCCAAGGTATTTCAAAAGATGACAGAATTGAAAAGGCTGAGAAATTGCTTAAATTAGTTGAGTTAGAGAATAGGCTGTATCACAGACCAGGGCAATTATCTGGAGGAGAATCTCAGAGAGTTGCTATTGCAAGAGCCCTCTCAAACAACCCAGACATTATACTTGCAGATGAGCCTACTGGAAATTTGGATTTAAAGACAGGGGAGAATGTAATGAATTTCTTGATAAAACTGAATAAAGAAAACAAAAAGACAATAATTATTGTAACACATGATGCTGATGTTGCTAAGCATGCCAAAAGGATATGCTATTTAGAAGAAGGAAGAATAATCAAACAATCTCAAAATGGAAAAATAAAGAATTTCATGGGGGCAAAATGAGAAATATATTTTTAATCTTAATTTTTATATTAATGAGCTTTAATGTTTATGCAATGCAAAGCGCAATATATATTGATAATCAGTTAAGGGTTGATTTAATAAGATATGATCCCAGCTTGGTGCAGCCTGGAGAAGATTTTAATATTTGGTTTAGTTTAACTAATACAGGAACAGAGGAATTGAAAGATTTTGATATTATATTTGTTGATAGTTTTCCATTTTCAATTCATAGCGGAAACAGCAGCGTACATTTTGACAGCCTGAAAGTTGGGCAGAGCAAAGAAATCAGCTATAATGTTTTAGTAAACCAAAATGCATTAGAAACAAATCAGTCGTTTACACTACAATATTACTCTAAAAAATTAATGCAGACTATAGGGCAGACATTTAAGATTAATATTCAAAGAGTAAGATTATTCTCTGAGATAAAGTTTAATGCAGAGCCAGAGGAAATAAATCCTGGAAACATCGGCAAAATAAAGTTTTTGATAAAAAATCCATTAAAATCCATTATCAAAGATATAACCATAAAATTAAATTTGACTGATTTGAGCATTCCATTTGCGCCTGTTGGATCCACTTCAGAGAAAAAACTGTCTTTAATTGCAATTGGCGAGACTGGAGAAATTGAGTTTGAAATAGCTGCTTTGCCAAATGCAGAAGCGGGATTGTATAAAGTGCCAATAACTTTAGAATATTATGATGAGCTTGGAAGAGCAACAACCAAGTCTGATTTAATTGGGTTAAAGATTGGAAGCAAACCTGATCTATTGATAAGCTTGGACAGCAGAGAGGTATACAAGAAAGGAGACAATGGAAAATTAATAATCAAATTTGTCAATAAAGGATTGACCAATATAAAATTCTTAAATGCAAAACTTGGAAAATCTAGATATTATACAATCTTGTCAAGCAACGAGGCTTATATCGGAAATATTGATTCTGATGATTATGAGACTGCTGATTTTGAAGTCAGCATAAGAGGAAGCGATTGGGGGAAAGTAATATTGCCTTTAACAATAAATTACCTTGATGCGAATAACAATGAATATAATCTTGATAAGAATCTAGAGCTGCAGATTTATACTTCTTGGACAGCAAGAAAATTTGGATTAGTTAAACCGAATAATCTACTAACAATATCAGTTATTTTGATTATTCTTTTAACACTGTATTTAGGCTATAGAAGATTTAGAAAAATAAACAAAGGAACTTTTTTTGATTACATGAAATACTTATTGCTTTTAACCAAGAGATTTTTTAGAAGATTAAGAAGAATATTCAAAAAATGATAAAAGATTTTTTTAACTTTTCTCTCAATAACCTCAAGCATAGGAGATTAAGAACATGGCTGACTATGCTTGGAATATTCATTGGAATTGCTGCTGTAGTTGCACTGATTTCTTTAGGGCAGGGAATGCAAAAGGCAATTGAAAAGCAATTTGAAGAGCTTGGCTCAGATAAAATAACAATAATGAGCTCGATGGGCGGATTGGCGAGCCCTGCTGTAAGCGCATTATCAGCAAATCCC
>CAZHCT010000056.1:0-5089 GCA_964531355.1 Candidatus Woesearchaeota archaeon | reverse complement strand
TAACTTCTTTTCCAGATTCATTTGCGTAAAATTCCTCAATTTTTTCTATGATTCTGTCTGGAGCGTTTTCACAGCCCAAATTCTTTCCCAAATTCCCCTCAGAACTTGGAATTTTGATTATTTGCATAATTCTTCAGAAATAAACAAGTTTTTAAGTTTTATTAATTCCACTTCTTTCTTATCGGAGAAATTATCTTTTCTAAATATTCAACTACAGAATTTTTTAAATCAAGCGGATGTAACTTACCTTCCTTATATGTTTCTTCTAAGTGATCATAATCTTTAAATTTGAGATTTCCTCCAAACTTTTCTAGTCTTTTCACATCAAAAACCTCTATTCTCGGAAAAATAATTAACTTTGCAATTTGCAAAACCGGATTTTCCTCAATAATTTTTTCAGGGCAATAAGCTCCATTAATTGTTTTTTTAATTTCTTCATAAGAATCCATAACAGAAATTCCGCTCCCTGGAATAGACTTAGACATTTTTTGTCCAGGCCCCCTCAAAGAGGTAATTAAAGGTGTGTGCACTGCAACAAAATTATAATTCAAAATCTTTGACATATCCTTTCCAATCATATGCACTTTTCTCTGCTCCAAGCCTCCTTCAGCAACATCAGCTTTTAGATATTTAATATCTGCAACTTGCATTAAAGGATACCACAACTGAGAAATTGTTGCATTTTCAATATCCCTGGCAATCTCCTGCATGCTCCTTAAACCCCTATTAATAGTTGAAGCCTGGGCTAACCTCATAACATCCATCTGATAATCTTCATTAAATTGAAAACTGCTTCCTAAAACAACCTCTGCATTCAAGCCAATAGCCTTGATTGTTTTTTTCCAATTCTCTACTTCTTTTTTTATTTCCTCTTCGCTTCCTTTTCTGTTTAAGAAAGTGTGAATATCTGCAAGTAAAACTTTAACCTTAAAACCAGCTTTCTCAAAATCCATAAGCTTGGTAATAGTGACAAAATGACCTAGATGCAAAGGTCCTGAAGGTTCATACCCGCAGTAAACAATGGGTCTTTTCTTTTCTTTTAATAGTTTCCTTAGCTCTTCTTCGGTTATTATTTCTGCAGTATTCCTCTTTATTAACCTTAATTTTTCTTCAATATCCATATTCCATAATATAAAATTATTTAAATATAAATCTATCTGTTTTTAAGATGTCTTTTAGTGATAAAGAGAAGCATAGAAAAGAACAATTGCGGCATGACTTTTCTGTCAAAAAATTATCTTCCACATTATCAATATCTAAAAACTTTGAATTTGTAACTTCTTTTTTTAGGTATAATGATGAAAAAGGAATAAAAAGAGAAATAGATATTATAGCCAAAAAGAGAAATGAACAAGTCATTTATGCATTTGAGGTAAAAAATGGAATGCGTATCTGTCGTGCAGAAGAACAATTAGGCAAATTTGAAAAATGCCCAACTATGGAATCTTATAATTTCCAATTGAGAAAATTCTTTTATAGCCATCAGGGTAAAGAGGATATATTAATTGAAATAAAAGATAGAAAAAAATATCACCTAAATCTGGATTCAATTCTACATTAACATGCAAGAAAAAACATTGTTCAAGCTCTCTTTAATCTGCTCTTTAATTGGAATTTTCATTATCTTGATAATAAATGAAAGTTATAATCTTTCTTATTCAAATATTTCTTTGATAGACAATTCATCAATCGGAAAACCTGTAAAAGTCCAAGGCTTTATCTATTCTATATCTAATTCTCCGGGAATTTTAATAATGAACATCCAAGACAAAACATCAAATATTACTGTGATAGCATTCAAAGAAGAAGATATTAATCTGCAAAAAAATGATTTGATTGAAGTTTCAGGAATAGTTAAAGAATATAATAATAAATTAGAAATAGAAGCAAAAGAAATAAAAATTTACTAAAATGTTGCTTGAAATATTTATATCAATTTTCTTAGGCTTGATTTTCGGAACAATTGCAGGATTGCTACCCGGTGCACATCCAAATTTAATTTCTACAATATTATTTTCTATTTCTCCATTCCTATTAAATTTTACTTCTCCCCTAATACTAGCAGTTTTTATAACTGCAATGGCAATCTCAAATACCTATATTAATAATCTGCCTGCAGTTTACTTAGGCGCTCCTGACTCAGAAACAGTATTAAGTGTTCTTCCTGCGCATAGATTATTGCTTCAAGGTCAAGCTCACAAGGCAATTCTTCTGATGGGTATTAGTTCCTTGGTCTGCTTGATCATTGCAATTATCTCTGCGCCGCTTTTGCTCTTGATAATTCCCTGGATTTATCTTAAATTAAAAAATTTTATAGTTTATATCTTGATAATTTCTGTTGCTTTCTTGATATTTCGTGAATCAAAATCAAGAGCTTGGGCATTTTTTAGTTTTCTGCTTTCAGGGATATTTGGCATAGCAACATTCAATTTTCCTAATTTATCAGAGCCTTTATTTCCGATGTTAAGTGGAATGTTTGGTTTATCATCTTTATTTCTTTCATTAAAAGACAATATAAAAATTCCAAAACAGGAAATAGTAAAAACAATTGAAGTTAAAAATGCTCAAAAGCCAATTTACATTACAGTCTTAACAGGAATATTTTTCTCTTTGTTTCCGGGATTGGGTCCTTCTCAGGCAGCAATTATTTCATCTCAATTAATAAAAAACATAACAACCGAGCAGTTTCTTATGATTACAGGCGGGTTAAATACAGTTAATATGCTTACATCCTTTATTACATTATACACCATAGACAAGGCCAGAAACGGTGCAATAGTTATAATGTCCCAGATACTTCAGGCATTTAACATAAAATACCTGATACTTCTTTTGGGTGTTTCATTGCTAACAGCAGGTTTATCAACAATTATAACCTTAAAGATTTCAAAAACATTTTCTTCATTGATCACAAAAGTGAATTATCAAAAATTATGCTGGTCTGTAATCATTTTCATAATTATTATTACAATCTTGCTGACAAATATTCAAGGCTTGTTCATCTTGGCTGTAAGCACTTTTATTGGTTTTATTCCTGTAGTAAAGGGAATTGGAAGAAGCCATCTGATGGGATGTTTATTATTGCCTATTATACTTTATTTTTTATTATAAACTGGAAAAAGCTCTTTTAACTTCATCATCAGTCCACCCGGCATTTAATAATTTATTAATGATTCTTTCTTTTATATGCCCATAATATAAATTGTATTTTATATAATCAATAACCTCATTAAAATTAATTGCTTCCTCTTTTTTAATAGTCTCTGTCTTTCTAATCTCTTTAAATAAGGGTTTAGGTATAATTTCTAAAACCTCTCTTGGTTTTTCTGCTGTTTCTATGGGTTTTAGTTTTTCAACTGTTTCTTTTTTAATAATTTCTTCAGTTCTTAAAATTTTTAGTAAATATATTGCATAGCCTATTAATCCAATTATCATTAATATATAAACAAATAATAAGTCTATTTTTAGGCTGACAAATGAGAAAAATATTATTGCAATTATTATAAAATCAGCCAAACCAAACAATAATGCTTTTAGCAGTTTTCTCATATTTCTTTAGTAGTCTCTTTTATTTTTAAAGTTTCTTATTCTCAAACTAAGTAATAATCTCATCTAAAATCATTAGTTGCGCTGAGTGATAATGAATGTTCAAACTGAAGCCGAAAAATTTTATCAAGTCATTTATCTATTTGGTTTAATTTCAATGTTTCGAGCAATTGACGGTTATTATTTATTGAGCATCTGAACATTTCCCCCTCTAATTTAAATTTTTGGGATTGAATTGGGAAAAATGGCTTTTCATATGGCTGGGCTTTACAACCCATATTTAACATTAAGTCATTATAACTACCTATAAAATTCCCATTTACCGGATTATATACTAAAGGTCCTTCATCTTTTGTAACCACAAAAACATAGCTATGCTCATCATTTTTGCAGGAATCATTTAACGCACATCCAAACTCCACAGGGGTTGGGTCATAATTAAAATAGCCAAAAGGGGTATGTACAAACAAAGGGAATCCTGCATTAAAAATTTGTCCGAATATTATTGTTGTATGTCTTCTCAAATAATAAGCGCAAGAATGTTCGTTATCGGCATCAATTTCTGTAGAATAGGGGTTACACTGATAATTTACTTTAATTACTCTATTATATTTAAAGTAACTTTCAACTTCTTCTTTTGTTGGTGTAGTTAAAAAAACCACTGATTGAAGAATTAGTAATATAATTATGGACACAATTAGGAATAAGATAAAATTTTTCCAACTCCAATTTTTCCAATACAATATTTTTTGGTAGTCCATAATATATTCAAACTTATATCCAACTTATTAAACTTTCTTTTTCAGATGCAAACCCCAAAATGGATTTAGTTCTCATAATCTAATCAAATTTTCTACCATAATAAATCTCACCCAAACCAATTAGCAATAGTAACCTGCTTGTCTTTTTCTTTTCCAAATATGCTTTCTATTCTTTGCTTGGTTAAAACTAAAGTTTGTTTTAAATAAGCAGGCAAGTTATATTTTCTGGCTAACTCAAAACTTAAATCTAAATATTTTATAATGCTTCCCTCTGCAACAGTAAATATAATTTTTCCTCCGCAAACCAGGCACTTCCCAATTAAAGGAGGTCTTCTGTAAATCTCATTGCAATTAACACATCTAAAAGATTGTATGCTGAATTGTCTTAAATTCCCTTTAATATCTCTTAAAAAATGCCTTTCAATAACTAATCTAGCTACATCAGCTTCATCAACAGCTCTTATTTTTTCGGCAATATCCATCTGTCCATTAACCTTTTCTTCCATAGTAGGAATTGTCTTATATGCGCTGCATCTTACTCCTTCATTAATGTCAAAAGTATCATGCGTGAATCCATAATTAAAATACTGGTTTTCTTTTCCTAATCTGTCCTTTAACTGCTCAATCTTCAGCTCTTCTTTTACCTCTCTTGGATTTTTATATTGCAATGCATATTCATAAAGTTTCAATGGATATTTAGAGCATATATCCATATCAAAAACCATGTCATCAACCTCGCTTGCAACTAATCTGGATGTAATAACCAAAGGTGCATCTTGCGT
>CAZHCT010000055.1:0-5355 GCA_964531355.1 Candidatus Woesearchaeota archaeon | reverse complement strand
AGTTTTCCAGCTTTATAGCTAATTCTTGACTTGTGAATTGTGAATAAAAGAGAAGGTCTAATAAAACTATCTCTGGAAATTCCTCCTGATTGAAAATCTTTAGCTTTTAGTTCTAATAAATCCGGGTCTGGTCGAGGTTGTCCTGTAATCTGAGCAAGAATGACATGGTCTCCTTTTAATGTCGCAACAACTACACTTGGTCTTTTTTTAAAATCATCTATGTCTGAAAAAGGAAACTGAAAGATTACAATATCGCCTTTTTCATATTTCACAAATCCTTCCATGCTTCATCCTCTTCTGGAGTATTCCATGCTTCTGCTAGGACTTCTTCACTCGCCAACATGCATAATAAAGCATCATCCATTTTTTCTTTTTTTAGTGGTCTTAACTCCACCCTATCCGTGTAAACAATTACGCTGATTTTTGTTCCTTCCTTAAAACCTGCGAGATTTCTAGCTACATTAGGAATGCAAATCTGCCCTTTTTGAGTTATTGTTGCAGTTTTTATTTCTTTTATTTCATTTTTCATTTTTATTACATGTAAGATAAGTAAGAACTTGTATATAAATCTTTCTAATTTTTAGAAAATTTGATTTAAATAAAAAAGTTACAGAAATCCTTCAATTACATTTGATAAATAATCTCTTTTATTAATTTCTTCTCTTCCAGATTGTAAATAGTGTTCCCAAAAATCTGCTTCATGTCTAGCAATGCCTAATTCCCACATACAAAACGCTCCAACATCTTTTATATCCAAAAGTTTAGCTGTCCCAAGATCACTCTTCTTGTATTCATATATCTGATTTTTTGGAACAGTTGAATATTCTGTATCCCATCTAGCAACGTTTAACATTTCTTCTGAAAGGATTGCAAAACCCAATCCTAAAAGAGGTTCTATCTCGCCTTTATTAATTCTATTTTGCAAAAATCTTTTTGTCTGTTCAAGATCAGTTTTAAGAGGCTTATCCTTTACATGCATTTCATAAAGCTTTAAAATTAAAGAAGGATTTTTAACCAAACCACGAGGATGTACTTCCATTTGTTCATAAACATACTTAGAAGAGACCTGTCCAAGATTTTTCAATTCCTCAACATCAAATATATGGGATAAGCAAGTTATATGTGCCATAATATTATCACTATAGAATAGTATTTATAAGCTTTTCGTTCAACTCTGCTCAATCACTGCAAACGTATACTTCTCGTCAAAATATTTCTTGGAAATTTTCAAAACATCATCTTTGCTTATTTTCTTAATCTTTTCAATATAATCTAATGGATCTTTATAATTCCCTAAAATTTCCCAGTCATTCAAAAAATTAGCAAAATTCTTATTATCTTCTAGCTTTAACAATAAATCCCCCTCAATATGCGATTTAGCTTCATCTAATTCCTTCTCATTCAAATTATTTAATTTCAATTGCTCTAGAATAATTTTTTTAGCTTCTTCAATATTCTCTTTCTCAATGCTCAATAAAACAACAAAATAACCATAATCTATTCCAGCTTCATAAACCGAATAATAAACATAACTCCACCCTCTTTTTATTCTAAATTCATTTGCTAATCTCCCGCTTAAGCCTCTAAATAAGATAGCGCTGATAACATCAAAAATATAACTTTCATCTTCATTTCTCTTAGCTACTTTATATCCTAATGCAATATAAGAATTAGAAGTAGCTCTTTTCTCTTTAACCTCTGTTTTTTCATTTCCAGGCTCATTAACCGAAATTAGCTTTTCTTCTCCTTTCTCTAACTTAGAAAATGCCTTGCTTATTTTCTCTTTTATTTTTTCTATATTCCCGCTTACGCTTATTACTATATTCCCTGCACTGTAATGTTTTTTATAATAATTTAATATATCTTCTCTTGTGATCTTGCTTACTGTTTCTTTAGTTCCAGCAATAGAATTCTTTGTTGGATGTTTTTTATACAATGTCTTGGGAAATAACTCAGTAATATACATCTTAGGATCGCTTTCTCTCATATTTATCTCATCTAATATTACTGTTCTTTCTTTTTCAATAAACTCATTGTTGAATAAAGGATTTAATACAATATCTGACAGTAAATCCAAAGCCTTGTCAAAATGTTTGGCTAAAACATGAACATAAAAATAAGTTCTTTCATATGAGGTTCCAGCATTTATCTCTCCTCCAACATCCTCAATTTCCTTGACTATCTGCTCTGCACTTCTGTTCTTTGTTCCATCAAAAGCCAAATGCTCAATAAAATGTGATATCCCTAATATCTTTCCGCTTTCATAATTCGATCCAGCTCTTACGCCTATTCCAATTGCAACACTGTCTGTTTTTCTCTTATTATACAAAACAGTCAACCCATTTTTAAGCTTGTATTTCTTGATCATAATATCATAAACATTTAAATACTTTATAAATCTTTCATAAATAATGCAAAATACAAGACAAGCATGCAAAATAACCGATAGAATTCTAGAAGAATGCATTAAAAACATTAAAACCTTTAAAACAGAAAAACAAGTTTATAATTTCTTGATAAAAAGAACAAAGCAATATAAATGCAAATTAGCATTTTCTCCGATAGTTGCTTCTTCAAAACATTCCTCAATAATGCATTACAAAGCAACAAACTCAAAGATAAAAAAAGGATTTTTGGTAATTGATTTTGGCGTGAAATACAATGGTTTTTGCTCTGATGAAACAAGAACAATTTATATTGGAAAACCAGCAAAAAAAGAGATAAAAGATTATAATAAATTATTGAAAATTCAAAAGAAGATAATTTCTATGATAAAACCAGGAAAATATTACTGCGACTTGGACATTAAAGCAAGATTATTATTAGGAAAAGACAAAATATACTTTAATCATTCTTTGGGCCATGGTGTAGGAAAAAAAGTGCATTCAGATCCAAAAATAAATTCAGCTTCAAAAGACAAGATAAAAATAAATGATATGATTACTATAGAGCCTGGAATTTACAAGAAAGATTATGGAATAAGAATAGAAGACACAATTCTAGTTAAAAACAAGCCAATTATATTGACTAAAACAGACAAGAATTTAGTTTGTATAAACTAAAATGGAAAGAAAGAAATTAATAAATTTCTGCGAAGCGGACTAAATATCCGAAGGACTAGAGGCAAAAACCCTTATTATTCCGAAAGGTTTATAAACTTTATAATAGTAACGCAAATTATGAATAGAATTCAAGAATCATATAAGCAAATTGAAGAATTTGAAAGAATGGCTGGAAATGTAAATTTAGGAAGTTCCGATTTACAAAAATTCACAGAATTGATGAGTCACCCAGATTGCGGAGCATTAAGATTATTTTTAGCGATAGGACGAGAGCAATCTCCAACAGCACAATGGATGGCAGATTATAAATATAGATACAGACCTGATCACAATTGTTACAAAAATGATAGTTTTTGTATTGCGCAACATTTTGGTTTAGATGAAGTAAGAAAAAAAGAATCCGGGTTATGGGTTGTTGAAAATGGAATGGGTGGATATTACGAACCTGTAACACATGGCGGATTTAGATTAAGTGATTTGCTTCATCAAATGGGTGCAATGGATTATCCTGTCTTTGGTGAGGGTTATATTGCATTAAGTCATGACAGAATTAGAAAAATAGTAGATAAGCTTGGAATTAATAACAAAGAGCTTGCTAATTCTGCTGAAAATGTTATAAATTGGTGTTTAGGAGAGGCATATAAAGTTGAAGGTGCAAAATCAACATTTTCTGCAAGTACTTATATTAATATTAATCAAGCTGAAGAATTAGCAAGGGTATATTTACCAGAAGAAAGACAAAGAACTTTGGATTCCCTATTTGATGAAGCAAGAAGAAATATGCAAGATAGAGAAAAAGTAAGCACTTTTAGCATTCAACAAAAATCAAGAGTATAAATCTCTCGTGCGAAGAACAGCGATATTTATCATTCATCTTCTAGAAATTATTTTTATCAGAATTTTAAGATAAATATTTTAATATATTAAGTCGTGTATGTTTATTGCTCCATTCTCTTAATTTCGTTAATAACCTTCTCTATAGACTTTTTTTCAAACTCAAAATAATCACATTTAGGGCACTGGTAACTAATTGCTTTTGATTGAGCATCTTGTACTTTAACCGCTACTTTCTTTAGATTTGAATTACATTTGGGACATTTCATCTTGCTTTTCTAAATCAGCCACTTCTTGTTAAAAACAATCTTCCCATCTATAAATATTTTCCCATCCTTGCTTAAATCCTTGACAATATCCCAATGCAACGCAGATTTATTTGGCTGTCCGCATTCTTTGTAAGCCATTCCAAATGCGAGGTGGATACTTTCTGAAATTTTTTCATCAAAAAGTAGATTTTTACTAAACCGATTTACTTTAGGATTCATTCCAATTCCAATCTCCCCAATATATCTAGAGCCCTTATCAGTATCAAGCATTTTATTCAAAAACTTTTCATTTTTCTCAGCAGTTGCTTTAATGCATTTGCCATTTTTGAACTCAGCGTAAATTCCTATAACCTCAGTTCCATCTCTTATTGCAGGATAAGTAAATCTAATATGTCCTTCAGTAGAAAACTTTTCAGGAGCTCCAAATACCTCTCCGCCAGGCATATTTTCCTTTCCATCATCTAATACAAAACTATTCTTATATATTTTCATTGTTAGATCAGTATCTCCAGAAACAATCCTGAATTCTTTTCCTTTATTCAGCTTTTCTTTTAGTTTTGTAAATCTCTTGGACAATTTTTTCCAATCTAACAAGCAGGCATTAAAGAAAAAGTTCTCATATTCCTCCAAGCTCATCTCAGCATCCTGCGCAAGTGCATTTGTTGGAAAAGCTGTTGTAACCCTATAAATCTTCGGCTTGGCATTAACAATATAATCTGTAATTTTGTTAGTTACTCTGCTTCTGATTGCAATTCTTGCAGGATCGACAGAAGATAATTCCCTTGTATTGTAAGGCGCTCCTATACCTATATATTTATCAGTTTTCTGCAGCTCATTCCAGTATATTTCAGGAAATTTATTTAGCTGTTCTTTTGAAGCATTCTTAAAATAAAAATAGCTTAATCCCTGCAATCCCACTTTTAAGCTTGGGTAGGCTCCTTTTTTCAAAACAAGTTTATACACTTCTTTAAGTAATTCTTGTGCTTGAGAATCCCCTGAGATAATTACATATTCTCCTTTCTTTACAAATGCAGAATAATCAACTAATACCTCAGCTAACCTCTTTATTCTATTATCCATTTTATTTAAAACAATTTATTCTTATTTAAAGATTGCTATTTTTCCCAATAATCTAGCAGCTCTTTCAGGCTCAAAAAAACACAAAATATTATTCTTTTTTAAATATTTCT
>CAZHCT010000054.1:0-5414 GCA_964531355.1 Candidatus Woesearchaeota archaeon | reverse complement strand
ACAGAATGAGGCCTGAAAGTATTTCCAAATATAGGTTTATGGCAGAAAATACATCCAAACGGACAGCCCCTTGAACTCATCATAGCTGTAGCTGGCAATCTTCTATAATTTGCTATTGATGGCCTGTACAATTTCATTAGCAATAAATGCCTTGCAGGAAAAGGAATATCATCTATATTTTTTATATACCCTCTAATCTTATATTTTACTTTTCCTTTTTCTCTCCATATCAATCCATTCATTCCTTCTAATTTCTTTTTCTTCTTTAATCTGCTAACCAATTCAAGCATTGTTTCTTCTCCTTCGCCATAAACACCATAATCAATGCTTTTTATGCTGTTTAATGTTTCAGGCAGAGCAGTTACATGTGGTCCCCCCAAAACAGTTATTATATCTTTTGAAACACTTTTTGCAATATCCAATGTCCTTTTTGCTAGACCTATCCCAGAAGTCATTGAAGTTACTCCAACTATATCTGGTTTTTCTCTTTCAATATCTTTTCTTAAATCATCAAAATCATATCCATTAACAGCAGATAATACATAACCATCTATTATCTTGACTTCATTTCCCGCTTTCTCTAAAACAGCTGCAATATAAGCTAATCCCAATGGAGGCAATAATGCTCCCTTGTAAATTCTTTTTTTTATGCTCGGATTTGGAGATATTATCAATAATATTTTCATTGGTACACCCATTTATTTTTCATTAGATTTAATGAGCCTTTTAAAACTAATCCAGGATTTAATGAAAACAGTTTGTTAGTGTCATGATAGCAGAAAAAAGTGCAATCGCACTTGCTTTTGTCAGGCAAGCTTAAAAACGCCTTTTTCCATCCAAGCTTTAATCCATCAATATTTTTATTTCCTAATTCTAATAAGCAAGGAACAACTTTACCATCAGGAGAAATAATGCAGAATATCTTCCCAGATAAGCAATTTCTTTGAAATTTCTTGCTTTTTCCATTCTTGAAATTATATAAATCACTCAAGCTTGAATCAGAAGTAATTATTTCTTTATTCAATTTTTTAAGTTTTTTTATCTTTTCTATCACATTTAATAATTCTTTATTATCTAAAGCATCAGACTTTGAATTATCTTTTATTTCTACAACAGGTTGAAACATTAAGTTTACATCGTGTTTTTTTGCAAATTCAACAAGAAAATCAATATATTCAAAATTATATTTTGTTATTACAGCATTTACAGTTGCTTTGATTCCTTTATTATTCAATAAATTTATAGCCTCAACAACCTTGTCAAATGTTCCCTTTCCTCTTAACTTATCATGTATCTCTTTAGGTCCATCCAGGCTTATAATCAAATTATCAATATTGTGCATTTCGTCTATATGCTCAGGTATTAAAATTCCATTAGTTGCTAATGTAACCATTAATCCCAATGACTTGGCATGTTTTATAATCTCAAAAATATCATCTCTTACTAAAGGCTCCCCTCCAGCAATACCATATATCTGTGTTCCTAGTTTTGCAAATTCATTTAGCATGTTTTTGATCTGCTCAGTGTTCATCTCTTTTTCTTTGTTGTAATTAATATAGCAGTAACTGCATCTTAAATTGCATTTATCTGTAATAAAATGAGTCACTTTTAACGGGATTCTTTTTCCAAATTTAGTTGATAAACAATATATCGCTGTTTTGAAATGTTTCTTGTTCATTTTTATCTTTTACCAAAAAAATTATTAATTATTTTATATACTTTATTATCTAAATTGTCTAATTTCAAAAAATAACTTTTTTTAAGTTCTTTTGCAACAATTTTCGGCATAAACGAATGAGAATTTATATATTCTCTAATTGAGACTATTTCTTCTAATTCTTTCTTATTATTTACATAAACTTCCTTAAATAAAGTTGGGAGCATCTGTGATGTTATAGCACAAAAATCAGTTGAAGCAAGATTTATACTTCTACTCCAAAATTGTATAATTGGTTTTTGTAAACCATCCCCCCTTAATCCTCTCTTATTCATATTGCTTAAAATATTAAGAAATATTATCCATTTCTCTATTAGTGTATACGAAAATCCATCTTCACTATTAATATCAATATAAGCTTCAGCTTTAAGAGTATCATCCAAAGCATTAAATGTTATTTTTGGCCGTATAACCACGGAATCATCTTTAGAATCCTCATTTTTTTCTTTTTGTAAAATTCTTTTTCCTTCAACCCAAATCTTAGATTCAGATCCATATAAGATTGTTACTGAACTTATATCAAACTTAGTAGCATTGAGATAATCCTTTGTTATATCTAAAAAAGTTTTAGATACATTATCTTCATGTTCCATTCTTAAACTATAATCTTCTTTTGTCCCAAATTCATTTTTATCATTTTTACATAATTTTTTTTCAGATTCTTCCCTCATTAAGAAAAAATCTTTATAGGCTTTCTCTTTCTCTGCTAAATCAAAAATTGTTACAAGTCTCTTATCCCCCGAGGTTTCTTCTCTCGTTTCAATTCTAATTGGTTTTATCATTTTAACTCTTCTAATATTCTATCCATTAATATCTCCGCAGGTAATCTATCTGGATTTAAAGGAATATAAAAATCACCTGCAATTCTTTCCTTATCTGCTGTTATTTTTATTCCAGCTTCATCCAGCATTTCCTTATCATTATAATTATCCCCTATTGCCAAAACATTATTTTTCTTGATCTTAAGCAATTCTATCAATTTTTTAACTCCATTTGCTTTGGTCTGCTTATCCTTAATTCCAATATCATATGCTTCTCCATTCCATAAGCAATATAATTGATTATATTTCTTTGCTGTTTCTTCAATCTCTTCAATTCTATCATTGCAGTGTATTGTAATAATAAATTCTTTTGGTTCAAATCCTTTAACATTTTTGTGATTTATTTTTGATAACTCATTAATCAAATCTTTTAATAAACCATAGCTGTTAACATACTGATATATCTTTCCTTCATACCAAGTTGCGCTTCCGCACTCATACGTTAAACTAACATAAGGTAAAATTTCTCTGAACATTTCTTGCAGCATATACAAACTTCTTCCAGAATTTATATCTATTTTCAGTCCTAGTTTATATAATTCCTTTATCTGCTCTATCTGCTTTTTAGCTATTTTCTTGAATTCCAGACTTAGAAAATTTTCAGTTTGTTTTATATTAGTTCCCCGGTTGACTAAGACACCATCTACATCAAAAACTATAAGTTTTAAGTCTTTTAATTTCTCCTTATTTAATATACTTATATCTTCATTCATTTTAAAATCAAATTTACGCCTGAATTAGGATATTTAAAGATTATTATCCTTCAATCTTATCTAAAGATCGACTACGATAATTGACATAAACCTTTTGCATTAATTTATTTGTTATTTCTTCAAGATTTAATGTTTCCACTTTTCTTTCTTTGAGTCTAGTTAATATCTTATGTGCAGAATCTATATGCTCACTCCAAAAATATTCCCCATTCTCAATCTGCTTTACTTTATAGCCTATCAGCATCTTGTGAAACTGTAAAAGTTTATCCTTGCTTAGATATGGCTCTGCAAGTTCTGCGCTTAATTTTAATATGCTTATCGCTGCCTTGGGTGTACCTGCATTTAAAGCTGAATTTATTTGAACTATTTTTTTATATCTCTCTAGCATAGGTATAATGCTATCTTGTTGTTTTTTGGTTAAATAACCTTCATGTCCTGCAAATCCAAGAACAATTCCAACAAAGTCTTTATAATCTGAAAGAAGCGTAATGCAAGGATATTTAACTTTCCTTATCCTGCTGTCATTGCATATTTTTCTAGCGTCTTCCATTAATTCTTTGCATTGTTCTATAGGAATTCTATAATTAGATGTATTCATTTTGCTAACGACGTCTAAATCACAATATTTAAATATTGCTATCTTGTCGTCCACTTTTATGAAAGTCTTAATTATGCATCCCCCATGGCCTGGTCCGGGTTATGGCATGAGAAGTCAAAACAGATGGCCTAGAAAGCGTGGAGATAAAAGTGCCCGTTATCCATTATACTTATGTTACACAGCTACTTTGCTTAAGAAAAATGGTTATGATGTCCATTATCTAGATAGTGTTTTTCAAAACTTAAATTATGAGCAAACCTTTGCAAAAGTAAAAGAATTATCCCCCGATATAATCTTTATAGAAACAGCTACACCAACAATAAACTATGATAAATATTTTGTAGATAAAATAAAGGATTTTCTTCCAAATGTAAAAATTTTATTCGCAGGATCTCACGTTACATATTTTCCAGAGCAGACATTAAAAGAATGCAAAGCAGATATAATCATTAAGGGAGAGCAAGACTATACAACTCTTAATGCAATTAATGCTATAAAAAACAAAACTTCGCTTAAAAAAATAAAAGGCATAGCTTACAAGGAAAAAAATAAGATAATAAACAATCCAGCAGCGTCTTTAATACAGGACTTGGACAAATTGCCTTTTCCAGATAGGGATTTAATCCCGCATTCTTGGTACATAGAAGGGCATGCAATAAAGCTTCCGTTCACATTTGTAGTTACTGCTAGAGGTTGTCCTAATCAATGCTCATTCTGCTTGTGGCCCAACATTTATCATAATCATATAGTAAGATACCGCTCAATAAAAAATGTAATAGATGAATTAAAATGGCTAAAAGAAAAATATAATATGCAAGAAATATTTTTTGATGATGGTACATTAAATGTAGACAAAAAAAGATTAATAGACTTGTGCAAGGCAATGCTCAAAAACAAGATAAATTTGGTATGGTCATGCTCTTGCAGGGTAAATAATATTGATAAGGAAATTCTATATTGGATGAAAAAATCAGGCTGCAAATTAATATGCTACGGCGGTGAATCAGCAAATCCAGAAACATTAAAAAAAACAAATAAGGGAATTACAGTACAGCAGATAAAAGAATCATTTAAATTAACAAAACAAGCTGGAATAATTGTTCATGCTAACTTCATGCTTGGTTTTCCATGGGAATCAAAAGAACAAATGCAGAAAACAATTGATTTTGCATTGTCCCTAGAACCAGATACAGTCCAGTTTTCATTGGTTTTTCCCCATCCAGGATCTAGAATGTATGAAGAAGCATTAAAAAATAACTGGTTTTATGAAGATGCTCTCAAAGATTGGTCAAGATTTGATATGTCAACAGGTCCTATTCTAAAATCAAAAGTATCAAAAAAAGAATTAGAAAATGCTATCAGTAAATCACATGCTAAATTCTTTTTAAGGCCTAGCTACATAATAAAAAACCTGGTTAAAGTAAAAAACATTAATGATTTAAAAAGAATGATTAAAGGTGCAAAATCAGTTATAAAAGGAAAAATATTATTCAAAAGAAAGATTTTGGAGCAAGAATGAAAGTATGCATGCTTGTTCATAATCCGCCTTATCATGGAGGAATAGT
>CAZHCT010000053.1:0-5628 GCA_964531355.1 Candidatus Woesearchaeota archaeon | reverse complement strand
AGGTTTATTACGATGTAGAATATAGGTCTAGAACTTCAGAAAGCTAAGTAATTACCTAAAAATAATTAATTGTTATGTTATCAAAAATTTTTAGATAGAATAAAATCAGATTACAGATATATCTGAAAGTTTTATTTAAATTTATGTTTTCATTTACCTTCATATTTTTCTTTGAGACCTAGCGCTGTTAATTCTATATCATTTCTTAATCGCTCATCAGCTAAAGAGAATTCTCTTGAGTTTAGTATTTTACGATAGACTACTACTTTGTTAATCAATCCTTCAATTTCCTTTTTAATAAGTTTCTCATATTGCTTTTCAGATTGTGGCTCGTACTTTATTAGCACTAAGTCATAATAATAACCACCTACTCTACTTATTTTTTCACTAAATATATCCATTTCTAATCTTATTTTCCTCGTCAAAGCACTTTCATATTCTCTACTCTCCACATAATCGCAAACGGCAATTATTGCAAGTTTAGCTTCAGTTCGGCAACCATGTATAACTTCAAAATATTCTTTGATTACATGAAAGCTTGGAATTCTTTTTTCATCAAGACTTAAGTCCTCAAATTTTTCAAATTCTTTAATATCACAATGATAATGTATATCTTTTCGCTTTTCCTGTAACTTGTCCTTTAAAAAAGATACATATGATTCTAAGCTTATTTTATTTTCTTTTTTATTTCCCATTTTCATTTCCTCCTTGAATTTAATTTTTGTTTCATAAAAGTAGTAACGTATAACACATATTTAATACTTTTCTCTTTATTTTCTTACTTTTACGTAAGATTTATATACTAATAACATATATTAACAAAAAGATAGCTAAATACTATAAATCACGATTTAACCTTAAATATCCGAAAGATTTATATATAAAATGTAATTAATATTACCTAATAGGTAATTATTATGACAAAAAAAATACAAAGGCTTGGACTTGGGAAAAAATCTGCGCAGCTGCTTTCAGAATTGGCAGAGCATAACAAGAATATATTTACATTAGATGAAGCTGTAAAAATTCTAAAAGAAAAACGATCTTCAGCAGTTAAACTTCTTCATGACTTGGCAAGAAAAAAATGGCTATTTCGCATAAGCAAGGGAAAATACATTATACTCCCTTTAGAAGCAGGAGTAGAACCCAAATTTACTGAACATGAATTCGCTATTGCTTCGCATCTGATAAAGCCATATTACATCTCTTATTGGTCTGCGCTCAACTATTATGGGTTTACAGAGCAAGTTTCCAAAACAATATTTGTAGTCTCAACAAAAAGAAAAAAAGAAAGGGAATTAATGGGTTTAAGATTTAGATTTATCACAATTAACAAAAAAAAATTCTTTGGTTTTAAGAAAGTTTTAGTAAACAACAAATCAATTAACATTGCAGAGAAGGAAAAAGCAATTATAGATTGCCTTGACTTGCCAAGAAATTGCGGCGGAATAATAGAGGTTATCAAAGCAATAGATAGCGCAAAAGAAGAATTAGATTTCAAAAAATTAATTAATTATGCAAAAAAAATGAATAACAAAGCTGTAATAAACAGGCTTGGCTATATCTATGATTTATTAGGGATTAAAATAAAATTAAAGCCAAGCAAACATTATGTGCTGCTAGATCCACTAATCAAAAATAAAAGGAGATATAATAATAAATGGAAAATTATTGAAAATATCCCTGAAAAAGAGCTATTATCATGGAGAGAGCACTAAATGATTGATATAAATGAGCTAAAGAGGATTGCTGCAAAAAACAAAGTTGGATTAAGTATCATAGAAAAAGATTATGCTCTGACTTGGATGCTTTATGCCCTATCCACAACAGAATTTAATAAATATTTCATCTTCAAAGGCGGAACTGCTTTAAGAAAAATTTATTTCCCTGATTGGCGTTATTCAGAAGACCTTGATTTTACGCTCTCTAAAAAATTATCTGAAAATGAATTAAAGCTAATAATTAAAGAAATAAATGACTATTTATCCAAAAATACAGGCATAGTTTTAAACATAAAATCTTTGCATATTAATCCAGAATATGCTCAAATGAAAATCCAGTTCATCGGACCTTTGAACAATAAAAATACCATTAAGATTGACATCAGTTTTAACGAAATAATTGTTTTACCTCCAAAAAATGAGCAGATCCTTTCAGAATATTCTGACAAAGAAAAACATTTACTGCAAGTTTATCCATTAGAAGAGATATTAGCAGAGAAAATAAGAAGCATCTTGCAAAGAGGCAAAACCAGGGATTATTATGATGTATGGAAATTACTAAAACTGCATTCTGATAAATTAGATAAGCTAAAGACTAAAGAAGTCATTTTGAAGAAATGTCAATTTAAAAATATTGATTTTAGAAAAGAACTTCTCTTTAGCAAAGATAGAATTAATTCAACAAATGAGTACTGGAAAAAGGGGCTTGCCCATCAAATTGATGCTCTCCCTGATTTTAATGAAGTAGTGCTAGAATGCAAAGATTTAGTTAACAAATTTTTAGATGAATAATGCCATGAAAATAGACCTTAAAGATAAAAAAATCTTAACATTGCTGGATGAAAATTCAAGATTCTCAAACAGCCAGATAGCTAAAAGAGTAGGATTAAGCAAGCCATCAGTTGAATACAGATTAAAAAGATTTGAAAAAAACAATGTTATCTTTGCTTATTACACCGTTATTGACTTTACAAAGCTTGGCTATTCTCAATACAAAATTTATTTCAAATTTCAGGACATAACTTTAGAAGATGAAAAAACAATTATTGATTACTGGATTAAAGACAAAAACTCTGTCTGGGTCGCTCAAATAAGAGGAAAATGGGATTTAGCTGTTTCTATTCTAGCAAGATCCAACTTTGATTTTGGAAAGATTTTAAGCCAGTTCATGAACAAATATTCAAAATTTATCCTAGAAAAAGATGTATTATTAACAGAATACTCTCCAATTTATGCAAGAGAATACCTAAGCGAAACAAAGCCTTCAGAATTTGTTTATGGTATTCCTTCTCAAATTAATAAAGTAGATGAAACAGATAAAAAAATCCTGAAAGAGCTTTCAAATAATGCAAGAATAAATATTATAGATTTAGCAGAGAAAACAGGATTAACAAGAGACATTATAAATTACAGGCTAAAAAAACTAACAAAAGAAAAAATGATAGTTCAATATAGATGTTATCTCAATCTGCAAAATTTAGGAATAAACCATTACAAGATAATTTTCAGAACGAAAAACTTTGATGAGCAAATAGAAAGAGAAATTAAAGCGTATGTTGCATTACACAAAAAAGCAACCCAATTATTAAAATTAATTGGCTCATGGGATTTAGAGATAGAATTTGAAACAGAAAACGAGGATGAACTCTACAAAATTTTAAATGAAATCAGAAAACAGTTCTCAAACATAATAAGGGACTTTGACATTTTGAGAATAACTGAAACCTACAAGTATGATTATTTTCCTTTTTAAAATACCTTTCTTAAATACTTTTCTTCAACAATCCATAAAAACAAAAACCTTTATATACGCTTCTATTAAAAAAACTTTATGCCAGAAAAGATAAATAAAAACGATTTTGTAGAAATAGATTATATAGCTAGAATTAAGGATACTTCTCAGATATTTGATTTAACCAATGAAGAAACAGCAAAAAAGGAAAATATTTACAATCCAGAAATAAAATACAAGCCGATTATAATCTGCATAGGCCAAGGAGATATTATCAAAGGTCTGGAAAACGAATTGATAGGAAAAGAAACAAACAAGGATTATAAAATAGAATTAAAAGCAGAAAATGCATTTGGAATTAAAGATCCAAAAATGATGAAGTTAGTTCCATCAAATATCTTTAGAAAGCAAAAAATAAATCCAATGCCAGGTTTACAGGTTGAAGTTAATGGTATTTTTGGTGTTATAAAAACAGTTTCTTCAGGAAGATGCATAGTTGATTTTAACCATCCCTTATCAGGAAAAGATATTTCATATGAATTAAAAGTACTAAGAATAATAAATGACAATAATGAAAAATTAAAAAGCATTTTAGAGCTATTCTTCAAAAATCCTGAATTTGAAATAAAAGAATCAATAGCAGAAATCAAGATAAGCCTTCCTGAACCAATGCAAAAAGTTCTTATTGAAAAGATAAAAATAAGCATTCCTGCAATAAAAGAAGTGAAATTCATCAAAAAACAGGAGAAAAGCTCTGAAAACCCAGTATCTCCTGCAGAATAATTAAATTTATATATTACTGCTTCTTACTTATTATTTCTTAAAAAAGAGAAAAATGGAAAGAATTATTCAAGCAGCATCTGAAAGGGGATTTAGCTTTAAAGGAACCCCTCAAAAAACATCTGATATAGACGAAGAACTAGAGCAGTTAGTAACAAAGCAAAAAGCAAAGATAAAAGTAGTTGGCGCAGGTGGCGCTGGAAACAATACAATTTGCAGAATGGCTGAAGTTGGTATTTCGGGTGCAGAAACAATTGCTATTAACACAGATGCCCAGGATTTGCTTTACACAAATGCTCAATCAAAAATTCTAATTGGAAAAGAGCTTACTCATGGCTTAGGCGCTGGCTCTATCCCTCAAGTAGGAGAAGAAGCAGCACGTGAATCAGAACATGAAATAAAAGAAAAGCTTCAAGGCGCAGATATGGTTTTCATTACTTGCGGTTTAGGCGGTGGAACAGGAACAGGCTCAGCTCCAGTTATAGCCGATATTGCAAAAAAAATGGGAGCTCTGACAGTAGGAGTAGTAACCTTGCCTTTTGCAATGGAAGGAAATAGAAGATATGAAAACGCAATGATAGGTCTTGAAAAAATGGAAAGCATTGTAGATACTTTAATTGTTATTCCAAATGATAAATTATTAGAGTTAGCTCCAGATTTGCCATTGCATACAGCATTCAAAGTAGCAGATGAAATATTGACAAATTCTGTTAAAGGTATTGCAGAATTAGTAACAAAAGCAGGTCTAGTAAACTTGGACTTTGCAGATATCAGGACAGTAATGAGCAAAGGCGGAGTAGCAATGATTGGTGTTGGTGAAAGTGATACTGAAAACCGCGCAATAGAAGCAGTTGAAAAAGCAATTAATAATCCTCTATTGGATGTTGATGTTTCAGGAGCAAATGGCGCTTTGATTAATGTTTCCGGAGGTCCTGACATGACTTTAGAAGAAGCCAGAAGAGTAGTTGAAACAGTATCTCAAAGATTAAATGAAGATGCCAAGATAATATGGGGTGCTCAAATCTCCAATGATTTAACAAATACAATCCGTGCATTATTGATAATTACAGGTGTAAATTCTCCTCAAATATTTGGTCCAAGAAAGCGCATTTCAGGAGATAGGAAGAAAGTAATGGAACAAGAACTGGGAATTGAATTTCTAGATTAAAATAGAAATCTTTAAATATGTTACTTTTAAATGCTTTAAAATGTTTAACATTAAGCAGAAGATAAAAGACTTTACTCTTGAATGCATCAGGGTTTTTAGGATAACAAAAAAACCATCGCAGCAGGAATTCAAGACAATAGTTAAAGTTTCTGCAATAGGAATATTAATAATAGGGTTAATAGGAGCTTTAATCCAGATATTATGGCAATTATTCAGGATAAAATGAC
>CAZHCT010000052.1:0-5643 GCA_964531355.1 Candidatus Woesearchaeota archaeon | reverse complement strand
TGCGCGCCGCAAAGAAGGATAGATCAAGCTATAAAGCAAATGGTTCAGGGAAGCTTTGGAAAATCATTTAATACTAAAAGAAAAATACAAGAATGTTTGGCTGATGAAATAATGAAAGCAAGCGAGTTAAGCCAAGAAAGCAATGCTATTTCCAAGAAGCTTGAAGCAGAAAGACAAGCTGATAGCTCTAGATAAATTTAATATATTTTTTATAGAAATATTTATAAATCATCTAAATTGGAGTATTTTAAAATGGCAGAAGAAAAGATGCTTGACAAAATCAAGCGATTAATGTACAAACCAGAAAAAATTAGAAATATCTGTACGTGCGCTCATATCGATTTACCATAAGAAAATTTCTTTGGTACGAGTACATGGAAAAACCACGTTTACAGATTCTCTTTTAGCAGGTGCTGGAATGATTTCTGAAGAGCTAGCTGGAAAATTATTAGTTACTGATTTTCACGAGGATGAGCAGGAAAGGGGAATTACAATTGATGCTGCTAATGTTAACATGGTTCATAATTTTGATAATGATGAATATTTAATTAACTTGATTGACACTCCAGGGCATGTTGATTTTGGAGGCGATGTTACAAGAGCTATGAGGGCTGTTGATGGAGCAATTGTTTTAGTTTGCGCTGTAGAGGGGATGATGCCGCAGACTGAAACTGTTTTAAGACAGGCTCTAAAAGAAAGAGTCAAGCCTGTATTGTTTATCAATAAAGTTGATAGATTAATCAAAGAAGTCAAGCTAACTCCTGAGCAGATGCAGGAAAGATTTGTAAAAATAATAGGAAATGTCAATTCTTTCATAAATGATATTGCTCCTGAAGAATACAAGAAAAAATGGCAGGTAAATGTAAATGAGGGAAGTGTTTGTTTTGGAAGCGCATATCACAAGTGGGCATTATCTGTTCCTTTTATGAAGAAAAAGGGAATTACTTTCAAAGATGTAATAGAGGCATATAAAGCAGAAGATGAAGCAAAGATAAAAGAATTAAGAAAAAAAGCACCTTTACATGAAACTATTCTTGGAATGGTTATCAAGCATCATCCAAATCCTATTGAAGCTCAAAAATATAGAATACATAAAATATGGCATGGAGATTATGAAAGCACAGAAGGAAAAGCATTAATAAATTGCGATCCAAAAGGGCCTATAGCATTTGTATGCACTAAAATAGATATGGACAAGCATGCTGGAGAAGTTGCTGCTGGAAGATTATTTTCTGGAACTGTAAAGCAAGGCGATGAAGTTTATATGAACCTAGCAAAGAAAAGCGTCAGGATACAGCAGGTTTTAGTATACAAAGCAGCTACAAGATTTCAAGTAGATGAAGCTCCTTCTGGAAATATTATTGGATTGGTTGGATTAAAAGATGTTTATGCTGGAGAGACTGTTTCAACAAAACCAATAGAACCATTTGAGGCAATAAAACATATTTTTGAGCCGGTTGTCACTAAATCTATTGAAGCTAAAAAAGCAGCTGATTTACCTAGATTAGTTGAAGTGCTAAGGCAGGTTACAAAAGAAGATCCAAGCATTACTATTGAGATAAATGAAGAAACCGGAGAAAATTTAATGCATGGGATGGGAGAGTTGCATTTAGAGGTAATTGAAAACAGAATAAGAAAAGACAAGGGGTTGGATATTTTAACTTCACAGCCTATTGTTGTTTACAGGGAAACTTTATCAAAGAAAAGCCCTGAAGCAGAGGGAAGAACTCCAAATAAGCATAATATTTTCTATATGATAGTTGAGCCTTTGGAAGATCCTGTTTATCAGGCAATTAAATCTGGAGAAATTCCTGAAATGAGAGTAAAGAAGAAGGATATGGAATTATGGAAAAAATTAGAGAAATTAGGAGTAGAAAGCAAAGAGTCAAGGCAATATTTTGCAATGTACAAGGGAAATGTTTTATTGGATAAGACAAGGGGAATTGTTCATATTGGAGAGGTTATGGATATGGTTGCTGATGCATTTGAAGAGGTAATAAGAGAAGGTCCTTTAGCAAGAGAACCTTGCGTTAAACTGAAGATAAGCCTGATGGATACTAAATTGCATGAGGATCCTATTCATAGAGGTCCTGCACAGGTTATGCCTGCTGTAAGAGATGCTATTAGAATAGCTATGCTAAAAGCAAATGCTGTATTATTTGAGCCTATACAAATATTCCAATTTGAAGCTCCTGTAGGATTTATGGGAGAGATATCTAAATTGATACAGAATAAAAGAGGACAGTTATTGGAGATGGAGCAGGAAGGAGAAAGAATTGTTGTCAAAGCGAAGTTGCCTGTTGCTGAAACTTTTGGATTAGCATCTGATTTAAGAAGCGCTACTGAAGGTCGTGGTGTACAATTTGTTATTGACCAGATATTTGAGAGACTGCCTTCTGAATTGCAGACTAAAGTTGTACTGCAGATAAGAAAGAGAAAAGGATTAAAGGAAGAGTTGCCTACACCTGAAAGTTTTACTGGATGATATAATTCTATTTCTGTTTTTTAAATTTATTTTATTATTAATTATAGGAATTGGGAAGAATGTCGCAAAACGAAAAACTTATTAATAATGATTTATTTATATAGCTTATAAGAGGGAGATATGGAATCAGTATTATTAAAAAAAGATCCTGAAGTGATGAAACAATTTATTAGACAAAATAATAGTGGAGCCATAATAAGATTACTTGATAGACTTGGAAGATTAGATGATGATTTTGATATAAAATCTTTAACGAGCCTTATTAAACATAATAATGAAAGAATAAGGAGTTTAGCTGTGAAGAATCTAGCAAAAATTGGAGATTCTAATTTACTTAATGTTTTCATAAATATCATAGAGAATGATAAAAGTTCTATAGTGCGGCGTGAAGCTGTTTCAGGGATAGGTAGGTTAAGAAATCGGTCTAATAAACAAGTATTATTTAAGTATTTGAATGATTCTGACCCAGAAGTTGTTATGCAAGCTATGCGAGGATTATTGGTGTTTAAGGAAGATAGTGATGTGCAAGTCCAATTAAAAAAACTACTAAATCATCCAAATGAGATGATTCAAGAAGTAATAAAAAAAGAATTTTATAGTAATTCATCAAATGGATTTGACCCAAATCATACAGCTTCTCCAGATTTTATGAAAAACGCAATTGTTCATGGAGATGTTATAGAAATTTTAAAATCTGTAAAAGATGAATCAGTTCACTTGACTTTTACTTCTCCGCCATATTATAATGCAAGAGATTATTCTATATACTCAAGTTACAAAGAATATCTTGGATTTCTTGAAGAAGTATTTAAGGAAGTTCATAGAATCACAAAAGAAGGACGTTTTTTCTTATTAAATACTTCTCCAATTATTATTCCGCGTGTAGGTCGACAATATTCAAGTAAGAGATATCCAATTCCGTATGATATCCATCCATTACTTGTTAAAATGGGTTGGGAATTTATAGATGATATTGTTTGGGAAAAACCTGAAGCGAGCGCTAAAAATAGAAATGCTGGTTTTTTGCAGCATAGAAAACCTTTAGGGTATAAACCTAATGCTTGCACAGAATGTGTAATGGTTTATAGAAAAAAGACTGATAAACTAATAGATTGGAACATTAAACAATATGATAAAAAAATAGTGGAAGAAAGTAAGATCAATGGTGATTTTGAGTCTTCAAATGTTTGGAAAATATGCCCGACATTTGATAAAACTCATAGTGCAGTATTCCCATTAGAATTATGCAATAAAGTGATTAAATTTTACTCATTTAAAGGAGATCTTGTCTTTGATCCTTTTGCAGGAAGCGGAACATTTGGTAAATCTGCTTTAAATTTAGATAGATTTTTCTTTCTAACTGAAAAAGAGAAAAAATATGTTGATAGAATAAAAGAGAATTTAATACAAACAAAGATTTTTGCAGATAATAAATTTAGACCAAAGTTTTTAAACAGAGATGATTTTGAGAGGTTAGCAAAATGACAATCACATTAACAGAACAAGTAGCGAAGAGCATAATAAAAAAGCTCATGAATGGGGCAGATTATAGAATTGAGATTGTTGATTTGATTAATGCTGAGTTTTTGCAGTATGCTGTTGGATTTTTCAAAAAAATTATTAACGCAAAGCTGAAAAATAAAGATATTACTACAGACTGGTATAAAAAAGAGTTTCTCGATAAAGATTTACCTTCGGATGAAATAGCTATAAATTCTGGTTTGAACCGAAAAACCATATCAAATATGTATAACTCAGCAAAAAGAGAGATTGTGATTGAAGCATCTAATGAACATTATGATAAATTATATGATTCTATTAAAACATTAGTTGATGGAGAAGAAGCATTAAATATTTCCCTTACTTTAAAATTTAAAGGTGTTAGTGTAGATTTAAACGTATGCGAGAGTCTTATAGTAATTAATACAATAGCTGTAAAAAGATCCGAAATTCGTGGTGCATTGTGGAGTACTGTTGGCAAAAGAGTAGAAAAACCGCTAATGCTGACCTTATGCGACTTATACGAAGTAAACGATAAAAACTATAAAATTAAAGTAAAAAGTAAAATACAAAATGACGAGGATTTTGAAAGAGAAATTGATTTTTACTTAACTAATAAAGGCAAAGATTTTCTCTGTGAAGTAAAATTAATGGGAAAAGGAAATCCTGAAAGTGCTGATGCAGTTATAGCAAGAGATAGTTCAGTATTTGTTGCAGATAAGTTGTCAGATACAAATAAAAAACAATTGAATAGTCTTAAAGTTGGCTGGGTTGAATTAAGGGATAAAGATGGTTACAAACGATTTAATAAAGTCTTAGAAGATTTGGATATTCCTCACAAAGAGTTTAAAGGCGATGTAAATAATGAATTAGATAAGATTTTTAATAGAATATTTGATTAAAATGATAGAATTAAAAACAGAACAAGAAAAAATTGGAGAATATCTTGGAAGAGTAGACTCTTTTTTGAAATATTATGAAACTTATCCTGAGAGAATAAAACCTAATTCGGATTATATACTCATGTTTGGAATAGAGTTTGTGCGAAATTTAGATAAAATCAATGAGATCGAGATTAAAGAATTTGAAAAAAGGTTTTTACGTCTCCATATCAATATTACAAATTCAAAAAAAATAGTTTCTTTGGATTAATCTACAGCTTCTTAACTAAAAAACTATGCTGTAACTGTTATCTCTTGATTTTGAGAATTTTTTATTTTTTCTGAACCAAAAGGCTTATATATAACGTATGTTATTAACATACATATGACTGTTAGGAACATACAATTCACTAAGATAGAGATTCAGATAGCCAAATATCTATTTAAGCATTATAAAGATAAATTTAATGCCAGGCAATTAGCTAGGATACTAGACATAAACCCAGCTCATGCAAACAAATTATGCAATCTTTTAGTATCAAAACAGCTCTCAACTAAAGAAAAAATGGGAAATGCAGTTTATTTTTCTTTTGATTATAAGAATAAATTAGCAATTAAGTTTATAGAATATATGCTCAGCTTAGAGGAAAAAGATTTTCCAAAATGGCTTATTGTTGTGTTGCATAACCTTAAAAAATTTAAGCCATATATTCAAATGGGCGTTGTTTTTGGCTCATCTATAAAAAGCAATGATTTTAATGATGTCGATGTTTTGCT
>CAZHCT010000051.1:0-5729 GCA_964531355.1 Candidatus Woesearchaeota archaeon | reverse complement strand
CTCGCGACCACCGCATTAAGAGTGCGATGCTCTAACCAAGCTGAGCTACGAGCCCGTGTTTATAAAGAAATTAGTTTTATTTAAAAACGTTTTGGAAAGATTAATAAGGAAGTTATAGTCTTTGCCTTATATGAAATTACCCGGCAGTGTTGCTTTATTATTCAGCTTAGGAACTTTATGTTTTGCAGATCCTGTAAATTTGGATAATACTGATTTAAATTCTAAGGAGAATATAAAAGGGTTTATTCAAGTTTCAAAGGAATATAAAGAACCAATTAAGATAAATTTTGAAAATTTTAATGAAGAAATCAAAATAAAAGAAGAATGGCCAGATTATATGGAATGGATGTGCGATTTGAAAAGAAAGGTTTATGAGTTTAAAATTGCTGTTAATTCATTTTCAAATGGAATATCTAATGAGCACACACAATTTTTTTATTTAGATCCTATTTTCAACGAAAAAAAGATTGTAGTCTATATTTACAAGCATAAATTTTAAGCTTAGGCCTCAAAGGCTTTGATGCACTTTGAAATCACTAGACACCGAAATGTCTTAATGAAAAACCTAAATTGCTCTTTTTTTATTATATATTTTAGAGAATATAAATCTTTTTAGAAAAGTATATAAAGAATGTATTGCCTTAAATTGAGCATGGAAATTGAATTAGAAAAGAGGCCTAAAAATCCGATTATTATTGAAGGTTTTCCTGGTTTTGGATTGATAGGAACAATTGCAACTGAATTCTTGATTGACCATTTAGATGCAAAATTAATTGGGAGAATAAAATTGAAAGAAGTTCCTGCTGTTGTTGCAGTTCATAATTCTGAGGTTGTAGAGCCTTTAGGAATTTTTTATGATTCAAAGGACAATATTGTCATAGTTCATGCATTAGCAAGCCCTTTAAATCTTGAATGGCAGTTAGCAGATGTTTTGGTTAATCTAGCAAAAGACCTAAAAGCCAAGGAAATAATTGCTATTGAAGGAGTTGGAAGTCAGGTTGAATTAAAAAGTTCAAAAATATTTTATTTAAGCGAGAAAAAAGATAAACTAAAAAAGATGGGGATTGAACCATTGAAAGAAGGAATTATAATGGGTGTAACAGGAGCATTGTTATTAAAAGCGAAAGAAATACCTGTTACAAGCATTTTTGCAGAAACGCATTCAGCATTGCCTGATTCGAGAGCAGCTGCAAAAATGATTGAAGTATTGGATAAATATCTGGGATTAAAAGTAGATTATAAACCATTATTGCAAAAAGCAGAACAGTTTGAGAGCAAATTGAAAGGAATTTTAGAACAAAGCAAGGTTGCACAAAATATGAAAAAAGAAAAAGAGAATGTAAATTATTTAGGATAAAATATCATTTTTTCTTTGAATTTTTTTGCCTATTCTTGCCAATTCAGGATATTTTTTTTCAAATTCATTGCAAACGCGCTCTTCTGACTTGATGCACTCTTTAATATTAAATGTTTTTACTTTTGATTCGTCTAAGACATGAAATAATTCGTGGTAGACTAAAGATTTGATAAATTTTTCTTTTACTTCTTCAGGCTCATTTTTAATAAGCTTATTTATTATTTCATCGCATAAGTATATTGTTTCAGATTCTGCATGATGAATTACTGCAGGAATATTTAATTCTGAAAATGAAAATCCTTCATCTAGAACTTCTTTTATTAGCGGATTTTTCTTGGCGATGGGGATAAATTTTTGCATAGAGATTAATTCAATATTGCACTTAAGCTTGAAGTCTTTTGCCGCATTTAATGCAATTTCTTTTATCTTTTCTTTGCTTAATTTTTTTGTTGGAAACTTTTTTATTTCTTTTTCTAGCTCATTTTCTATTTCCATCTGCTTAAATTCATTTTTTGCAGATGTTTTTAGATTAGATTGCTGCTCCATTATTTAGATTATTATTCCCTAATATTTAAGTTTTTGTATCAAAAAGTATATAAATTAGCGGGTTATAATAAATAATGTAAAATGACAGAAGAAATAAAGGGCAGGACAAAAGAAGTCTTAGAAAGATTGAAAGGGCAGGAAAGAAGGCCTCTTGCTAAACCTTTTATCAGCCCAATAAGGCAAGAAAGACCTAAAGAAGCAGTGGAGAAAAAAGAAGAAGTTGTTAGTTTACCCTTGATGAAAGTAGAGAAAATTATGAGAAATATGGAAGATTTAGACAGAAAAATGAAGAAAGGGGATAGTTATCTAAATTATTATGGGGATATGAAAATAATTGAGAATGAATTTTTAAATGCTGTTTCTGATTTAGAAAGATTTGGGACAGAAGTTCCTGGTACATTCAAGAAGAGAATAGATTTTATAAAAGAAAGAATCGAGAGGAAGAAAGGGATTGAATAGATTTATTAATTATTTACTTTATGTTGGGTGATAAAGCTTTGTAAATAGATTTCTGTTGGTGGAGGGATATGCTCATATCTTACTTTTCCAATCTTTGGATACTTTTTGCTTATATACTCTGTTAGTTGCTCAACTTTTGAAAACCTTGAATTTTTAGATTCAGTTTCAGGTTTTACACAATAATATACCAATTTTGAGGTGGGGTCTACTGGACAGCTTATAACTAAATCGACCTTTTTTTCGATTGTTTTTTCTTTGAATATATGAAATATTCTCATATCTTATTTAGTGATAATCTTACTTAAATAGGTTTTGGATTTTATTATTTTTAAGGAAAAACATTACAGCGACGAAAAACAAAGGTTTAAATACTCAAAAATATACTTATATCGTCGATGGAAATGAATGGGTGGGATGAGAAAGAGGAAGAATTTTTAAAAAGAAATTATAATAATTATAAAATAGAAGATTTAGCTAAGAAGTTAAACCGGAGTTTTCATTCTGTAAAACATAAATTAGATCGCTTAAACATTAGTAAGGGGTTTAAATTTTGTAGAGGTGGTGCAATAAAGTGGGGTGAAAAAGAAAAGAAGATCATCCTTAGATATAAAGATAAATCTATAAGAAGGATTTCGAGAATTTTAAAGAAGACAGAACCACAAATAAGATATGCCATACGAAAATTTAAGATTGAAAGACAAGACATACATTATTGGTCAGAAAGAGAATTAAATTTATTAGAGAGTCATATTAACAAACCTTATTCTGTTCTCAAGAAGCATTTACCAAATAGATCTATTGAGGCTATAATTGGGAAGAAGAATAAATTAAAACTTAGAAGGAAGGGTGACTTTTACTGGTCTGATGAAGCTAATAAATATTTGATTCAGAATTATCATAAGAAAACGATAGACGAACTATCAAGATACTTAAAGAAATCTCATAGTGCAATACACGCAAGAAGGATAAGATTAATTAAAGTGGGTTCTATGATTAAAGATAAAAAAGAATTTTTTTCAAAATATTGGAAAAAACAATATAAAGTAAATAAAAAACTCAGGGCAAAGCACAATAAGGCAATAAAAAATCTCTGGGGTAATAGAAATTTTAGAGAGAGGCATAAAGAATCAATTCAGAAAATGTTTGGAAATCAAAAATTCTTAGAGGAGCACAAAAGAAAATTTTTGGAAAGAAGAAATTCTGATGATTTTAAGAGAAAGCAAATAAAAGTGGCTTCAATGATGATGAAGATGAGACATGAAAATCCAGAGGAACATAGAAAAATTTTGGCTAACTTAAGAAGAAACCCGTCCAATCAACAGTTATATGCTTGGAAATATTTGCAGACTAAATTAAGAGAAAAGGTTGTTTGTAATGATTGGAAGATCTTAGATGGTTTGATGGAAGTGGATATAGCTCTAAAAAGATTAAAGATTGCTGTAGAGTGGGATGGTTCATATTGGCATAGGGGGAGAAATGCTAATGAAAAAGACAATAGAAAAAATGATTTGTTGATAAGCAAGGGATGGAAATTTATAAGAGTAAATGACACACAATTATCTCGAGAGGAAGTAGAATATAGATGCGATGTTATTTTATGGTTAATCGAAAAGTATAAAAATTCAAATGATTTCAATTATACTTGTGGTTTTTATATATAATAAAAAACAAGGAGGTATACACATGGGAAAAGTGATTGTAAAAAACGCTATCCAACGTAAAAAGGGATAAAATATATGTAAGAATATCTTACTATATTTCCAAGTTTATACTACGTGGATGGAAAAGGAAACGTTTGCGAGGCTAAGATGGCTCGCGGTGGAAGAAAGAAAAAGAGATAAATTCTTTTTTTCTTTTTTTGTTTAGAGATAATTAAATAAAAGGAGGTGGTTAAATGGCAAAGATAACTGCTTGGCTTGTAACTTTGATAGGTGTATTGCTGATATTAGCTGCTCCAGGTATTGCTATAATAAATCTTGCAGATGCTTGGGTTAGTTGGTTAATTGCATTAGCAGTATTAGTGATAGGAATAACCAAGTTACAAAGAAATTATCAAAAGAAAGGAAGAAAATAATTCTTTTCTTTTTTTATTCTTCATTTTTGATTAATTGACACCATGGACATTCTGTATGCTCTTGCTTTGGACAATGCCCATTTAAAAGTTTAAGGGCTTTATCAAATAGTTTTTCTGCATTCTCAATATTTATTTTCATTTTTACTAAATGAGTATTAAAGATTACTTCTCCTGTTTCAAGAACTTTTTCAGGAATGTAAAATAATAAAAAGGCATAATCCTCTGTTTCATAGCCATTTTTTCTTAATAAAAAATTGTAAAAGTCTAATTGATTTTGATAATGTTCATGCGTGTCTTCTTTTAATGGAAAACCGCGAGTTTTATAATCCAAAACAATTAATTTTTTTCCATTTAATAGGATATTATCAATTGCACCATGAAGTATATTTCCTTCTTTATCTGTCCAGGAGATTCCTTTGAAATTATTTCTCCATATTTCCAGTAATTTTTTGTCTTCAAAGAGTTTGCAGTCTTTGCATTCTTTGATCTTGCTTAATTCAGGCGGTAATTTCCCTTTATCCCTGAAATTATCAAAATGAGTTTTAAGAATTTTATCCATCCCCGAAGGCAATGAAGGAAAAATTGTATCTGGACGTTTTTTCTTTTGATTTTGATCCAACCAAAAACATCTAGGACATTCTTCCATTAAGTTTAATGATGAGGGAGATAATTTGTATGACATTTTAATAATTAAGCTATTGCAGTTTAAATAAGTTTCCTTATAGATATATTTTAATAGTAATAATTATTAAGAAATCGTATGAAAAAGAGGTTTAACTGGAAAGTTTTTATCATTTGTTTGATTATAGTATATGCTATTGCTTTTATTGGCAGTGTTTTTACTTCTGGAAGTGTTAAAAGTGAATGGTATGAATCTATAAAAACAAATATTACTCCGCCAAATTTTGTTTTTCCAATTGTGTGGAATATTTTATTCTTTTTGATTAGTTTAAGCTTATATTTTGCTTGGATTTATGCAAAGAAAAAAGAAAGATGGGGGGTAATTCTTATATTTGGCATTAATTTATTTTTAAATGCTATTTGGAGTTATCTGTTTTTTGGGATAAAAAATGTATTTCTTGCATTCATAGATATAATATTGATATGGACGAGCATTATTGGGATGATGATCATAAGCTGGCAAATAAACAAGAAATCTTTTTACTTATTAATTCCTTATTTGCTATGGGTTAGTTTTGCCGCTATCTTAAATTATTTAATATTAATTAATTTTGGATAATTTTATACAGATATTCCAAGCAACTTGCCAATAATAAACCCGATTAATGCTGC
>CAZHCT010000050.1:0-5792 GCA_964531355.1 Candidatus Woesearchaeota archaeon | reverse complement strand
CAAATTGCTTTGGATTAACATCTTTAACCTTTTCAGAGTAAGTGGAATTGCTTACCTCTGCATCTACAGCAATTATACTTGAATCAGCTCTGGCAAGATTAGCAAGCGCATTACCGTAAGCCTCTCTTGTTGATATCTCATTAGAATATTTTGTTAATTCAATTTTATTTCTTTTAAAAGCAAAAGCAGATTTTTTAGGTCTTTTGATTACTACATCAGACATATCTGCATCAGGAATTTCATCTATAGCTTTTTTCAATTGTTCTTTGTTCAGAGATTTGCCATGCCACCCTTCTTTATTTTCCAAAAAAGATACACCCCTCCCCTTGACCGTTTTTGCAATTATCACTGTTGGTTTACTCGACTTTTTCGCTTGATTAAATGCTTTAGATATTTGTGTGATGTTGTGGCCATCAATAACAATTGTTTTCCATCCAAATCCATCAAATCTTTCTTTGTATTTATCAACATTATGTCCCAGCATCGTTTCTCCTCTCTGCCCCAATCTATTTACATCTATAATTGCAACTAGATTATTCAGTTTATAATAAGAAGCAAGTTGAAAAGCTTCATAAACCGAACCTTCAGAAACTTCACTATCCCCAAGCAAGACATATGTCATAAACTTTCTTTTTTGCAATTTTGCAGCTAAAGCCATTCCAACTCCAACAGAAAGTCCTTGCCCTAATGAGCCTGTAGCAACCTTAATCCATGGTAATAATGAAGAAGGAATAGGATGCCCCTCTAACGGGCTTGTCAATTTCCTTAAATCATCTAATTTGAATTTTATGCATCCAGCCCTGTACAAAGAAGAATATAATATAGGTGCTGCGTGTCCTTTGCTTAAAATAAACTCATCATTATCATGGTTAAAAGCATTTTTTATATCATAGCTCATTTCATCAAAAAACAAGACACTCATAATCTCAGCGCAGGACAAACAAGAAGTTGGATGGCCGCTGCCCGCATTAGTAGTCATTTCCAAACTATCTCTCCTTAAAATATTAGCAATATCCTTTAAATAATTAATATCCCTCATTTTTATTATTTTTTATAATTAATACATGTTTTTATATTTTTGCTTTTTGTCCTTTTGTTAAGTAAACTTTAAAGGTTCCACTTTTCGCAACATCAAATTTTGTAGACAAGAGAAGCTAAAAGTCAAAATTTTGTATTTTTTAGTTCATCAATAAAGTTGGGTATAAGAACTTTACATTTGGAACAACTAACCAGTGGGTTGAAGAAGGGAAGTTAGAAACCTTACTTAACAGATTAGAAAATATTATATATAAGATAGTTCCATTAATCTGTAGTAAAAGGAGGTTAAAATGTGCTCAACTTGTGCTTTACACAATAAAAAGAAGAAAAAAAGAAAATAATTCTTATATCTTAAAAAAGAGGAAAGATGAATTATATAAATCTAAAATACAAACCAACTAAAAATGATTTAGTAGTGGAATATTACTTAGAATCAAAAATTCCATTTTTAGAAGCATGCAATCAAGTAGCAGCAGAATCATCAATAGGAACATGGACTCAAGTAACAACTATGAAAAAAAATATCTTAAGGTTAAAACCAAATGTTTTCTCAATAAACAAAAAAACAGGGGAAATAAAGATTGCTTATCCAATAGAATTATTTGAAAAAGGAAACATGCCTGAAATCCTTTCAAGCATTGCTGGCAACATATTTGGAATGAAGTCAATCAAGAACTTGCGTTTGCAGGATTTATCTTTTCCAAGATCATTAATAAAAAGTTTCAAAGGTCCTGAATTTGGAATTAATGGAATAAGAAAACTGCTAAAAATAAAAAATAGGCCATTATTAGGAACAATCATAAAGCCAAAACTTGGTTTAAATTCAAAGCAGCATGCAAAAGTAGCATATGAATCCTGGCTTGGTGGTTGTGATATTACTAAAGATGATGAAAATTTGAGCAATCAAAATTTTAATCAATTTAAATCAAGAGTAATTGAAACATTAAAGCTAAAAGAAAAAGCAGAGAAAGAAACAGGAGAAAAAAAAGCTTATTTAGTAAACATAACCGCTGAAACCAACGAGATGATAAAAAGAGCTGAATTTGTGAAAAAACATGGTGGAAACTTCTTAATGCTTGATATAATTACATTAGGTTGGTCAGCCTTGCAAACAATAAGAAATCAAGAATTTAAATTGCCATTGCATGCTCATCGTGCAGGACACGCAATCTTAACAAGAAACCCAAAACATGGAATCTCAATGCTCGCAATTGCTAAAATAGCTAGATTGATTGGGGTAGATACATTGCACATTGGAACTGCTGTCGGAAAAATGGAATCATCAGCAAAAGAAGTAAAAGATATTGAAGAAGAGATTGAAAACAATTTAATAAAAGAAAATAAAAAAGAACATATTTTAGAGCAAAAATGGTATGATAAAAAAGAAGTTTTTGCAGTTTGTTCTGGCGGGTTACGTATAAGTCTAATACCAAAATTAATAAATCTTCTTGGGTATAATATAATCTGTCAACTTGGGGGGGGAATTCATGGGAACAAGCTTGGAACAAGACTCGGAGCTGTTGCTGCAAGACAATCAATAGAAGCAACAATGCAAGGAGTCCCTCTAAAAGAATATGCTAAAAACCATACTACATTAAAAGAAACTTTAAAACAATTAAAATTTGCATAATATATCTTACCTATTTAATTAAAGACTTAAAAACAGACTATAATTTCAGCAAAAAGATATCAATTCCTCGGGTTCTTAACTGTAGATTTCCCTTGAATAGCCAATTCTATCCTCCTTTGTTTATCAGGATGTCTTAAATTAAAAGTGCTAATAAATTTATTAAAATTCTTTTTTGTGTTTATACGAAGTTCAAAGATACCATTACCCCTATAATCTACAATCTTTATATTCAAGATATTAAAGAAGCTTAAAATTTGATGAATTTCTTCTAAAAAAAATTTATCATTTTGCGTTAAGGTAATTCTATAACCATATTTTGGAGTATAATAGATATGCCCCTCTGCATCAAAAAAACCACTTATGAATTCTTTAATATAACGGGAATCTTTGATTAGTCTTAGAATCTTTAATTTACCTTTCTTTTTACCTTTAGGTACTCCTAAAATCTCGTTAAACAATAAACCAAGAACTAAAGAATTAATTCTTAGTATATAACAATTTGATCTCTTGTCTTTTATTAACTTAAAATCTTTAAAATCAAACTCATTAAAAATTATATTGCTTATTTTAATAAGCATTTCTTTTGAACAATCATAAAATTCGATTCTAGAATTTTTCTTTGAAGAATATAATGTTCCATCTCCATAAAGATATCCTAGAAGATAGGACACATCTTTGTTTATAGGAGGAATTTTTATATTCGCTGGTGACGCTTTACAACCAAATCTCATAGTATCTAATGGAAGACCTTTTCTAAAAGCACGAATATAAATCTCATTTAATTTTTGTAGCCTACTTAATGAAAATCCCTGAGTATACCACCAATTAATTGAATGCCATTTTATCCCTATCATTTTCTCTAATTGACTTGTTGAAATCCCTTTTTTATTCATTATCTCTACCAAAGATTTTATATGCAGATTCAGTCCCCTAACATAGATCCTATCTTTATCAGATATATTATTAATAAAATTTTCAAGAACATCGTTTATCTTTTTCATCATCTTTTTCTCATATCTTTAGAGATTAATAGTTCTATTCTAGTAGAAATTTTCATACCCTCTTTCTTGCAATATTTTCGAAATTTCTCTATCAAAATTTCTTCAAGTGTTATATCTATTCTCCTTTTCATTATGTGTATTTATACACATTTTAAGTATTTAAATTTTTCTATATTAGAAGAAAGAGATAGATATAATCATATTTTTTAAGGTTTAAGAATTAATTTAATTTTTGTCTAGATAAAAGTAAAGCAAAAAATTGAAATAGATAATTTTAAATATACTTAAAATCATTCGTTAAGCAATAGGAGTTTATTTAAAATGCCGGAAATAAAAAAGAAAAAAGAACATGATGAAATGTTTTGTTCAAGTTGTGGAGAGACTATTAAAAAGGAAGCTGAAATTTGTCCAAAATGCGGAGTAAGACAAAAATACAAAAGTGATGATATCAACAAGCCTGCTGGAAAAAGAAAATTCTTAGTTGCATTACTATTATCTATTTTTTTGGGTCACTGGGGTATTGACAGATTTTATATGGGTTTGATAGGAACCGGGATCTTAAAATTATTAACCTTCGGAGGTTGTGGTATCTGGTGGTTAATTGATGTAATCTTAATTGCAACTAATAACTTAAAAGACAATAATGGCAAATTTTTACGAAAAGATTAAACTAGGTTTTAAGAAGTTTTTATTTATTTTAGGCTTATCCAAACCATTTAGCAGGGTAATTATCTTTTCTTTAGGATTAATCATTTTATTCTTTTTACCAACTAATAAACTTCATTATCTACCTATTCGATCTCTTTATGAATCTATATTTAATTTTAAACCTTATTCGTCAGGAATCACAAGAGCGGTTTCAAGATTACTGCATGGAGATGTTATTGGAGCTTGGAATTTCAATCCTCTGGTTTATTTAGTAATTCCGATTATCTTATTTATTCTGGTAAAAGATATTATCTATTTGGTTAAAACTAAAGATTTTTCATTATAAAACAAAATAATTTCGAAACAGATAATTTTAAAAATAAACTAAACTAAAATATTAACCTGTTGTAGTCCATCTTTATTAAGATAAAAAATGTCAAGAAGAAATAATAATCCTTTAGAAAACCTCAAAGAAGTAATTTTTAATATTTTAGGGGATATTTTAGGGGTAATTAATAAAATAATTCCATTATATCCTTTATGGAAAAAAGATTGGGATAAAATTTATCTTTCTCTCTCGGATAAACTAAAAAGTAATTATTTGGACAATAAATTAACTATTCATTCTGGAATAACGGTTCCGATATTTATTCTATTTGTTTCTATCCTTTTTTATAATTCATCTTTTTTGCAAGGGAATTGGATTATTTTTGTTATAATAATCGGTGCTATCCTCAATTTTTTTTTGATTAATTATTATTTAGAAAAATATGTAAATGAAAAGTATCGAGAGTTAGTTTCAATAAATAGTAAGAGAAAAAAAGATATAAGAAAAAATGTCAAAAAAAGAAAGTAAAAAATTTGCAATTATATCTTTGATATTAGGAATTTTCTCATTTTTGCTTTCATTTACAATTATATTTGGGATTATACTTGGTCTATCATCCTTAATACTCTCTATAATCTCTCTTAAAAAAGAATCTGCTAAAGGTATGGCTATTGCAGGATTAATCTTAGGAATAATAGGAATCTTGATTTCTATATTCATTGTTACTCTAATAATGTCAATGCTGCCAACAATAATCAACGGAGTAGAACAAATTAAAACAATGCAGCAGCTTATTCCTAAATAATTTTTGTCTTTTTAATTCTTAACTCTCCGCAGCATTTATTTTCCATTTTTTTCTCAGACTCTAAAACAGCAATTTTTTGCTTGAACAAAGGGCAGTTTAAAACCAAGCTTTCATATTCTCCACCCTCTCCAGCTAGATGAATTCCAAATTTTTTATTTAGCTCTTTCAAATCTTCAATAAATTTATTATCTATTTTTCTTCCAAGCCATTTCTCATCAAAACCATCAGCCGCTATTTTAGTGATAATAACTTCGAATTTGTTTTTTACTAAATCTCTTAAATATTGCTCTGTATCAATATGCCATAATGGATTTAAACATTTCAGTTTTAACTCATTGCAAA
>CAZHCT010000049.1:676-5833 GCA_964531355.1 Candidatus Woesearchaeota archaeon | reverse complement strand
TTGTTTTTGGCTCATCTATAAAAAGCAATGATTTTAATGATGTCGATGTTTTGCTTGTTTATGATAAAAAAGAATCAAAAAACATCAATAAAATCAAAGAAGAAATAATTAGTTCTCAGCTGCTAGAAAAACCGATAAGATATATGGATATATCTGAAAAAGACATATTCTTAAACAAAGAAGATAAGATATTTTATAGCATCATATCGGAAAACTTAATATTTCATAATCCAGAAAAATATGCTGAGATGATTAAAAAATGCCGCAAGTAGACAAGCATTTGAAATGGTGCTTGAAAGATTCAAAGAGGCTTGTTAAGGCAAATCCTAATTTAGAGTTAGCGCAAAAACATCTTAAGAAATCTGAATATAAAAAGAACTTGTTTTAAGAGTCCAAAGAGAAACAATTAGGATATTAAACGAATAAAAAATTATAAGATTTGAGTATCTTAACAGAGGATAATGATTAAAATTATAATTTTAAAATCAAAAGCTTACGGGATAAATTAAACTTTATCACCTCGTAAGTATATATTTATGTATACTTGTAAAATAGAAAAGTTTAAAAAGCAGAGAATTATACTTTTTTATATGTACGAAGCAGAAGTATTAAAACAATTTTCAAAAGCGCCTGTATTTTCTCTGTCTGACATAAACCAGATTATAAACAATAGGGATTATGCAAAGAAATTCTTAAAAAGGATGCTTAAAGAAAGCAAAATAATAAAGATTAAAAAAAATTTTTATAGTCTTAACAAAGATTTTTTCTTGTTAAGCACATTCTTAGTCAAGCCCAGTTATATCTCCTCTGTTTCCGCATTATCCTACCATAAATTAATAACGCAAATTCCAAATGAGGTTTTTTGCGCCACAACCAAAAATTCGTCTAAAATCAACTTCATAACAAAAATAAATTTCTTTCATACAAATTATTTCTTTGGCTTTAAAAGCGAGGAATATGATGGATTTAAAATTTTAATAGCAGAACCAGAAAAAGCCATAATTGACTCATTTTCCCATGTTCCAGTATCTATTTTTGAAGAGGCATTTGAAGAGATTAATAAAGATAAAATGGTGGAACTCCTTAAAAAAATAAAAAAAAGCGAAGTGGTAAAGAGAGTTGGCTATTTAATGGAAAAGAATGGAAAAGAGGTTTATGAAAAATTGAGGAAATTTATAAACTATAAATATATTCTTCTTGATCCGCTTGCAAAAAAATCAGGCAAGAAAATCAAAAAATGGGGGATTATAGATAATACAATATGATACCAAAAGAAATACTTTCAGAAATAGGAAAAAGAAAGGAATTAAAAAATAAAGAACACATAGAAAAAGATTATTTCCAGGATGTTTTATTGTTTAATCTATCCAAAAGAACAAATAAATTTGTTTTTAAAGGCGGGATTGCTCTATACAAGTTATATGGATTGAAAAGATTCTCAGAAGATTTAGACTTTTCATTAACAGAAAATATCAGCCTTAAAGAGATTGAAATAATTATAAAAGAAGTCGCAAGAGATTCTAATTTTGAGATTAAATCAATAAAAACAATAAAAGACTCAATTTTATTCAAATTAAGCCGCAATGGAATAATAACTAGATATAATACATTAAGAGTAGATATAAACTTTAAAAATAAGGTAATTTATGGAATAGACATAAAAAATTATATTTCTGATTACCCTGATATCAACCCCTTCTTGTTAAAAGTTCTCAAGCCAGAAGAAATGATAGCTGAAAAAATACATGCTATTCTATCAAGAGATAAAGCGAGAGACTTATTTGACTTGTTTTTCTTATTAAGGCTTTCTAAGTATAATAAAAATTTAGTTGAAGAAAAATTAAGAATTTTCAATATGAAACTTGATTTAGACTTATTAAAAATAAAAGTTGATAATATCAAAATTATTTGGGAAAAAGAATTAAGGCCTTTTGTTCTTACAGAATTAACTAAGTTTGAGATTGTCAGAGATTTTGTCTTAAGTAAGATTACATAAAACCTCTTTAAACTTTCGTTTTATCTAACTTATCTTTTTTGATAAGTTTAACCTAACAAAAGTTTATTTTACAGCTTCTTTATTAAAAAACTTGACTGGATGCTTTCTGCTCCAAGAATCAACTGAAATCTTAAATTATCTTTTATGAAATCTGCAATTGGATTTAATTCATCTAATTTAATATTGTTTTTAATTGCTATAGACTTTATAAATTGATTTAGTTCATCTGTTGAAGCGAAGAACAAGTTTGTTTCTTTTTCTTCATTATTGTAAATAATCTTTATTTGATCTAAGCCATAACAACTAATTAAACCAATGTTTTTGTCAAGAATTAAAGGAGTTATTTTTCCAAATTGAGAGCCATTTATCAAGTAATATCTGATGTTTCTCAAGTATTCATCATTAAATTGAATCCTGTATTTTTTGCATTTATCCATCAAGATATTTGAGATGGATTTTTTATCATCTAAATTAATCTTCTTTTTCTGGATTAATTCTGCTATTTCCTTTATTATTTGGACATCATTATCTGTAAGTTTTGGCTCGATTAAATTGTATTTATCATTAACTATTACTTTTGCCAATACAATATCTGTTTCCTTGTCTTTTATCAATTCATATTCATTCTTCTTGATTTCTTGAATTTGTTTTTGAATTCTGATTGGTACTGGAGGGGGAGGCAAGTCTTTAATTACTGAAATAAATTCTTTAGTTATTGAGGTAAACTCTTTTTTTACTGCTTCTTCTGGTTTTTTTCCTGCTAATTCCAATGCCCTGATTAGTTTCTGCATTATCATAACCTGCTTTTCAGTACTTGGAGTATTAATAATATTTAGAATTTCCTTTATTGATTTTTCCTGAGAAATCTGCGCTTCATTAACCAGAAATTCAATTTCCATGTTCAGATTCTTGGAAGCTCTCTTGGCATAGTTGCCTTTTCCCTTACATATTGTTCAAGCATTATTAATCCTTTGGCAATGCTTTTGTTTTGGTCTAATAAGCTGTTTAATTTTTCAGCTAATGCAGGCTCTTTTATTTCACCTTTTTCTATTAGATCTGTTGCTTTTGTGAATAGATTAACCAGACTGCTTACACTTTTGCTTAATGTATTTACAGAAATCACTAGATCAGCTATCTTTGACTGCAGAATTGCATTATTTTCAATTAATTGATTAAGTATTTTTTCTTTTGATTTTTCAGCCATTTTTGCACCTCTTATTTGACTAATTTTATAGAATTTACTGGTATAAAAATGTTATTGTTTAATCTTTATGGAATTCTATTTTCTTAATCTTATTCCCTGATAATTCTATTAATACATTCACATTTGAACCAAATCCTGAATTAATTGCTGTTGTTTTTCCAATTTTGCATTTTGTGAAGTGTTCATGCATATGCCCTCCAATGCAGATAAGCGGATGGTATTTATCTATAATTTTTCTTGCGATTAATGAACCATAATGGTAACCATATCTTGGAGATTCTTTATTTGTGATTTTATCAATAGGAGTATTAAATGGCACATTGTGAGATAAAAATATTATTGGTTTTGAAGCTTTTTTGAACAAAGATGAAATTTTTTTAAAATCTATATTATATTCAGCTTTCTTCTTGATTAACTCTTTTGGTTTAAGATTTTTTAATTCTTCTTTATATTGAGGATATTCTGGACCTGAAGAAATACCATGCCCAATAATTTGGTAATCGTCTATCTTTACAATTTTATGGTGCACATCAATAATATTTGGAAGTCCTTTTACGAGTGTTTTATAATGGTCCTGCTTCAGAAAATTCCAATCAGAATCTTTATCTTTTGTCCAATCCCAGTTTCCAGGAACAATATAGATTGGAATGTTTAGATAGTTTAACTTTTCCAATATTTTTCTTCCATCAGAAAGAGATTTTTTAATTAGATTTTTTGCTTTTTCTTTCCCAATTAGATCATACCATTCAACTTTGGAATCAGGATTTTGCAATCTTTCCCTTAAAGCCTGAAACATATATTTTCTTGAGGCATCAGAACAAAAGTCTCCTGGAGCAATTATTGCATCAAAATTTTTATAGTGTATTTTTGGCTTATTTCCATGAAGATCCCCAATAACCAAAAGTTCTATTGACATATAAACAAAGTAGTTTAAGGCTATAAAAAGCTTACTTATTTAATTAGAATATATTGATTATCGTTTATCATATGTACCCTGTAACTTTTAAGGACTCTTTCTGTTTTTGTTTTTAAACATTCATCTTCACTACCCATACAAATAATGTCGGAATGACGTACTCTATGATCTATTCCTGTAATTTTATATCCCTCAATAGGTATATATTTAAAATTTTTATCTAGAAATTCTTCTAATTCTTTTTCTTCTATCATTTTGTAATATGTTTAAAGTTTATTTGGCTTATTGAATTAATTTATCTAACATAAACTCTTTGTATAACTCAAAATTTTTTAAATTATAGTTTGGTTTAGGATTAGACGATACTGTATGATATAACATCGACATTGTAGGGCAATAACCCAATGCAAATGCAACCCAGCTAGCAGGTCCAATAAATTGCGAAGCAAAATAACAAGATGTCGCAAGTCCTGCAACACTCAAAACCCCTACCATCAAATTTGGGTTGAGAATATGGGCATTCTTTTCCTTTAATAATTTTCCAGTCTTGGAATTATGAATCATCATATGAAAATGACCTTCATGTTCACCTAGGATAGAGAACTTATCATTTATTACGCTTCTTTCAATAATATTCTCAATTCTTTCATTACTCATTCTTTTATACTCCTTATCTACTGATTGATAAGATTAAACCTATATCATTGGATCATATCAATACTTTTAATAGTCTCATCAAAAGGAATAGTATTCCCATCCATATATAACCTTCTTGGTTTGATGCATCTGCCTTCTCTTTTAGCAGCTAAAAAACGGATAACATCAAATTCAAGGCTACTACCTCCATCATATACTGGTAAAAGAGTTAAATGTGTTAATCTTGTTTCTTTTGCAATTTGTGGTATCCTAATATTCAAATTCTGATAAATGCTAAGTTCTTCCTCTTTTGGAATATCACCCATTATTACATAATTTATTGCGGCTTCTTTACTAAACTTATATTTCTCTCTAAGATATTTTACTAACTCTGTTAGTTTTTGC
>CAZHCT010000049.1:0-666 GCA_964531355.1 Candidatus Woesearchaeota archaeon | reverse complement strand
CGTTCAAGCCGATTGTTTCCAATAACTTCTTTAGCTCATTATATCCTGCGGTTTCCTTTCTTGTGCTTATATCATCATAAATTTTCTGCAACTTTTGAGCTTCTCCATTCCTTCTTAAAATAGTTTTTACTTCACCTTCAAACCTAAGCCCGCTACCATGCAATATTCCAGCGGTTATCCCTTTTTCGCTTATCGTAATTGTTCTACTCTCCCCGTGAATAAAATCAGAACTACGAGTATTACTAAAAAAATTCACAGTTTCGCCCTTCATACTCTTGTTGGAATAATCACCAGTCTTCCATATTGTATCAATTAATTGGTCTTTATTGCTGAATTTATCATTATAAAAACCAAATATTATTTGATAATCATCTTTAATGTAATCCTCTCCATAAATTATTCCTTTTATTATTTTAGATATCATTTATTCCATCCCCATTCCAGGAGGCATCTGAGGAGCATGACCCTTTTCCAATGAAGAAGCAGCTATAACATCATCAATCCTTAATATTAGTTCTGTCACTTCTGATGCTGATTTTACTGCCTGAGTCTTGATTTTCAATGGCTCGATTACGTTTCCTTTCCATGCATCAAATGTTTTTCCTATAAATGCATCAACACCAACCCATTTTTTCCCTTTATCATGCTGCATTTTTAATTCTGTCA
>CAZHCT010000048.1:0-5970 GCA_964531355.1 Candidatus Woesearchaeota archaeon | reverse complement strand
CCATTTAAGCTGATAATTCTTCATTATGGGCATTGACTTAAAAATTGCATAGATCTGCTTCCAATTAAAATCTGGTTTTAGTTCATCAAATAATTCTTCGAAATTTGAATGTTCTTTTACTAAGGTTAATGCTGTTTTTGGACCTACCCCCTTTATTCCTGGGTCATAATCTGTTCCCATTAAAATTCCCATTACAATCAGTTGATCTTGATTTATACCCAAAGATTTTAGAACTTGATCTAATTCTATTAATTCTGGCTTTATTTTTACTGTTAACCCAGATGGAAGTTTTCTTTTTTGGGAGAGTGTTAAATTAGTGATTATTTTCGGGCAGCCAAACAACAAGCAATCATGATCTGAAGATGCTGCTGCCCATACATCATTTTTTTCTGCCATAAAGGATATTTGAGCATCGCTTTCTGAGGGAGATTGTATTACTGGAAGCCCTAATGCTTTTAATAATTCCTTGCTGTCATCTATTATTTCTTGAGTTAACTTGGATGTTTGCTTTGCATATTTATACATTGATTCAATATCCTGTTTTTCTTTTGCTTCATCATATTTTTGCTTTGCTATTTCTTTTCTTTCTGCTCTTGCCTGCTGCTGCTTTAGTTTTAATATGGGCGGTTTTCCGTCAAATACAAAACAAGGCAAGATTCCCTTGGACATTAAATTTGTTATTCTTGAGAAAATGCCTATGTAAACAGAAGTGATATTTCCCCTTGAATCCATTAAAGGCGTTCCATCTGGCTGCCTTATAGATGAGAGAAACTGAAAAGCCATGTTTGAAAAATCAATTGCTATTCTCTTTCCTGATAATTCTTCAAATTCTATTTGTTTTTTTGGAATTATATCTCCCAGTTTAACTCCCATATGATTTTTTCTTGTTTTTCAGTTTAAATATTTTACCAAAAGATATTTAAATAGGAATATAATGGTTTATAGGATGGTAGAAAAGAGGTTTTCTGCAGATTACGAACCCGGTGGAAAGTTTTATAATGAAAAAGAGAAGGTAGAGCATGCTAAGGTAAGAAAAGCTCTTCTTAAGTATGAAGAAAAAAAGAATTTTTTTGGAAAAGTAATAACTAAAGGCTATGTGGAACAACCAGCATATAAGAAGAAAGGTATAACTGGATTTAATTATCTCGGCGAAGAAAATAGAAGAAGATTTTATATTGCAAAAGGAAATAGAGCTGTAAATCGGGGTGAGTATGCTGTAGCCCTTACTAATTATAAAGAGGGTTATGAGAGAACTAGAGAACCCTATATTAACAGCAAAGATTTAGTTCAGATATTAACAAGTCTTAATAAGGGAATTGGATGGTTAATTAGAAAGGCTGGTGAAGCAAGAAAGAATAGTATTGTTGAGCGGGCTTACGAATTGGGGAAAGAGGTTGCAAAAGATATAGATAACTTGGCAGAAAAGGAAAAGAAAAATCCGGGTAAATTAGAGGAAAAATTAACATTAATAATCGCAATTTTAAGTTTAGGATTAGCAATATCTTTTTTGTCATTTAATATTACAGGATATTCTGTAATGAATGTCAATGGTAGTGGTTCTAATTGGATTTTAGGAATTTTACTTATTTTAGGATTAGTTAGCGCTTTTTTGTATATTAGAAAAAATAAGTTTTAGTCAGAAAATTTCTATACAATATTTTACCAAAATTCTTAAATAGGAGTTAATTTTACTTTTAAAAATGGATGATAAGACATATCTTGAAAAATGCATAAATTTAGCTAGAAGCATTAGTAATAATGGATTTGATATTCCTGTAAGCGCTATAATAATCTATAATGAAAAAGTGATTAGCAGGGGCATCAAAAGATTTTCTAAAGGCAAAATAATTCATGCTGAAGTAGATGCAATAATGAAATGTGGGAATTATTGCGATGGGGCCACATTGTATACTACATTAGAGCCTTGTATTTATATACCCAAGCTTGAAGAAAGAAGTGTAATCAAGAAAAAAAATATTGATTATAAAAGGGTGCATAGCACTAAATATTCATCTTGCACAGATTATATTTTAAATAGTGGAATCAAAAAGGTTGTTGTTGGAATAATAGACTATCCAAACAAGTGGGTTAATGGCAAGGGTATTAGAACTTTATTGAATAGAGGGATTGAAGTAAAGGTTATTGATGATTTCAAAGAAGAGATTATTTCATTGAGTCCTAATTATTTTGACAGAAAATCCTTAGTTGAGATTAATGGAGAGATTAAAAATGAAAGTTGATATTTTTACTACTTCAATAGAAACTGCAAGATATATTGCCAACTTATCTCATGTAAGTTTTGATCCTAAGAATAATAGAGATGATACAGATGAACCTGTAATATATCATGTTTTAGGAATCAAATATACTTATTTAAAAAATTTTGGGGATAAATTATATTATTGCGATATCAGAAATTCCAAGAACGGAGAGCCAATAAAAATTTATAAATAAAAAAGATGGTGATAAAACAATTTACTTTTTTGCACAGCAGAATTCCTTATTCTTATACAATGCATAATGTAAAAATAAGCGGTTTATTGGATAATTTTTTGAGCTTGAAGAATTACTTAAGCAATCTAATTTCAACTTGCCCAAACAGCTATTTTGAAAACAAAAACAGAAGCAGCACATTAAAATTCAAGTTAAATGCAAAATTAGAAAATGATTATGAAAATGAAATGTGCTTGTTAGCAAGATATGGGTTAGATATAAACAAAGACAGGTTTTCAAGCAATCACATGAAAGTGCAGATGTTTGCCTTAGAAAATGACAAGAAAACAATTGCAATAGAGGTTCCGATATGGCTTGAGCAGTCTGAACTAAAAGATCTTAATGGAATTTTAAGGCAAAACGAGCCATTTACAGGCCATATTGACATATTAAGACTGGAAAATGGAAAAATATGGATATGGGATTATAAACCAGAAGCAAATAAAGAAGAGTTTGCTGCAACGCAGACATATTTTTACGCCTTAATGCTGAGCAAAAGAATCAACCTAAGCTTAGATAATTTTATGTGCGGCTATTTTGACAAAGATGTTGCTTATGTGTTTAATCCATATAAGTGCGTTTTAGATAAGAATCTGATTATTAAGAAGTTTGTTGCTTAAGAGAATTAAAATAATCTCTAATTTTTTGTTTATAGGTGATTAGGCTAATTCTAGTGCATTGATAAACAAGGAGGGTAACAGCTCGTTTGATCTTATACTTTGTCTTATACTTTATTGAATCAATGACTTGTTGGAGAGCTTTATCTGCAGTATAATTATTATTCCCTTCTTTTATTGGACCTCCTGAAGAGTATAAGAGTCTTCCACTTTCATTTTCTAAAACAATGACACTTGCATAATTTTTGCTATCAATACGTTTTCCAGAAATAGCAATTAATCCTTTATCTGCGATTTCTTCTAAGTTAATAGAATGTTTTGATCTAAAACGAGATAAAAATTCATTTGATATTTCATCCATAATAGTTTATAAGTTATCTAATTTATAAAGATTATTGTGCTTGCCTACATACATAAAGGGGTTTTATCATAGGAAAGCTTATAAGTTTTTTTAACTTAATCATGCTATGGTTAACATAAGATTTTTTCCAATTGATATTGATTATACAGAAGAAAATAATGAATCTGTAATCAGGATATTTGGAAGAACAGAAGATGGAAAAAGAATAGCTGTATTTGATGAAAGCCTGAATCCATATTTTTGGGTTATTGCAAAAAGAGATGTTGATTTAGAAAAATTCAGAAAAAAGATAGAAAGCCTGAGAGATGAAAGTTTTTATGTTTTAAAGACAGAAGTGCATAAAAAAAACTGCCTTAATGAAGAGCTTAATGCAATCAAAATAATAGTAAACAAGACAGATTCAATAAAGATAATAAAGGATTTTATGAAAGACATGCATGAAATAGAATCAAGAAAAGAAATGGATATTAATTTTTACAAGAGATATTTGATTGATAAGGGAATATTTCCACTGCATTTATGCGAGGTTGAAGGAGAAATAGTAAACAGCAATCTTGAGGTTGATTTTTCTATAAAAGGAACAGTAAAACAAATTGAGGTGGATCTATTAAAGCCAAGAGCTTTAGCATTTGACATTGAATGCTATTCAAGAGAGAATTATCCTACAAGCAGTCAAGATGCAATTGCAATGATATCTTTTTATGGAGATGATTTTAAAAAAGTCTTGGTTTATGGAAATACAGATAAAAAAGAGCATATAGAAATTGTAAAGAATGAAGAGCATTTACTGCAGAGATTCAAAGAAGTGATAAAAGAGTACAAGCCAGATTATTTAATAAGTTATTTTGGAGATGGTTTTGATTTTCCTTATATTAAAGATAGAGCAGATAGATACGGAATAAAGCTAAATTTGGGATTGGATAAGAGCAATGCAAAGATTGGAAAAAATGAAACAAGCATAACCGGAATTGCAAATTTAGACATATTAAAGTTTATAAGAGATATAATAGGGAATGCATTGGGAATTGATTCATTTGACTTAAGCACAGTAAGCAAGGCATTATTAAACAAAGAAAAAGAAATTGTCAATATAGACCAATTAAAGATGGATGCAAAAGATTTAGGACGTTTCTGCGAATATAATCTTAGAGATTCTGAATTAACATTTGAGATATTTAAAAAGATTTTACCTAATTTAGAAGAGCTTGTTAAATTACTCGGTATGCCGATTCAGGACATATGCAGGATGAGCTATGGAAATTTAGTTGAGAATTATATTTTAAGAAGAGCATTTGAATTAAATGAATTGGTTCCGAATAAGCCATTGCATGAAACAATAAGAAAAAGAAGATTAAATACATATAAGGGGGCGTTTGTTTTTGAGCCTAAACCTGGATTATACAATAATCTAGTTGTATTTGATTTTAGGGGGTTATACTCAAGCATAATTGTTGCGCATAATATCTGCTTAAGCACTTTGACAAAAGAAAGCAGAGATGCGTATAAAAGCCCTGAAATTGAAGTTGGAAACAAAAAGACAAGATATTATTTTAATTATAAAAAAGAGGGTTTTATTCCTAGACTAGTAAAAGAGCTTATTGAAAGAAGAATAAGAGTTAAGGGAATATTAAAACTGGAAAAAGAAAATGTTCATTTGAAAGCAAGGGATTATGCATTAAAAACAATTTTAAACAGTTTTTATGGTTATTTTGGTTTTTTTGGAGCAAGATATTATTGCTTAGAATGCGCTGCAAGCATTACTGCTTTTGGAAGAGATTATATTATGAAAGCGATTAAAAAAGCGCAAGACGAGGGTTTTAATATTATTTACAGTGATACTGATGCTTTGTTTATTACATTAGAGAACAAAACAAAAGAAGATGCATTAGAATTTATGGAAGAGGTTAACAGAGAACTTCCCAGTTTAATGGAGCTTGAATTAGAGGACTTTTATCCTAAAGGATTGTTTGTTATGAAAAAATCAGAATTAAAAGGAGCTAAAAAGAAATATGCATTAATTGATAAAAAAGGAAAGATTAAGGTAAGGGGTTTTGAAACAATAAGAAAAGACTGGAGTTATGTTGCTAGGGAATTACAGGATCGAGTTTTGAATATGATATTGAAAGAAAATAATATTAATGGAGCTTATGAATATGCCAAGGAAATAATTGAAAAGATTAAATTAAGAGAGATTCCTGTTGAAAAAATGATTATAAGAACGCAATTAAGAAAAGATTTGGATGATTATGAAAATATAGGGCCTCATGTTGCTATTGCGAGAAGGATGAAAGAAGCTGGGATGAATATTGAGCCTGGAACAACAATGAAATTTGTTATTGTTGAAGGAAAAGGAATGATAAGAGACAGGGCAAGAATGATTAATGAAGTTAAAGGGAATGAGTATGATGCAGAATATTATATAAATAACCAGATAATACCTGCTGTAGAGAGAATTTTTGAAGCATTGGGTTTTAAAAAGGAAGATTTATTTGCTAAAGA
>CAZHCT010000047.1:2168-6029 GCA_964531355.1 Candidatus Woesearchaeota archaeon | reverse complement strand
TACATTACAGCAATTTTATCCTTATACTTGTTGATTATTCTTGCTGCTTTTATTACCTGCTCATCTTTTTGGTATCTTTTGTATATTTGGAAATTAATGTTTTCCTGGCCTTGAATACCTATTATGATATCTGTGCAGCCTGCATCAACCAATAATTTTATTTTTTCATCTGTCACTAATATTGGATCTGCCAGGCATTTGAACCTTAAGTTAACTTTCTCCTTGTATTTTTTGCAGAATTCCTTTATTTGTTCTAAAGGCCTTATAAAAAATGTATCATCGCGAATATCAAATATTTTCAATGTTTTATATCTTTTTTTGAGGTCTAAAATACAATTGATTATATAATCTGGAGAGTGCCATCTAACTGGTTTTTGTCCTTTGTACAATTGATTTAGAAAACGATTGCTACAATAGGTGCATGAATAAGGGCATCCTCTTCCTGTTAAAAAGAAGATATAACCATTCAAGTGCCTTTCTTCAAATGGAATAATATTGTTTTTTTCCAATATATAATGATCTTGAATATCATAATCTGCATAAGGATACTTGTCAAGATTTTCAACTAAAGGCCTTACAGTATTTTTTATTATTTTATTATTTTTTTTAATCCAGATGTTTTTTATTTTTGTTATTGGATTATGTTTTTGTATTGCATTTACTAAGTCTAATATTGCTTCTTCACCTTCACCCACGCAAACAATGTTTGAATCTTTAATGCATAATTCAGGGGAGATTGTAGCATGAATACCGCCATAAACAATTGGCTTGTTCAGTTTTTTCAAGATATTTATTACTTGAGATGCTCTTTTTGAAGTGCAGGCAAATGATGAAACTCCAATTAAATCAGAATCCTTGCATAAGCTGAATAATTGAGACAAGACTTTTTTAGGGTATAAGACAGAATAATCCTCTGAAGCTGTCAAGAATATTATTTTTACTTCATGATTGTGCTTTTTCAAGTAAGATGAAATTGTCCTTAATCCCTGGTCAGAGGGGTAGGTGCTTACAGATATTAAAGTTATTTTCATTTTTTGATTTTTTTAACTAATTCAGATGAAGATTGAAGCTTTTCTCCCAAGCCATCTATAATTTTTATATTATGTTTATTGCATATATCTACTTCAGGAATATTGCTTACTGTTCTGTCTCCACCTTTTGCAAAAATATTTGGCTTTATTGCTTCTAGGCTTTTGCAGACAGATTTATCCTTATCTATTGAGATAAATACTTCATCAACAAATTTTAATGATTCTACTATTTTCCTTCTTTCTTCCAAGGGCATGAAAACATATCCTTTCTTCAATATTGCCTGCTCGTCAGTGTTTAGGATAACAATTAATTTAGTTCCAAGTTTTTTTGCTTTTTCAAGATATTCTATATGGCCAATATGTATTGGATCAAAATAACCTGATGCTGCAACTATTATTTGTTTTTCCATTTTTTATACTCCTTTTCCAAAACATCAACTGTCTTGTCCCATGTGAATTTTTCTGCGCGTTTTCTTCCTTTTTCAGCTAATTCATTTCTTAGCTTTTTATTCTTAACTAATTTTTCTAATTTGTTTTTTAAGTCATTTAAATCATTATCCTTGAAGATTAAACCAGCATTATCAACAACCCAAGGCATTCCACCTTGATTGCTGGCAATAACAGCTGTTTTTTGGGACATTGCCTCTAAGATTACAATTGCAAATGCTTCTGCATGGCTTGGATGAATGAATATATCTGCTGCATTATAAGCTTGAAGTTTTTCTTTTTCTGAGACTTCTCCAGCAAATATAATATTTTTAATATTTAATTTTTTAACTAAGGATTGCAATTCTGCTTTAAAGCCTTCATCTTTTCCAACAATAACAAATTTTATGTCCTTAAAATAAGGAGCTATTTTTATTACCTGGTCAAATCCCTTTGTTTTATGAATTCTTCCAACGCACAAGATCATTAGCTCATTTTTAATATTATATTTTTTCCTGAATGCATTTCCATCAGCATAGTTTAAATAGTTTTTAGGGATGCAATTTGGAGTAAGGATTATTTTTTTCTTATCTATACCAAATCTTTTAATCCATGGTATTTCCAGGCCTGAAACAGCGCAGAGAATATCAAATTTGTTTAAAATATATTTTCCAAAAAACTTATCAATTATGTCAACAGATAAATCCAAAAATCTGCTTCTTAATCCTTTGTAAACAGGCCAATGCAAAGTCATGAAACAAGGCTTTTTAGTAAACCAAAAGATGAAATTGAAAGGATGACGATAACCATGAACATGAAATATATCTGCATCTGAATTTTTAACTGCTTTATACAATCCTGGGAAAAACATTCCTGAAAATGAAATCTTAAACCATGTTTTAAATCTCTTAACATTTATTCCATCTATAATTTCTTCTTTTTTCCATATTTTTCCTTCATGAGAAGAATCTGAGACAAAAACTTCTACTTCATGACCCCTTCTAATTAATTCCTGGGCTATAAAGTACATATGATTTTCTGCCCCGCCTTTTACAGGATAAAAATAAGCTGAGACTATACAAATTTTCATTTTAGTTTTTCAAATGCATTTATTACATCTTCAACTGAAATTGAATCCATGCACTCCATGTTTTTATTACAATTATTTTTCATACAAGACGTACAAACATTATTTTTATATATTACTATTCTGTTATTTACATAAGGATGCCATATTTTGGGATTTCCTGAGCCAAACAAAGCAATTATTTTTTTGTCAAATGCTGCGGCTATGTGCATTGCGCTTGTATCAACACTAATAACTAAACTTGAGTTTTTTATTATTGAAAAGAATTGTTTTATGTTTCCTATAAATGAAAATGATTTAGATTTCATTAATGATTGGATTTTTTTGATTAATTCCAAGTCTTTTTCAGAACCTGTAAAAATGATTTTTACTTTGTAATTTTTAATTAATCTATCTGCTAATTGAGCAAACCTATCTGGAAACCATTCATGAGTCTTGTAGTTTGCTCCTGGATGGATTACTATGTAACTGGATATTTTATTTTTTTTGAGAAAAGTTTTAACTGATAAATCTGATTCTTTTGTTGTGTAAATTTCCAGATGCTTATCTTTTACATCTGCATTTATTGCGCGAACAACATCCAGATTATCTTCTATTTTATGCTGGATTTTTGTATTTGGAAATATCTTATTATTCAAGAAAAAGCCCTTGCCTTCAGATATTCCTGATTTTGCACAGCCAACCCTGTATTTGGTTCTAGATTTTAACAATAAAAGAGAAATTTTAAATGAGCCTGGATGCAATAAAATTCCTAAGTCATAGTTTTTTGTTTTTAGATAATTTAAAATGTTTTTATTATAAGGGATTATTTCATTTAGATTAGGATTTCCTGAAAGAACATCTTTCATTTTTTCTTTTAACAAGAAATCAATTTTTGCATTGGGGTATTTTTGCCTTAAGGCTCTTATTACAGGCGTTGTTACTATTAAATCGCCTATTTCCAATAGGTCAATTATCAAGATATTTTTGATTTGTTTTGGAAATGACTTGAGTTTAAGGGGGCATAATAGGGAAAATAAAGAATAATCTGCAAATAAGGCAATATTCTTGATTTTGTTCTCTATTCTCTTTGATATACTTTCCATAGTCAAATAGGCAAAAAGAGCTAATAAAAGGTTTATGGATTTTAAATTCTGGATTTTAGAAACTCTTTTTTATTTGTTCAATTTTCTTAGCTGTTTTTTCATCAAACCATTCTTCTTTACATTCGGTACAAATTTCTGCTGGAAACCTGCCTATTTCAATACCATAAACCGAGTATGGCACTACCTTCTTGATTAGTTTTCCTTTTTCGCATATTGGACATGTTTTCATATT
>CAZHCT010000047.1:0-2068 GCA_964531355.1 Candidatus Woesearchaeota archaeon | reverse complement strand
AATGAAAAAAGTGCTTTTGATTTATCCATCGCAAACTGCAAAAGATCTTGAAAAAGATTCTGATTTTGAGACTGAAAAAAGCGTTCCTTTAGGTGTATTGTACTTAGCTGGGTTTTTAGAAAGCAAAGGTTACAAAGTTAAGTTTTTAGATGGAAGAATTTATCCAAAAAGAGAATTATTGATCAAAATCAAAAAAGAATTAAATGATTGCGATTGTGTTGGAATTTCAGCTATGACTCCGCAGGTTGAGCATGGTGTCCAGATTACTGATTTTATAAAAAACGAAGATAATGATATGCCAGTTATATGGGGTGGGATGCATGCTACTTTATTTCCTGAGCAGACATGCATGGATAAAAATATTGATTATGTCATTTATGGCGAAGCTGAATATGCTTTTTACAAATTCATGAAGTTTTTAGATGGAAAATTAGATATTAAAAAAGTTGATGCTTTGGTTTACAAGAAAGATGGTAAAATAATCAAGAATAGTCTGGGAGAAAAGATTTTATTGGATAATGTTCCACAGCCAGCATATCATTTATTGGAAATTGAGAGATATATTAACAGAGAGTTTTATGGAATTGATGAAGTAAAAAAATTAAGAGGATTGGATTTTCCAACTAGCAGAGGATGCCCATATAGGTGCGCTTTCTGCACGAATATTTTATTGCCTTTTAAAAATTGGAGACCTTTAAATGTAAAAAAAGCGATTAAGAATTTGGATTTTCTGATTAAAAAATACAAGTTAAATCATATCTGGTTCAGGGATGATTTTTTCTTTGGAAATAAAGAAAGAGTCAAGGAAATTGCAAATCACTTAGCAAAAAATCATAATATAACTTGGGAGGGCAATATAAGGGTAGATGATTTTGACAGAATGGATGATGAATTTTTAAGATTATTAAAGAAAAGTGGATGTTATTGCTTGAGAATGGGTTTGGAATCTGGTTCTGACAGAGTATTAAAGATATTAAAGAAAGATGTCAAAGTTAGCCAGATAATAAACGCTGCCAAGCAATGCAATAAACATGGAATAATCCCATTAGGAACTTTTATGTCTGGAATTCCTGGAGAAAATTTAAATGAGGTTAAAGATACTTTAAGATTAATAATCAAGCTAGAGAAGATAGCTCCTAAAGGAATTTTTTATGCTCCTGCAATATTAAGGCCTTATCCTGGAACAGAGCTTTATCAGGAATGCAGGAAAGCTGGATTTAAAGAAGCAAAAAGCCTGAGAGAATGGACTGAAAAGAAATTAGAATTTGATTTAGATACTAATCCCAAAGAAGTTCCATGGGTTAAAAATGCCAATAAAGTAATTGAATTATTAACTTACTTGAGGATTAAACAATCTTTAAGGAAAAGGGTTATGAGAAAAGAGAAAGGATGGCAATTATTTAATATTTTTGAAAATTTTATTGACTTCAGGTTTAATAATAATTTTTTTGCTTTTCCTATTGAGGCTAGATTAGGAATAATGATAAAGAAGATGAGAGCAAAATGAAAGAGATAATTAATAAGATTATTATTTTTTTAGGTAAAATCTATTTTAGTTTTTTAAAAGAGAGAAAAAAAGAAATCAAGAAGGTTTTAGTTATTGCTCCTGGTGCTATTGGAGATGTTTTGATGAGCACTCCTGCTATAATGGCTTTAGGAAAAAAATTTAATGTTGATGTGCTAGCTGGAAATTGGAGCAAAGAGATTTTAGAAGAAAATCCTTACATAAATAAATTGATTGTTTATGACAGCAAAATATATTATGAGAAAAATTTTAAAGAGATGCATAAATTAGCTAAAAGTTTAAGAAATAAATATGATGCAGCTATTATTTTTGAGTTGTTTTTAATGCCTTTGTTTGCTTATTTTATGAAGATTCCTGTAAGAATTGGAATTGATGTCAAGGGAGAGGGGTTTGCTTTAACTAGAAAGGTTAAGTATAAAGATGAAAGGCATATAATTGATTATGGTTTAGAGATGGCTAAATTGATTGGGGTTAAAGATGATGATAGAGATATGGATATTTTTCTAAGCAAGAAAGATGAAAAGTTTGCTGATGAGTTTTTAA
>CAZHCT010000046.1:0-6083 GCA_964531355.1 Candidatus Woesearchaeota archaeon | reverse complement strand
TTACTTCTGTATGCAGATAATCCTGTTCAAATTCATAAGTTTCTTTTATTAATTGTTCTATTGAAACAATGCAATTAGCCTCTATGTCTTCTGCAATTTTTGTTGCTGCTCTTCCTATGCTTTCCTCTAGTTTGCTCATAATTATTAGAAATAATGCGGATTCTTATAAAGATTTCTATGCTCTTAGTTCTATGTTCTTTCTTGAAGAAACAGCTTTTAATAAATCTCTTCCAAGTTTTGAGTTCTTGTTTATCCTTATTTCCCCTCTTTTTGATGCAATTGCTGTGAAAATATAATTGTTGTCTATAAAAATATCAACATCCATTCCAGGCTGAGTGTAAAACTTGATATATTTTTTGTCTTCTCCTATTGTAAATTCTGTTTTTGCTTTTTCTTTTTCAATTTCTTTTACATCAATGCTTATATTTAATCTTTTTTCTATTTGGTTTATGTTTTCTCCTTTAGTTCCTATGATTCTTGCTATATTATTCTCTGGAACATAGACAACTGCTTTGTTGTCTGAAAGCAATTCAACTTCAACTTCTTTTGAGTATTTTTTGAATTCTTCTGTTATCTGCTTTATTGCCAATTGCTTTATTGATGAGCTTTTTGCTTCTGATTCAACTGGAATAACAACTGTCTGCTCTCCGTAAGAATAAACCTCATATTCCAGCTTTTTAGTTTCAAAATCGCGAACTTCAACTATAGGACGGGATAAATCAGCTTCTGTCATTCCTGTCGGAACTTTTACAACCATTTTCAATGAATATATTTTTGAAATTTTTCCTTTTTCTATAAACAAAATAGTGTCTATTACACTTGGAATCATTCCTAATTCCAGTCTTGGAATAAATCTTTGTATTGCATCTATAGGAGAAGCTGAGTGCAAAACTCCAATACATTCACTTCCAGCTAATCTTAAATCAGTGTAAAGCTGAAAGTCTGGAGTGTCTCTCATTTCATCAAAGATAATATTGTCTGGGCGGGATAGGAAAAGAATATCATGAATTTCCTCTGATGTTGCAAAGTTCTTGGAATATTGAGTTATGTTTTCTGATACTTGCAAATCTCTAGGACTTTCAACGGTTTTTGTAATTCTTCCCTTGCTTGAATAAAATTCTGCTAATGCCTGAGCAAATGTTGAGTTATGAACAATAAATGGTACTTCCCCAGCTAAAAAATTATGGGTATTTTCAATTTCGATGTCATAAACTTTTCTCTCTCCATTCTCTTTCTTAATTGAAATAACTTTATCCCATTGTATATAATCTGAAGAGATTACCTCTATCATTGCTAATTCTATTAAACTTAATGTTTCTTTAATATGCGGAGAAATTAATTTTATCGTAGACTGCGCTCTTTCATGAGAATAATCTCTTTTTCTTACCATTGAACTTTTGATAATATTAGATAATTCTCTTTCTTTTATCTTTTGTAATAGAAATCTCAAAGGTATAGTGTCTTTGTTAGGACTGCCTGCTTTATTTATTTTTAAATAAGATCCTAGTTGTTTTACTTTTTCGATTAAGCCGATTTCTTCTTTAAATCTTTTAATATTATTATAACCATAAACATATAATAGATAATATGATTTATTATTGATTATTTTTTGTCTTATAGAGGATTGTATATTAAAGTTTAATAATGCTAATTGCGTGTTCTTGATTAGGTCGATACTAGCGCTTGATATTTCTATCCCTTTTTTTGGACTGATATAACATTCTGTATCAAAGTATGCTCTCAGGAAGGAGGCTATTTCAATCTTAGGGGATCTTAATATTAATTCTGGAATTTTATGGTATGTTGCTCTTTTCTTAGATTTTAATAAAGAAATTCCTAGACATCTATTCAAAAATAGTTCTATACTGCCATATCTATCAGTATAGACACCATATTCTTTTATAGTCTTATCAACGTCTATATTAAATATTTTTTTAGATAAATCTATAAACCTTTCTCTACAGAATTTACTGTCTGTACTTATTCCGTATTTTGTTAATGATTCTCCGATATAATAACCCAATAGTTCACATAGCTCTTTTGTTAAGTATCTAGGAGGTTTAATAAAAGTGCTTTTATGCCATGTATCAAACTTACTTATTTCGTCTGTTAAATCGTAAATGTTTTCTTTTTTAAAATGCTCTTTTAATGTCTTTAAAGGGATGATATCACCTTTTTTTATTATAGTCTCATTTTTATCTAAATAATAAGTAAAGTGTTTAGGTTTATTCTTTCTATTTAATATCCTTTCTTTTACTAATTCTAGAAGTAATACCCTTATCCATCCTGAATCTGATCTTAGTTCTTTATTAATATCCGCTAATTTACATTTTCTTTTCTGTTTTATAATCGTCACAATTTTTCTTTTTAGACCTAATAGCGTTTTCTCGATAGGTATAGACCGATTGGTATCTTCTTTTATTTTAACTAAAATCCTATCTTCAGGTAACATATCAATCCAATCTATTTTTTGCAGATTACCTTCGTTATCAATTTTTCTTGCTGTTGCAATTCTAGAGCTTATTGTTAAATCTTTTGCTTCTATCCAAGTTGGTATTCCTTCCTTAAAAGAAAAAATAGGGTGTTCTGGTGTTAATTCCATCTCTTTTCCAAAGTTTGTTTTTATAATAATTATTTTATTGCTTATCCTATTAAAACATCTTTTTACTTTGTTGTGCACTATTCTACAATTTTTATCATAAGTTAAAACCTCGTCTCCTACTTTTATGTCCTCTATATTCTTGATTAAATTATTTTTTAGGTAAACTTTTGTTCCTTTAGGTAAGCACTTTCCAGATCCTGGCTCTCCTGCTATTATTATTCCCCTGGATTTTTCTTTTATTCTACTAAATAATTCTTCTGATAATTTATAATCATCTATATTCAATTTTTTTAATGGCCTTACTGCGGTTATTTCCCATCCATTTGAAACAGGAGGCTTTGTAATAACAATCCTGTAATTCCTGTATTGAACTATTGTGGAGCCTCTTCTTGATATTTCTACAAATGATTTAGGGTCTATCCTAGACTTTTCAACTATTTCTTTTGCCATTTCCTGGACTTTTTCTGTTGGAATTTTTTCTTCTGAAATCTTTATTAATTCCCATTCTCCAGGCTTTCCTTTTTTTCCATATGGAAAACAGCCTTCTTTTAAATGAACAGACATAGTATGCTCATCAAAGAATTTTTCAATTTCCAATTTTTCTTTAGGTTTTTTTGCTTCTATAAATAAAACTTTAATTCCAAAGATTTTTGCTGATTCTGACTGAACTTTATCAGCTGTAATCAGCGTTGCCTGCTCATTATATGCAATTTCTCTTATTACTGCATCTATTTCACCTAATTTGGCATATTTTATCTGTGAGCTAATTGGACGAGAACCAACAAAGGCTATTTCTATTTGTTTTTCATCTGCAAGTTTTCTTAATTCTTGAAGTTCTTCTATTCCAAGAAAACCTATTTCTAATCCTAAGTTTGCCTGATGCTCTAATTCTGCCACAATTGCATGAGGAACTATAATTCTTCCTTTGATTTCTTTCTTTTTTATTAATTTGGAAATAGCTCTTTCTATTATAACTGAAGTATCAACAACATATGATTCCTGGTTTTCTTCCATAATCTTTTAGAGAAGCGTAGATTTTTAAAGGTTATGGAAAGATTTAAATAGGTTAGATATTTGTTTTGTTTTGAGGGGTGATTCTAAAACAGTTTAGGAGGCTAAAATGGATGCTATAGATAGGTTTGAAGACTCATTATCGGAGATAAGGGAAAAACGGGCTAATATGTTAACTTTAAGCGAGTTAATTACAGAGCTTGCAAGTTTACCTAGTAATATCCGAAATGTGAATACTTATGAAAAGAATGAAGTAAGTGGAAAGAATAAAGTAGAAAAATTGATTGAAAGATACCATCATGTTAAAGGCATGATTGATGGGTTTTATGAGAAAAAGATAAAAGGATATTAATCCATTAAGATTACTCGATAAAGAGATTATAAACCAAATGCGTCTGTTATCTGCTTTATTTTCTTTGCTTCAGAAAGAAAGTTAAGGCCTTTATCTGTAATAATATAAAATGTTTTTTCTTTTTCTTGTATTTGCTGAATCAAGCTTTTATCTTCCAATTCTTTCAGATATTTTTTTAATCGATTGTAAGAAAGATTTCCACCATAAAGAATATGGGTTGGTTTAATTTTACCTCCTTTTCTCTGCAATAATGAAAGGATGTCCAATATGATTTGAAATTTATTTCTTCTTTCTGCCATAGTAAACCCTTAAATAAAGTATTACCAATGATAAATAGCCTATTAATTGAGCTGCATGACCTACTAAGTAGAAATTATCAACAAATGGCTTTAAAAAATTGCAAAAATTCCACAAGTTACTGCAAAGTGGAATAGCAAATACTAAATGGGCTATTGTGATTAAAACAAATGTCAAAAACACCAATAATGAGTTTAATTCTTTTTTCCTGAAGTAATTTCTACCAGTGTAAAATATTGAAAATAACAAGAGCAATGCTGCGGATAAATTAAAATTTATTATAGAAAGATTTTGCGTAAATGGATGAAGTATCAAGGCTAAAACAAAAGAATTAACTGCCAATGCTGAGACTAATAAGACTAATAATCCAATTATAGTTTTCTTTTCGAGTTTTGAGTAAATGAATATAAACATCAAATAAGCCAGTAAAGTAGAGATTATATAGACAAAGTTTAATGCTCTAGAGAAATATAATAAATTGCCTGCATAAACATCTCCGATTATATTACCATAAATAGACAGGGCGGGAATCAAGACAGCGAATATCAGCATATCTATTGTTAAAAACAAGAATGCCAGGCAAAAGTAAAGAAATTTTTTATTTGAAGTTACCTTATATGTTTTATAGCTGCTTATGCTTACAAACAATGCAATTAAAGCGCCAAAAAACTGCACTATTGCGTCAAGCCAATAGATTGCAACTGGACCTCTTAAACCAATTATCATAGGATAAATTTTTGTTTTTTACCTTATAAAACTTGCGATTTGAGATGGACCTTTGGTACAGATTTTCATTTCATAATCTATTTATAAGGCTCTTGGCATAAAAAATAAGTAATGGAGGTGATGACCCCATAACAAATATTGCCCGACTAAGAAAAAAGTCGGGATTTCATGATCATTAGGCTAGCATTAAAAGATACTAAACACCTCTTTTTTGCCCAGAGGAAAGCGAACTTCATTGCTAATTAACGTTGAAGGGAGCTTTCTTCTAGGGTTTAAACAATAATATCCATTTTCTGCATTTCTTCTTGATTATAGCATTTTCTAGTGCAGAATGTTTTTCCTTCCCAATAAACCCTGCAGTTTTCCTTAAAGAGGTTGAATCTTATACATTCTTTGCATAGATCTGGAACTTTACTCTTTTTTTGCATATTAAACTATAATCTTTCTAATTATTTAAGCTTTTCTTATAAAGACTAAGAAAGCAGTATGAGTCAAGCCTCTGTTTTCTGGATGAATTTTTGGAAGTTCTACAATCCAATCTCTTTGGATTAATTCTGTTATCTTGTCTAATATAAAATTGTATTTGTTTATTTCTTCACAGAGTTTTATTACTTGAGTTATATTTGGCAAGTAAGCAACTAAATAATGAGAATGTTTTAGAGATTTTTCTATATAAGGCAATGCTTTTTCTGAATCTAATAAGTCTAGAACAATCAAGTCAAGTTCTTTTTCGTCTATGCCTTCAAAAATGTTCTTGTTTTTTATCTCAATGTTTTTAATATTTAAGAATTCAAAGTTTTCTTTTGCTATTTTTGCGAATTCATCTTTTGATTCATATGTAATTACTTTTTTTACAAATTGAGATAGGAAAGCAGCTAAAACACCCGAGCCAGTTCCAGCATCTAAAACTATTGAATCTTTATTTATTCCGGTTGATGCTAAAATAAAACCTATATCTTTTGGAAGCATGATAGCTGGAGCTCTTTGAATTTTTTCTATTTTATCTGTAAATAAAGGGTCTAAGACATAGAATTCTTTATCTAGATGGGACTTTACAGTTCCTTTTGAATTTTCAATATCCTTTTCAGATATTTT
>CAZHCT010000045.1:0-6121 GCA_964531355.1 Candidatus Woesearchaeota archaeon | reverse complement strand
GAACAGAAAGAGATAGGCAACCTTATGCAGAAATAATATTTCATATGAAGAAAAAATGAACTATAAATATCTGAAACTATCTACATCAAAGATATCCTTAAAAAATTTAGTTGGCATTCCACCATTTTTTAATGGTTTATTAATTATATAATACTCTTTTTCTATCCCAGTTTTTTCGAAATTTGTTTTAATAACAAAATTAACCAATACGAAAGCTATTGTAGATGAACCTAATCCTCTTTCAAAACGAAATTGTATAATTTTTTTTAATAAATTGAATTCTGATAACATCTTTTTATTTCCTTCAGGATATTCAAAAAAGTTAAAAGTGCCTATAAAAAGAATGCCTTGAGAACCCTTAAATTTATTCCTTGCTTTTTCAAATAACTTACTAACTTTATTAGGAATTGAGTTTGGCAAATCTTTTAATTTTTTCATCTCCACATAAAAAACTTTCTCTTCCTTTCTTATTAAAGCTTCTGGAATCTTACCATTTACTTGATTAATCACTTTCAATTTTAATGAATCAGACTTTAATAATAGATTATCTAAAACCATTAATTCAAATAAAGCATCCTCAAAATTATCTGTTGTTTTGGCTTCTAATGCCCATTGAGAAAACCCTTCAATATCCTCAAATTTTTTAATAAGTTTATCTATTTCTTCTAAAAGGTAGAATGCGGGACTATTTGAAATCTTATCTTTAAGCTCACTTCTTTCAATCCATTTTTTCGTACTAATAAATTCTTCTTGCTTGTTTAACCAATCTTCTCCTATCCACTTTTTTATATTTTCATAAACCATTTAAATTAAACACTCATTTTTTCTTCTGCAACTTCTTTAATCTTCTTCTGGATTTTTTCTTTGAATTCTTTTCCTACTTCATCAAAAAGGTCTAGAATTTCTTTATATGCTCCCTTTCCACCTAAAAGTTCCCAAAATTTATCTGCGACATACAAATCTTTTTCTTCATCAAGGTAGCCCTGCATTGTAAATCGGTTATATGGCTCTGGGTGGTATGGATTGTAAGGGATGGCTAATAAGGTATTGACTTTTTTCTTTCTTAATGCAACCCATTGCAAGAGTTTTTCTTTTGATTTTGCAAATACATCAATATTCGGTTTTGCAGTTTTAATTTCAATATAATATTCATCATTGCCTTTTTTTAAGAATAAATCAGCTCTGACTTTTATTTTTCTTCCCGTTTTTGATTTACATTGTAATATTTCTTTTATCTCTTGCTCTTTGTTTGTGGTTCTTGTTCCATTTTTAATCTCTTGTAATATTTGCGAGATTATATTATTTTCATCATCTGATATCTTTCCTTCAACATCAAATCCAGTTTTAACTACATCATAATTTGAAGAAGCGACAATTTCAGATATTTTTTCATAAATTGACATCCCTAAAGTTGTAGCTAAAGAATGAATAAAAGAGTAAGCGGCGACTTTTTCAGAATCTTGCATCAATTTTGCCAAAAAAGGCATTGAGTTTGTTTCTCTTGCATAATTTTTTAGCTTTTCATCTATCTTTTGCCGTAATAAATCCTTAATCTCTTTGATTTGATTAATATTCAGTGTCATCTTATTTAAACAACCCCTTTATACTTTTTTAACTTTAACTTTTGCAATTTATCTTCTATTTTATCCAACTGCTTTTCAACCGGAAAAAATCCAGAGTCTAATTTTTTATTTCCATATCTTTCAAAAAATGTCAATGTTGTTATTGGATTTCTTTCTTTTTTTTCTGGTTTCTCTTTTCCATAACCCAATGTTATAATTATCTCTGGAATTATTGAATCTGGAATATTCAGGATTCTTCTTACTGCTTTTTCATCAAATGCTGCAATATAACAAGTATCCAGATTTAGATCAGCTGCTTTCAGCATTATGTTTGCAGATGCTAGAGTACAGTTTTGCATTGAGTAAGATTTTCCTATTTCACCATAATCCCTTATAACCTCTTCTACATCATTGCATATTACTATCAAAACAGGGGCTTCTGCAATAAATAACTGCCTTAAAGATGCAATTGATATCTCTCTCTTTTTGTTTTTGTCCTTTACAATTATAAATTTCCAGTTTTGCACGTTGCCAGAGGAAGGAGCTAAAATAGCAGCATTTAAAATTTCTTCTATTAGTTCCTGAGAAATTTCCTTGTCTTTATAACTCCTGCAGCTAAATCTTCTTTTTAATACTTCATTTAATTCCATCAAAAGGTTTAAATTATGCAAATATATAAAGATTTCTATGAGGTATAATGAATTAGTCAAGTATTATGAAAGACTAGAGAAGACTACAAAGAGATTAGAGAAAACTGCGATAATTGAAGAGCTATTAAAAAAAACTAAAGAAGAGCATGTTATTTACCTGATTGAGGGGAGGGTATTTCCAGAATGGGATGAGAGAAAGATTAACTTCAGCAACAGGCTAATGATTAAAGCTATTTCAAGTGTCAGCGGAGCAAATGCCAAAAATGTTGAAATATTATTGAACAAGAAAGGGGATTTGGGAATAGTTGCAGAAGAATTAATAAAAAGAAAAAAACAAGCTGTATTAAGAAGCAAAGAATTAACTACAGAAGATGTTTTTAACAATATAAGAAAATTAGCAGAATTAGAGGGAGAAGGGACTGTTTCCAGAAAAATATCTTTAGTGTCTGAGTTATTGAGCAATGCTAAGGAAGATGAAGTAAGATATGTTGTAAGAACTGTTCTAGAGCAGTTAAGAGTTGGAACAGCACAAGGAATTCTAAGAGATGCCATAAGCAAGGCATTTGACAAGAATGCTGAAGATGTTGAAAATGCATTTAATCTTGTTGTTGATTTTGGAGAAGTTTTTAGATTAGCCAGAGAAGATAAATTAAAAAATATTGAATTAAAACCAGGAAGACCATTGAAATTAATGCTGGCTGTATTAGTAAAGAATGTTGAAGAAGGATTTGAAGCTTTGGGAAAACCAATGCAGCTCGAATTTAAAATTGATGGTTTTAGGCTAGAGATTCACAAGTCTTCTGATGGAATAAAATTATTTACAAGGAGAATGGAGGATGTTACAAAACAATTTCCTGAAGCAGTAGAATATGCAAAAGAGCATATTAATGGAAAGGAATTTATTCTTGATGCAGAAGCAGTTGGTTTTGATGATAAAACGAAGAAATATCTGCCTTTTCAAAGCATTTCACAGAGAATAAAAAGAAAATATGATATAGAAGAAATAAGGAAAAAATTTCCTGTTGAAGTAAATGTTTTTGATGTTATTTATCATAATGGAAAGAGTTTGATGAATTTAACATTAAAAGAAAGAAGAGAGATATTGGAAAAAATAATTGACGAGAGAAAATGGAAAATAGTTTTAACCAAAAAGATTATTACTAATGACAAAAAAGAAGCAGAGGATTTTTACAATGATGCTCTGGAAGCTGGAATGGAAGGGATAATGCTGAAAAACATTAATTCTATTTATGTTCCCGGGAGATATGTAAATGGTTGGTGCAAATTAAAAAATATTTTAGATCCATTGGATTTAGCAATTGTCAAAGCAGAATGGGGAGAGGGAAAAAGAGCGAAATGGCTTAGCAGTTATACTATTGCATGCCAAAAAGACGGGGAGCTTATTGAAGTAGGAAAGGTAAGCACAGGTGTAAAAGAAAAAGCTGAGGGAATGAGCTATGAGCAGATGACTAAATTATTAAAGCCTTTAATTATTACACAAAAAGGAAAAGAGGTTAATGTAAAACCAAAAATTGTAATAGAAGTAGGCTATGAGGAAATACAAAAAAGCCCAACTTATTCATCGGGTTATGCGCTTAGATTTCCAAAATTTTTAAAATACAGGCCAGAAAAACCTATAGATGAGATTGCTGATATTAAAATGGTTGAGAAAATATATCGGTCCCAGAGAGGAAAAAAGTAAGATTGATAAAATAATCTAAAGATTGTTTGATTTTTTGATCTTTTTCTGTTTTTTAGGCAATAATCTAATTTTTAAATTATCCATTCTTTTTAGATAATCAGTCATTTCCCTAGCCATATAGTTCATACTTCCAACGTCTTCCCTTAATTCGGCTTCTTTAAATTTTCCCATATGTTTTTTTAATTGTTTTTCATATCCGCTTAATTTTTTCCTTACTTTAGCTTTTCCCATAGAAGTTTTACCTCCAGATAATATTTGTAAACTATATTATACAATCTTTCTACATCCCCATAATTCAAAGAATTTTTTGAAGTAACTTTATTGTCCCTATGCTCTCTATATATCTTATAGAGCTGCTCAGCTTTAATTGGAGATATATTGTTTTTGATTAAATAATTCATAATACCTTTATTGGAGTAGTCTCTATTATACATCAGAGATTTAATAAGAGACAAACCTCTTAATCTTAGAATTAAAGGATATACAATATTTGGCATGCTATCAATATCTTTATCAATAATCCAGTCTTCAGCTAGTTTTAGAGAACTTTCTGTTGTTTCAATGTACCATCTTGTGTTTTTTTTAGTTAATTTTTCTTTTTTGTATTTTTCTATGAGCTGCTGGTTTATCAAAGGCTTAGCTTCTCTTAATATCTGCAATATAAGAACAGCATTGTTATTAATTGTTTTTTCTATTTGCTCCAATGTAGATGATATGATTTCATATCCCTTTATTTTACTTTTTATTTCAATTTTAGAATCTGTTATTACTAAAATGTCTATATCTGAGTCTGGTGTTTGCTCATTTCTTGCATAGGATCCATATAAATATACTCCTTTTACATGCTCCAGATAAGGCTTTAAAATTGTATATATCTTTTCTTTAATATCCTCGATTGTTTTTTCTATTGGAATAACTAATACTTTCTGCCCTACCATCTCTCTAGGCAAGTAAATATGCGCACCATTTCCTATTTGTTGTATTGTTCTTAATTGATTCATGTATATACGGTATATATTTAGGTATATAAATTTTACGGTTTCCAGATTTTGAAGTTACATCCCTTTCCTTACTAAGGTAAATAAAAAGGAGATTAATTATTAAATAATAAAATCTTTAATAAAATTAATATAGTTACTAAAGAATACTAATCTTTATATATTAATAAATATCACTATAAAGTAACTTTTTTAGGTTAATTTAAGATAAGTAGTAAAAAAGAGAGGTGCGTCCTCGGGAGGGGGTTTTCAGATGATTGTGAAAGAAGAATTTTTAGGAAAATTAAGACAATTTTTTGGGTTAAATTTATATGAGGTGAGAATTTGGACCGCGTTGCTTTCTAGGGGTGTATCAACTGCAGGAGAACTTTCTGACATTGGAAATGTTCCAAGAAGCAGAGCATATGATGTTTTAGAAAGCTTGGAGAAAAAAGGCTTTGTTGTAATGAAATTAGGAAAACCAATTAAATATTTAGCAGTAAATCCAAATGAAGTTGTAGAAAGAGTAAAAAAATTTGTCAGGGAACAAGCTGATAATAAAGTTAAAAGGATAGACACTTTAAAGGGAACAGATGTTTTGAATGAATTGAATTTATTGCACAAGACCGGAATTGAATTTGTTGAGCCTAGCGATTTAAGCGGAGCAATCAGAGGAAGACATAATTTATATGTTCATCTAGAAACAATGATAAAGAGAGCGCAGAAAAGCGTTGTGATAATGACAACTGGCAAAGGAATATTAAGAAAGATTGAGGCTTTAAAACCAGAATTAGAAAGACTGGCTAAAAAAGGAGTAAAAATCAAGATTGCTGCTCCAGTAAACAAGGAAAATTCTGATGCTGTGCAGGACATAAGCAAGATTGCAGAGATAAAGCACGTTAGCAAGATAAATGCAAGATTCTGCATTGTTGATGGCAAGGAATTATTATTTATGGTGCTAGATGACGAGTCTGTGCATCCGACATATGATGTTGGAGTATGGATAAACACACCTTATTTTGCAGGAGCATTAAGCGACTTGTTTAATTTAGCATGGAAAGATCTGCCTGATGCTGGAAAAGCAGTAAGATAAGAGGTAAAAATGGGCGGTAAAGGTGCTGGCGGGGGTAGTAGTCACTAATTAAATTTTTATTCTTTTTTTTCCTTTCTAAACCTAGTTTGATTGAATATTCTTATAATAATTAAAGTCAAGTAATTTATTTAACAAAT
>CAZHCT010000044.1:0-6146 GCA_964531355.1 Candidatus Woesearchaeota archaeon | reverse complement strand
TAGGATCCCAAAGATTAGTAAATCTATGCTCATGTCCATTTGATTCATAAAGAAAAGGTAAAGGTAAGTATATACTATCAAACTCTTCTGGAAAGTCTTCTGAATATTTTCCAGTCTGTTTTTCTTTTCCTGTTAAAGTTTCTCCAGGTTTTTTTGCTTCAATAACTCCTACTGCTTGCCCATTAACAAATAAGATATAATCTGCTTGATCATTTCCTATTTGGAAATATTCTACAGCAATACCTTTAGAACTATGGGGATTTGCTACTTTATAATTTTGAATTTTCCATCCTGCTTTATCAAGTAGAGGATTTATCAATTCATGCCTTGCTTTATCTTCAGGTTTTTGTAAATAGCTTAATTCACTTCCCATTTTATAAACTCTTTAATTCATATTTTTCCCTGCTTTTCTCTAAAGCTTCTTTCTGGATTATTAAATCTTTCTTAAGTTGTTTTAATCTTTTTTCAGGATGTTTTAGTTCATCTTCAATAACTTCACTATAAGGTATAATCTTAGCGTTTAAACTTACTATAAGCTTGGGTAGTTTGCCTTTTGATTTTCTAATATTAACTATATCCTCTTCATTAAGATCAACTATTGTTCTTAAAATATTTGGATATGTCATCTTTAACTTTCTAGCAATAATATAAGGATTTAATGATTTATTAAAATATAATAATTTTAATATCTCACCACTAGTTCCATTAGCATAATCAAATAAATCAATTTCATAATTCTCTATTTCTTCTTTGCTCTTAAGTCCTCTCTCCATCACTTCTTCTTTAGATAATTTTGCTTCTACACATTTCATGTAATTTACTCTTGCATCAAAATCAATTATAAATTTCATTTTTTAGTTCATCCCCCATATATATTATCATAATATATATCTGACTAGTATATAAATCTTTCGTTGAAGCAGTAGTCCCAAAAGTTGAAACGAAAGAATTAAATATCTATTATATTCTATAAATCAAATGAAAATGAATATAAAAATTTTAAAGATTTTTGTTCTTCTTTTAGCAATATTTATTTTAAGTCTTCCATTAGCGTCTTCATTTTTAGAACCACTATCAGCAACGTGGATAAATAGAACCGATCCTAAATGTGAAGAAGTTAAAGGAATTGCTTCTAAAGATAGTGCATTAAGAATAAAATTACCCGAATATACATCTCAGCGAAGTTCTTGTGAGAAAAGTATAAGGATAGAGTTAAATGTAGAAGATAATCCTTATTGTAGCAATCAATATCAAATAAGGTATGATATAGAAGAAGAATATGACTGGCCTAATAAAATATGTACTATTCCATTAAAGACTTTCTATTGTTGTGAGGTAGAAAGTAGTGGTTGTTCTCGTAGGGGGGAAATGGTTAATAAAAATTGGGAGATTAAAATTGGTTATGATGGAATTGATTCACCATATACTTGGAATGCTAGTTTTAAATTTTTAAACCAAGAGGATATCAAAAAAGAATGTAATGAATATACAAAAGAAAAAAGAAACATCTGGCGTATTGCACTACTAATCCTTTTTTTTATATTTGCAATAATCTCAGCAATTAAAAGAATTGTATGGCTTTCAGTTATTAGTATCATTATAACATTCTTAATCGGCTTACTAGAATTTTCTGGTATTTTTAAGTAATTGATTTTAAATATATTTATCTTTAAATACAATCAATTCACAAACCTTCTAAAACCAAAAACAAAATCAATTCTAATGAAAGAAATCTCAATTATAATCCCAATCCATAACTCAGAAAAAACATTAAGCCAAGTTCTAAAAAGAATTTACTCTTCAAACTATAAAAACTTTGAAGTAATTCTAATAGATGATTTTTCAGCAGACTCGTCATTAAAAATAGCAAAACAATTCAAAGCAAAAATAATAAAACTTAAAAAAAATCAGGGTCCAACAATAGCAAGAAATGTAGTCACCCAAAATGCTTAACAATCTAAAACACATAAATAAAATAGAAAAGTTTAGTAAATTAGAAACAAAAAAATTTGAATTAAAATAAAATCTAAAAAAGATAAGATTCCAGGAAATATGCATGTTTTAGTAGAGCAGAAACAACAAAAAGAGGTTTTGAAGACGCTAAAAAATTGATTAAAACCCATCAGAAATAATAACAACTACTTTCTTTTTTTGCTTTTTTTTGCATTCTTTTTAGGACTTGCATCTTCTTCAGGTTCTTCCAATTCTTCTTCAAAATCTTCTCCAGCTTCTTCAGAATCTTCCACTATCTCTAATTCTTCAAGAATTTTAATTATTTTATCTAGTTTATTATTAATATTATTGAATTGATCTTGAGATATTCCTGATTGAGCTGATTGGGAATTTCTGTTTCCAAAATTATTATTTGAACCAAGCTTATCAAAACAATCTCTGCAATATACTGGCTTGTCCCCTGTTGGCTTGAATGGAACCTGCGTCTCTTTTCCGCATTTAGCGCAAATAACATCATGCATTTCACGAGGTCTTCTTTCTCCTCTATCTCTTCCACCTCTGAAACCTTCGCCTCTTTCTCTATTAAATCCTCTATCTCTTCCTCCAGAACGGCTTTCAAAGCCTCCTCTGTTATTTGATCTAAAGTTTCTCATGGTTAAAATTAGATAAATTAAGATTTATAAATCTATGTTAAAATCATTTAACGCATTAAGAAATTTATTAATAAGTTTTATATTCTAAAAATAATCTTTTCCTTAAACCAACTTTCAAAACCTTTTTATAATCATAAATATCTCAAGAAAGAAGAGAAAATGGAAAAAAACAATTTGATTATTATATAATCTGCTGAATATAGAGAGGTTAAAGAAATGATATGCAATAAAAAAACATACAGGGTAAGGGCGTCCGTCTATCCTACTCACCATAACAAAATATGGCTTTCGTCAGGTCGCTTTTCCCTATATAAGTATTCTAATCATATGGAATTTATAAGATTTTCGTTTAATAATTTTGAGAGGCAAAATGAACAATGAAGAAATAGAAAAAAAAGCACTAAGGGGAATGCAAGAATTTGAAGCAGCTTGGCAAGAATTTTTTAAAAACAAGCCAAAACCCAAAAACGATGAAGAAGATAGAAAACAGCAGGAAGAATTTCATCATTGGTATAACTATATTAGAAAGCAGAGTGATACAGGAAAAACTCCTGCTGAGATGTACAAGGAAGCTTATGGCAAAGAACCACCAAAAAAAGCACAAGAGCCAAGCAGAATGATGAATTTTGATTGGGATGAAGATGAATGGGATGATGCTCAAGAAGAAGCAGTTGTTATTGCTACTGAAATATTTGAAGATAGCTGGAAACAAATAAAACAGGAAATGGAAGGCCAGGGCAGAAAAGAGTTATGCAAATATTCTTTTATATTCGGATTTTTAAGTTATATGAAGATGATGGATGAAAAAGCAAAACTAATTGAAAAAGAAATGAAAAATATGTCCAAAGACGATATTCAAAAAATGATTGATAGTTTTAAAGAATATGGGAGTAAAAAGAGGGATGAGTAAAAAATTTATGGAAAATGATCTAAAGAAGAGGTTGAAATGAAAATGGTAAAAATAGTTAGTATAAAAGAAGCATATAGATTATGGGCGAAAAGGTATGAAAAAGATTTACCTTATCTTTTTGAAATGGAAAGTGAGAAAATTATTCAGTTATTAGGTAACCTAAAAGGCAAGAATATTCTTGATCTAGGTTGTGGAACTGGGAGATATAGTATTCTATTAGCAAAAAAAGGTGCTAATGTTTTTGCTGTTGATTTCTCCAAAGAAATGCTCACAGAAGCAAAGAAAAAAGCAAGAAATGCCAAAATCCGAATTACCTTCAAACAATATGACCTAAAGAGAAGATTAAATCTCAAGGAAAAATTTGATGTAATAATCTCAACTTTGGTAATTGGCCATTTCAGAAATCCTAATTTATTTTTCTCAAGAATTTCTCATATGCTTAAACCAAATGGAATATGCTTAATTTCAACCTTTCATCCTGCTAAAGCAGGAGCACCAAGTGGAAAATTTATATTAGTACAAAGTTTAGGACTTAGTGCTAAGACTTATAATCATTCAATAAAAGAATGCCTTACTGCTATGAAAAAGGCAGGATTATCTCTGGAGAAATTCTTAGAACTCAAATTTCCAAGAAAGATAATTTTGAAAGCAAAAAGAGAAGGAGTAAATCTTGAGCCCTATAGCCATAGCCCTTTTATTATGGTTTTTAAATGTAGGAAAAGAGGTTGAAATGAAAAACCAGGAAATAGCAAAAATCTTTTATGATATAGCAGATATTCTAGAAATACAGAATATCCAATGGAAGCCAAGAGCTTATAGAAAAGCAGCCCAGTCAATTGAATCCTTATCAGAAGATATAGAAGAAATCTATAAAAAAGGAGGAATTAAAGCCTTAAGAGAAATTCCAGGAATAGGAGAAGCCTTGTCAAAGAAAATAATAGAATATATCAGCACAAATAAGATAAAAGAATATGAAAAGCTAAAAAAACAAATTCCAAGGCATTTGTCAGAACTGATAGAAATCCAGTCATTAGGTCCAAAAAGAGCAGGTCTTCTATACAAAAAACTCAAGATCAAAAGTCCAAAAGAATTGGAAAAAGCAATCAAACAGCATAAAATATCAAAACTAAAAACATTTGGAATAAAGAGCGAAGAAAATATTCTAAAAGGTCTGCAATTATTTAAAAAAGGCCATGAAAGAACATTATTGGGAATAGCATTGCCAATTTCAAAAGAAATAGAAAACAAGCTAAAAACATTAAACCAGGTAGATCAAGTTATAACAGCCGGTTCAATAAGAAGAAGAAAAGAAACAATAAAAGATATAGATATCTTGATTACAGTAAAAGCAAAAAACACAAAGCCAATAATGGATTTTTTCACATCTATGCCTGAAGTCTCAAGAATCCTGGCTAAAGGCCCGACAAAATCAACAATAATATTAAAGAATAACATGCAGGTAGATGTCAGGATAATAGATAATTCTAGATTTGGAAGCGCTTTGCAGTATTTTACAGGAAGCAAAGAGCATAGCATTGCTTTAAGGAAAATTGCAATTAAAAATAATTTAAAATTAAGTGAATATGGCTTGTTCAGAAAAAATAAAGTAGTAGCAAGCAAAACAGAACAAGATGTATATAATAAATTAGGAATGCAGTATATTGAGCCAGAACTAAGAGAAAACACAGGAGAAATCCAAGCTTCTTTTAAAAACCAATTGCCAAAATTAATCAATTTAAATGATATTAAAGGAGATTTGCATATTCACAGCAATTATAGTGATGGAAATAATTCTATCAAACAAATAGCAGATGCAGCAAAAAAACTAAATTATAAATATATTTGCATTTCAGACCATTCAAAAGGAATCAAAATAGCCAATGGCTTATCAGAAACGCAATTAAAAAAACAATGGAAAGAAATAGATTCTCTAAACCAAGAAATAAAAATCTTAAAAAGCATTGAATTAAACATAAAGCCAGATGGAACTTTGGATTACAAAAATTCAATCTTGAAAAACTTTGATTTTATTACAGCAGCTATTCATGATAGTTTTAAATTAGACAAGAAAAAACAAACTAATAGAATTATAAGAGCAATGGAAAATCCATATGTTAAAATGATAGCACATCCAACAGGAAGATTAATTAATAAAAGAGAACCATATGAAATAGATATAGAAAAAATATTTGAAAAGGCAAGTAAAACAAATACAATCCTGGAAATCAATTCATTTCCAGACAGATTAGATTTAAATGATGTAAACATTAGAGAAGCAATAAATAAAAAAGTAAAGCTAGGCATAGGAACAGATTCCCATGATATTCAGCAGTTAAACTTTATTGAATTTGGCTTATCTCAAGCTAAAAGGGGATGGGCAGAAAAAAAAGACATAGTAAATTGCTTGGAATGGAAAGATTTAATAAACATAAAAAAATAATATTCATATGAAAAAAGCAGGTATCTGTAATATCTGTGAAAACAATTTAGCAAAATATTCATGCATGAATTGCGGAAGAGTTATATGTGAAAATTGTTATTCCAGCCCATTATGCATAAATTGCAGGAGAGGTATAAAAAATGATACAAAAAGAACAGAGAATAGGCGTGTTTGTTGATGTGCAAAATCT
>CAZHCT010000043.1:0-6161 GCA_964531355.1 Candidatus Woesearchaeota archaeon | reverse complement strand
GATCTATGCAATTTTTAAGTCAATGCCCATAATGAAGAATTATCAGCTTAAATGGTCTTCAATAGATGAAGATAAGATAAAAGAAATATTAATAGATAAGCACGAATTTTCAGAAGAAAGAGTTAATAAGACCTTATCAAAGCTTAAAGAGCAGGATAATAAAAAACAGCAGACAGGATTGAAAAAATGGGTATAGAAAAAATATTATGCTTCTTTGGTTTTCACAAACAAAAACTCTTTGAAGGAAGCGATTTTGAATATTATTGTCCAAGATGCTATGAACCTTTTATAGACCCAAATAGGTTCTACTCCAATGCCGGAATAGTAATATATCACCAAGAAAAATATCCACAGCTCCTCAAAAAATTAGAAATAATGAAAAATGAAGCTAAAACAAATATTAAAAAATAAGTTAACAAAAAAAGAATTATCCTTAGTTCCAACCTCATTTGATACAATCGGAGATATAATTTTATTTAATGAATTTCCAAAACAATTGATCAAAAAAGAAAAATTAATTGCTAATATTCTATTAAAACAATTTAATAATATTAAGGTAATAGCAAAAAAAACAGGGAAATACTCAGGAAAATACAGATTATCTAAAATAAAGATAATTGCAGGAGAAAACAGAAAAGAGACGACCCATAGAGAAAACAACTGCTTAATCAATTTAGACATAGAAAAATGTTATTTTTCTTCAAGATTAGCAAATGAAAGATTAAGAATTGCCAAGCAGGTGAAAAATGAATCTGTTTTAGTGATGTTTTCTGGAGTAGGTGTTTATCCTTTAGTTATTTCTAAAAATTCCAAGGCAAAAGAAATTTATGCAATAGAAATAAATCCAACTGCGCATGAATATGCAAAGCATAATATAATCCTTAATAAATCCAAAAACATAAAATTATTCTTTGGAGATGTAAAATATATACTTCCATCAATTGAAAATTATAATATTGGATTAAAGGCAAAATACCTTTCAAAACAATTAAATCCTAGACTAAAAGAAAAACCGCATTTAATTGAATTTTACTTAAGAGAGCAGGACCTAAAAAAAAATTATAAAAAACTTGAAGCAGTAATAAAAAAATTAAAGAAAAAAAACATGGAAATAATGCTTCATGAGCCAACTATCCCTAAAGTGAATTATCTTACTTACAAAAAACTATTTGTTTTATGCAAAAAATATAATCTTTTAGGTTTTGTAATTCATCCTTATTATCATAAACAAGAAAAAGTTGAAGAGCAGGAGATATCAAAAAAATTATTCAGTTTAAGAAAATTCTATGATTATATATATATTGAGAATATTCCAAGACATAAATTTGCAAGAACGGAGCATTTGATAGAAATAATTAAAAATTCTAAAATTAAGAATTTTTGCGTAGACCTTTCTCATTTTTATATTACTTACAAAAACACAGAAAAAATAATTCAGGCAATCAAGGAAATTCAAAAATATTGCAATACATATTTTCATATTAATGATTCTAATGGAATACTAGATTCTATGGAAATCGGAAAAGGTGATATTAACATTAAAAAAATAATTCCTTACATAAACAAAGGAGTAACTGAAATAATCAGCAAAGATGAAGAACATCCAGTTGAAATGATAAGAAGTTACAGGAAACTCTTGACAATGCTCCCAGATAAAAAATTTGACAGGATTATCATGCCCTTGCCTACAAATGCAAAATCTTATTTAGGATTAGCATTAAATAAAATAAACAAAAATGGAATTATTCACTTCTACGATTTTCAGAAAGAAGATAAATTCAACAAAACAATAGAAAAAATCCAGAAAATATGCAAAAAAGAGAAAAAGAAAATTAAAATTTTAAGAATAGTTAAATGCGGCCAATTCTCTCCAAGAGTTTTCAGGATTTGCGTCGATTTTAAGGTTTTATAAAACCAAAAGGTTTATATATTTAAAACACAACTTTAAAGTAATAACAAAATGGCAACAAGCAGAAGAGAATTAGCAGATCTGATTGAACAAGAAAATATAAGAAGTTTAGATAATTATGTAGATCATGGAAAAAGCACTCTAAAGTATGGTGGTTGGGGTTCTTTAGCAGGCGCATCTTATTTAGTTGGAAGATATACTCCAGCTTACACCGGATTTTGGAATTGGTTAGGCAATGCATATACAGCTGTCGCAGATAATTTTGGCATTGTTGCAAAAGCATCTGGTTATGGTTTTCTTATTGGAGCTGCAGTTTATGCTGCAACAAGATTATTTAAATGGTTCAGAAAAAGAAGAGTTGTAGAAAGGCAAAGAAGAGAAGCATCAGCAACTGCTTAATGTTTTCTCAATAAAACCTTGACAAATAATACAACCAATGCAGCAATTAACAATATTACTCCAATTCCTAGACCATTAATCGCGACAAAACTTTGTTCTTTTACTAAATTGCCTGTAAAATACATCCCTTCTCTGGACATTGAGATGAAAAATGCACCAGCTAATATAAGTATAGTTGATATAATATCTTCTTTTATCTTATCTGTAATATCTTTACTTTTACTTTTTGTTTTGCGATCTAATGCATGTTCTAGACTAGTTGCATTATACCTCCCAATTAATTTATCTTTTTGCATCTCTTGAATCATATCTTGATACAAACCATATTTCTGAATATCATTTATTCCCTTATTAATCTCTTTAGGTAAAATTCCTTTTCCAGTTTGTGCAATTTTCTGTAATCTAGGATAACTTTCTTTTGCTCTTTCTACAGCAGTTGGTCTATATCCAAAAAATCTTTTAATCGCATTTACAGGATGGGTTGCATAATAAGCCAAAGTAGGAGTACCTTGAGGTATTGCTCTCATACCCCTTCTTACTCCACCCATTCTTCCCCCTAATCTGTATCCTCCTTCATCTAATCTATAATCAATAATCGTAGCTATTTGTTTTTCTGTTGGATGATCCGTTAATACAATCTTTGTACCATAGTTCTGTTTTAATAAATCAACTTCATCTTTAGAAAGATTATTTATTTCATTTCTTTTGATATTAGCTACATCTCTTAGAATTCTTCTATAATCTACATTCCTTTCGTTCCTTGCTTTTTCATTCTCTTCATGAGCTTGAATTAGTCTTTTTATATTATATTTAACCATAACATCCTCCTTTTAATCTGAAATTTAATAAATTTTTACCTATTTAAATCTTTTCCCAATGTTAAGTAAAGTTTCTAAGTATACAGTCTAATCGGTATATTATTTATGCCTCTGTTTAGTCTCTTTTCATTGAACCATTTCCTATACTCTTTAATCTTTCCATTAATCCATTCAGGGAATTTAGCAATTAGATAGATAAACTCTTCAGATACATTTCTTATTGCTCTTTCCACCTTGCCTTTGTCCTGCGGGTAGTATGCATGTGCATGCAGCGCTTCTATCTTTTTAGATTTGCACCAATCATTCCATTCTTCCTTGAATGGATTATTATCTGTCAGTATTTTAATTGGCTTATGCTTCTTAATCAAAGGCTCTAAGAATGTTGTTATTTCTTTAATGCATGGACAGTGATCTAACTGCTCTGCTAATACCAAATACCTACTATAATCATCTATACAGATAACAAAGTAATATTTTATCCCTTCCAAGGTAAATGGTCCTTTTATGTCTAATTGCCATAATTCATCTGGCTTTTCTGCTCGGAAGAACTTCCATGTCTTGATTTTATTATTGTAGCCATTTATCTTATGCTTTCTTAGTATGTTATTTATCGCTGTCCTTGATAGTTTTATTCCTTGAATTAACTTAACACCTAATTCTTTTAGTTCCTCAATCATAAACTTAGGCAATGATTGTAATCCTTGCTGTATTCTTGCTGTTCCCCAATCAAATGTATTCCTTAATGTTAATATGGATAATTCAACTTCAAAGGTTATCTTGCTCTTCTTAGATTTCCTCTTCTTATCATTCAAGTGTTTTCTTCTTTTGTTCCATTTGTATACAGTTCTTCTTGTTATACCTATTACTTTAGCAACTAAAGATATTTTAACTCCTCTATCTATAGCTTTGCCAATGAGATGGCGTGTTTCGTGTGCTAGTCTCATTTTGGGGTACCTCCTTTTCTGGAGTGTGCCCCCTTTCACACTCTTTGAATATAATAGAAAAAGTGTATACTTTAAAGGTTTACTTTACACCCAACAACATAAATCTCCTTGCTTTCTTTCTTAGATACAGTAGGTTTTACAGATTTAACAAACTCAAAGCTTTTTCTCACTTCATTCAAAAACTCATTAAATTCTTTTCCCATAAATATCTTGCATAAAAAATTTCCATTTTTCTTTAAAACAATTTTGGCAATCTCTAAAGCCCTCAAGCTTAGCTCATAGCTTCTTCCATTATCCAACTCTAAAATTCCAGAAGTATTCGGAGCTAAATCACTGATAACAACATCAAACTTTTTATCTTTAATCTTATCAAAAACCTCATCGCTAAAAACATCGCCTTTGATAAAATCAACATTTTCTACTTTTTCAATCTCTTTTTCATCAATGCCTAAAACATAACCTTTATCTCCGACAATTCTTTTAGTAATTAATAACCATCCTCCAGGCCAGCAACCCATATCTAAAACATTATCCTTAGATTTAATCAATTTATATTTTTTGTTTATATCTTCTAGTTTGTAAGCGCTTCTAGCTCTCAAATCTTCTCTTTTAGCTTTTATTGTATAAAAATCCTTCTTCATGTTATATCCAAAAAGGCATCAAAATAAGATTTAAAGCTTTCGTTGATTATTGCTAAAAAGATTTTTATACTTTTATCTAAATCGTTTCAAATGAAACTAAGATGTAGTTTCAATTGAACCAAAAGATTTAAATAGTTACAAATGAAACAAAATAATATTTTCAGGTGAAGCTATGAATATAGAATCTCATTTAAAAAACTTAAAGGAAAGTATAGAAGTAATAAATGAAAGTATCCAAAAAGGCATATTAGAAAGAAAGAGAAACATTGGATTTAATGCATCTGCAGGAGCAATTGACATGCTTGAAACATTTTTGCATAAAAAAAGTTTAATAGACCCGGGATTTATAGTCAAACACGAATGGTTTAATTCAGACAGAATGATAAAAGAAAAATTCAGCTTCGATTTTCCAGAAAAAGAAGAAGTTATTAAGTTAATCTCCGATATAGAGAAAAAAAGAAATCTGTTATGCTATGGCAAACCGCAAAAAGAAGAAACCGTAAGGGAAGTTATTGATAATTTTAATAGATTAAAAGACAAGTTTAAGAGGATGGGTTTAAATGAACTATAACTTGGTAAGTTATGCTATGGATTTTAGCTCATTTTTAATGCAAAATATAAAAGAAAAAGATAGAATAAAAAATATAATCTTATTTGGTTCCGTAGCTAGAGGCGAATCTAATAAGGAAAGTGATATAGACCTTTTCATAGACATAATAAATGAAGATAAAATCGAAGAAGAATCAAATAAAATTTTAAAAGATTTTTATAATTCCACAAAATTCAAAAATTATTGGAAACTATTTAACACAAAAAATAAAATTAAACTTACTATCGGAAAATTAGATGAGTGGGAAGACTTAAAGAACAGCATAATCTCTAATGGCCTCTCCTTATATGGAAAATACCAGGAAATACCCGCAAAAGGAAAGAATATGGCCTTATTTTTTTTGGAAAATATCAAGCCAAATATAAAAAGGGTTACAAAAAATATTTGGCTATAAACATTCAGGAAAATTTTATAATGGTATGTTGCAAAAATACGGCGGGATTAAATTAGGCAAGGGTTCTATTATAATCCCCTTAGAACATTCAAATAAATTCATAGAAATTTTTAGGAAATTTAAGATAAGTGTAAAAATTAAAAAAGTTTTTGATTATTCTGAATAAATATACCCGGTTTAGTAATCCTCATTGAATATGCCATTCTTAAAAAATAGTTTATTTCAACGAAAAAAGGTTAGATTACCAATTCTTTCTTAATCTTGATTGCAGTAGTGCTCTCTCCGCCATGCCAGCTTAATTTAGGCTTGACCATTATATTATACAACCTTTCAGAATTATCATCTAAAATAATTGCGCTTCCTTTCAATTTAGGTAATTGATTTAAAGCCTTCAATATGTCTGTAGTTAAATAAGTCTGCATCATATTGCTTAATGCATCAATATC
>CAZHCT010000042.1:0-6548 GCA_964531355.1 Candidatus Woesearchaeota archaeon | reverse complement strand
TTTCTTTAAAAGATTATTCCATTTTTCTCCTTTTTTAAAGATAAACCATTTCATTTTTTCTTTAAGATAAGGTACTTTTTCATAAGGGGGAAGTCCCGCTACGAAAACCCAGATTTCATTTACACCACAAACATCTAAATAATCTATTATTTTGCCAACCTTACAAGAACACCCTTCAACTGCGATAATTTTATTGGGGGATTCTGCTAAAACGTCTGGCCTATAATCACCAAAAGTTCTTTCATAAAAGATTTCATTTTCTTTGAATCCTTGTTGTTTTAGAATAGTCTTAGCGATATATTTATCTATATGCTGCACACCACATAACATTCTTATCTGTTGTAGTTCTTCATTCGTGGGCTCAATTATCTTTGGAAATTCTGTTTCTTCTAAAGAAATTGCTTGGAAATTCTGTTTCTTCTAAAGAAATTGCTTTATAGAGTATAAATTGAGCTAATGTAATCTCACGTTCTATATCATTGTATCTTGTATCCCCTTGGATAAGAATTTCACGAACTAGGTCTAGAGCTTCTTCAAATGTTTTTGGATTTATTTCCATTTTTGGATTATCCTATGCTATTCTTTTGGGTATTTTTAACCCCCTTTATCTTTTCTTCTTTTGGGAATAGAGATAAACCTTCTGCGGGATTCTTCAAATCTTCAAGGTCTTTGTTTGAGAGATTTATATAAATCTGGGTTGTATCAATTCTACTATGCCCAAGCAGAATTTGAATCTTCCTTATATCGGTTCCAGATTGGAGATGATGAGTTGCAAAGCTGTGTCTTAAAGTATGAGGACTAACTTTCTTATTTATCCCTGCATTTTTTACTGCAGATTTTATTATTTTTTGTATGTTTCTTGTTGTTAAAGGAATTGGGGGATTTTTATTATTGTCAAAAACGTACGGGCTATTTTTTTGCCGATTATCAAGATAATTTTTTAATTGTCCCGATATATCCTTTCCGATATAAATTTGCCTTTGTTTGTCTCCTTTACCTTTAACAATACCTTTATTGCTGTTTAAATCAATATCTTCAATTTTTAGGCTCACCAATTCCGAAACTCTGATACCTGTAGAGTATAAGAAAAGAATGATAAGTTTTGATTTTTGTGTTTTAGCCGAGTGAATAATCTTTTGAATTTCTTCTTTGGTTATCACTGTAGGCAAAGTTTCTTGTTTTTTGGGGGTTATTATTTTGAATATGGTTTCAGGTTTATCTAAAACTTCTTTGTAAAAGAATCTAATTGCAGAGGTAGCTAATGATCTAGACCTATTGCTGTAGCTATCAACTAGTTGAGCTAAAAAATCTTTAACCTGTTGTTTTGTTGCATCTTCTGCAGGGACATTCAAATTGTTTAGATATTTAGTTAAAAAGAAGGAGTATATCTCTATTGTTTTTTTACTTAGACCTCTTAATTTTAATTCTGTTGAAACTCTTTGTAGATAAGTTTCAACTACCTCTTTTTGCATTTAGGTATTAAAGCGAACTTTATTTATAAGTTTTGTGGTTCGCTTAATACGGATTAGGCGAAGTATAATGGTTTTTAATGTCAAAATTTGGGGTTTTTAGGCTATTTTGAATTATTTGATAAATGCTTAAAAGTTTTAGCTTGCTCTAATTGTTGTTTATAGCTATCTATTAATGTATCTTTTGTTTCTTTTAGCATGTGAATAATATAATTAAATTCTTCTTCTGAACCCTTTTTTTCTGGATTATTTTTTCTGTAAAAATCTTTAATATCTAAATAGTGAATAAGTGAGTAAGAAAGAGGAATACCTTCTTTGTAAAATTCATTTAAGATCTGGGAAATATTTGTCATTTTGTTTGATTAGATGTTTTAAGCAATAATTATAAGTTTTATTATTTAAAAGTTTTTAGCGATGCTTGAAATTTTTTATTTATTTTAATCAATGTAGTCTCTATTCTTTTTTCTAGATCTTTAAAAACACGACATTTTTTACAGGAATGGAATGGGGTATTCTCTATTGTTTCTTTAATAAATAGGGCAGAATATCTACCAAACCATTTCTTTAACTGTTCTTCAGGAATATTTTGTACTGCAGATAATTGAATTTGATTTTTTAATTCTAGATAAGATTCGATAGAAATAATTGTATATGATTTTTGATCTTGGATTATTATTAAAGAAGATTCTAAAGGGGGATTAATATTATTCTCTTGAAAGAAATTATCTGAATAATTTTCAAACCAATTTATTGTTGCATTAAGTAGTCCAATATCTTCTTTTGCTTCTTGCGATCTATAAAGTTTATTCTCAAGGATTTGTTTTATTTGCGCTTGTTTTATTTCATTAATTTGACTCAAGTTTTTTGAGGATTCTTTGTGTAATGGAAAGAAAACTTGTTCTTTTTGATAAGGTGGAACTTCGATAGATGTAGTAATATAGCTGTAGAGAGGTAATTTAAATTCTGGAGCCATTTTAATTAAGAATAGGTAATAAAGATTTAAATTTGTTGTTTTAAAATTGATATTTTTTAGTTTTTGCTTAAATGTTTTAGTTTATTTTATCTTTTATAGGTATTTTCTTGATTTTTTCTATGTTTTTTGGTATAAGAGTCTTACCTTTTTCAGTTATTGTTAAAAGAACATTTCTTCCTTTTCTTCTTTTTTCCACTAATCCAAATGTTTCTAAAAGGTCAGTATAACTAGAAATTAGGGATTTAACATCTTTATATTCTGCTGTAGGATAGAAGTTTTCTGCTAAATTTTTCATTGGAACTAAACCTTCAGGAGATTCTTTTATTAATAATGCTAATTGCAGGAAATAACTTTTTTGCTTGTCTGTTAACTGCTCAATTAATTTTTTTGTTTGAGGGATCTGCTTTAAATTTATTTGTTCTTCTCTGGATTCTGGTTGTTCTTTGGATTGATTAACTAAATAACCTAGAATATTCTCAATATTTTCGATTTTCATAGAGATTTCTTGAATATTTTTATCTTGATCTTCTTCTTTATTTTCAACCCAATCCCGAAGAGTTAACAAATCTGTTTTAACATTGTTAAAAGAATTTTTTAGGCTTTGGTTTATAGTATCTAAATCCTCTTTTTTTTCTCTTTTTTTAAAAAACCACCACATTTTAATTGATAAATGAAGGTGATATAAATAGTTTTCTATATTTGGTGAACGGTTCATTAACGGTTCACTGAACTTGGTGAACGTTCAGTGAACGGTTCACTGAACCATTTTAAAGAATTTTGGAGTAAAAATTGGAGGTTTATTAGTTAAATTAAATGTTAAAGATAAAGAGGTTGTTTTTTAGATTTAGAAATGATCTTAGAGGAATAGAATATCTAAAAAGATTGAAGTGAAAGTTTATTAGAGGGGAAAAATTTTTAGAATTAATGAGAATTTGGGGTTTTTATTGAAAAGTGAGAGTTAGATATTAAACAAAGTTGTTTGTTTTCCAGGGCCTTGCTTTAATTTTATGAGTTTTTCATATAAATTGAGGCTTTTAAAGTCATTTTGGATAGAAAGTGAGACTTTTTTATTAAAAAACCGGTCTTTTTGAACAGGGGCATTTTTAAGAATAAGTGAGTTTATAGAGGTTCTAATTGTGGTTTGTGAGAGTTTAAGTCTTTTAGCAAGGTCTAAATAGCTCACTTCACCTAATTCTTTTTCAAGTTCATAAAGTGAGAGAAAGACTGAAAATTCTCGATCAGTGAGAGTATTGAATGTATTTTCGAGGTCTTTTTTAAGATTTTTTAAAGCTAAAAACTCATTATTTTGGGTTTTTGGAGGTTGTTGGGCATTGACTGGCATTGACTGGCATTGTTGACTATCATTTAACGATTGTTGACTGTCATTTAACACCCCATTATTTCCTATGGAAGTATAAAAAAAAGCCTTATTTTCAGGGTTTTCAAAGTTAGAAGGAGTATGAATTGTTTGAGATTTTAATAGGTCAATTTCATTTTTTTGGCTAAGAATCAGTTTTTTAAGATCTTGGAGCTCTATTTTTAAAAGATTTATATCTTCTTTCACTTTTAAAAATGATGATTTAATACTCTCTTTAAATAAAATATCTTCCCCCATTGATTAAGGAATGTTGTTGTTATTTATATGTTTTACGATGTGTTTGGCATTGACTGGCATTGACTTGTATCTGTCAATTGCTTTAAACTAGTTTTTGATAAGCTTTAAATGTTTCATTCGTAAGCTTCCAACGAGAACGTTTAAGAAGGATATTACCTTCGGGAGATTTTTTAATTTCCTCAATAAGGTTTGATTGTTTTAGTTCTATAAGCAATTTTTTTGTAAATTCTTCATCTCTAATGATTAATCTTGCGATTTCTGCAGTATATAATGCTTTTGGAGAATTGTGGTATATTTCATTAAGTGCCATTTCTTTGATTTTTTGAATATTTTTAATAGATAATTTGACCATAAAGGAGATTAGAATAAGGTATATTTAAATATTATGATTTTTTCGGTGTGGCGATTAGCCTATATACTCTTTAACGTCTTTTCTTGCAGGTGTAGCCCTAGGCATTTGAATATGCAGAGGTAAACTGATTTCATGAGCCATCTGCAAAGCTTTTAGATTGCATCGATATAGGATGTTATTTATTACTTGCAATGCAACTTCTTCTGGAATTTTTTTATTTTTCCATTCTTTAAGAATATCTTTTATCTTCTTTTCATCATCAATAAAGATTGTATGCCCTTTAAGATCTATTTCACCAGCGTCTGGTTCATAAGTAATTTTGAATTCAAATAGAAATTTTAATGCTTCTTCATTTTTAGCTAGTTCTAGTTTTTCTTTTTCTATATCTAGAATGGTGATGTTACTTCGTATATCAATCTTACCAGATGTATTTATTTTTCTTTCTGCTGAAATCTTACTGAAATCAAAACTGACTATTGGCATTTTAATTGCTTGTAAAAGGTTATATTTAAAGGTTATTGTTTTTTTAGTTTTTTAAGAATATTTTCCTTGCCTTTCCAGACTAAAGCAGGTTTAAGAACTTCCTGAATTGTTGTAACTGGAAAGATATTGATTTTTGCCTTGTTCTCCTTTGATAATAAAACATCTTTTTCATTTGCTTTAGGAATTACAACATTTTTTATTCCTGCCTCTATCGCAGCTTCAATTTTTTGGGTAACTCCACCAACTGCTAAAACCTCTCCTCTTACTGATAATGAGCCGGTCATTGCAAAGTCTTGTTTTACAGGTATTTTTTTAAATGCTGAAATAATTGAGGTTGCTACAGCTATGGATGCTGAATCTCCTTCTACACCTGATTCTGTCTGGATAAATTGAGTAAAGATATCATATTTTTCATTAAGATCTTCTCCAAAATGCTTTAAAACTATGGCTGAGACGTTTTTAACTGCTTCTTTGGCTATTTCACCTAATTGGCCTGTTGCTATAAATTCGGTTTTTTTGCCACCATGAGTAACTTCGGATTCAATAGGCAAAACAATACCTGAAAAGGAACTTTCTGAGCCTATAACAGCTAATCCATTTACCCTTCCAACAATATTTCCTTTAGTTATTATGATTTCATATCTTTTCTTATTTTCAATATATTTATCTGCTAATTGCTGCTCTAAAGTACGAGCTAATTTTTTAGCTGAAATGATATGCTTTACTTCAACAAATTTGGATTTTGATTCAAGCGCCAGATCTCCTGCAGCTCTTATCAACCCCCCTAAGTCCCTTAAATAAAGTGTTAATTTTCCTGCGATTCCTGATCTTTTTTTAGCTTCCTGGATTATTTCTATAACTGCATCTCTTGTAAAATGGGGTATTTTTTTATCTTTGATTACTTCTTGAGCAATAAATTGAGCTATTTTTTCCCTGTTTTCTTGAGTATCATCCATAGTAGTATTCATATAAACTTCATAGCCATAACCCCGAATTCTTGAACGCAATGCAGGATGCATATGCTTTACCGTTTCCAGGTTTCCAGCTGCAACTAATATAAAATCACAAGGAACTGGCTCTGTTCTAACCATTGCACCTGATGAGCGTTCACTTTGGCCTGTGATAGAATATCTTTTTTCTTGCATTTCAGTCAGTAATTCTCGCTTGTATTCTGGTTTTAGATTAGCAATTTCATCTATGAATAAAACTCCTCCATTAGCACGATGAATCATGCCCGGGACTATTCTTTGATATGCTGGAGTGCCTAAACCGCCTGATTGCAATGGATCATGCAAAACATCGCCTAATAACGCACCTGCATGGCCTCCTGTTGCATCAATGAAGGGGGCTTTATCTTTTTTTGAATTATCAATGATTAATTTTGGAATTTTCTCTTCAATTCTCATCCTTCTGTTAAGATTTAAGAATAAAATAAATATTGCAAGCAAGAGTATTGATGAGATCAAAGATGCAGCTGCCATTATATCCCCATATTGCTTGCGGATCCAAAATGGGGCTATTATCGCAAGCATCAGGAAAATAAATAAGAAGAAATTTTGAGTCTTGAATGCAGATAATGAAGAAAGTTTTGCTTTTGTAATTAGTTCAATACCCTTGCCTTTTGAAAGGGTTTTTATAATTGGAACATTTTCATCT
>CAZHCT010000041.1:0-6553 GCA_964531355.1 Candidatus Woesearchaeota archaeon | reverse complement strand
ACAGATATTATGAGTGGAATGTCCAATCTGCTTCATAATACTAAGTAATTACTTTTTAACATTTGTTATTGAGATTTTTTGAGATTATAAAGACAGATATAAACATCAAAATTATGCTCAAAAATCTTAGTTCCAAGCCTTTGAATGGCATAAAAAATAATGCTAATGGAGCTCCAAAAAAACCAAAGATTAACGAGCCGCACATAGGGCAACCAGCTCCGAATACACCAAAAGATAATCCTGCAATCCCAAATATATTTGTTTTAAAGCCTGATTTTCTGATTTTTTTGATTTTATATATTAATAAAGTGATATATAATCCAAAAAGAAGGGAAATAACAATAAAACTCAAGAAAGTAAGAATAGTATAAAACATACCATTCATAATTATAAATATTTTAATACTGTAATCTGCAGTTGTAACCAATGTCAGAAAAGAGAATATCCCAAAAATAAATATGCTTGCTAATAAGAATGTGAATAGATGAATTTTTTCTCTTATTACAATCTTGATATTTTTTATTGATTCATTCATTTCCGTAGAGGATTAATATTTTATCCATATCTTTAGGAACATAATCTCCAAACTGATCATTTTCCTTTTCATTTACAAAAAACCTTAATTTTTTATTTTCATTATTGCTGTATTCATTGCCTTCAAATATGAAACTGCTTGAATTAAATTCTATTCCTATGCTCTTAAAAAATAACCATATGGGTATTCCTTTAGCGTGAATATGAAGCATTTCTCCTGCACCTTCACCATCTTCTACATGAACAAATGCGCTTTTAACAAAATATTTTTCATTATTCAGGCTTATTTTTTCCCCATTAATATCTATTTCAAGATGAGCATGAATATGATCAGAGCCTAAAACACCTATTGTTGAGCTTTTATCCATATTGCACTGCAACTGGCCTGTATCGATGCATGATTTAATATCCATTCCGCAAGAATCACATTTTCCATCATTATCCTTGTCCATTAATTCCTTAGCAATTTCTTTATCAAATGATGTTAATGAAACCTTTTTCTCAGAATGACTTTCCTTTATGGCATCTTCTGTAAAGGTATCTATCAGGCTAAATAGAGATATGCCTATAACAACTGCCAAAAAGGCAAAGATGAGATATTCTATTTTAATTTTCATTTTCTGCTTTTGATAGTTAGTATTAAACTTAAGATTATAAATATTCCTCCAATTAACCATAATACAGCACTGAATTTTTGGAATGGCTGAAATGGAATTGCTATAATTACAAGGCCTGTATTAAAAACGATAAGCTTGTTTGATATGCATCTTTTTTTTAGATATATTCCAATACTTATCGATAATAATACAGCAGCAGCAATCCAAAATGGAATAGCAACTTTTGTTAAAAACAATAAAGGCATGCCAACAATAGTTATTCCTATTATGCTTAAAATAGCTATTATCCCCAAGCATACGCTATGACAAACCTGCCATGATCCAAGTATACTTGTTATTCCTGTAATACTGCCTAAAATACCTATAAATTTTTCTTTTGTTTTAATGATTAATTTTTTCACTTTATTTTAGACATTCCTCATATCTATCTGGATGATGTGACATGTGCTCTGTCCACTGCTGGTCTGTATATCCTGAAGGAGTTTTGCAAATATCTTCCTGGTTTTCGGACTGCACAAACTTATTGTAGTTTGCTATCTTGAATGCAGCATAAACGCTGTAGGCTATACCAATAATTACTAGAACCAAGACAATGTACAAAAGAATATTGCTTTTCATTTTTAAGCTTTACAAATATTGTAAAACTTACTTATATATAAAGATTTCGGTTTAAAAAAAGAAAAAATTATTTTCTGCAGCAGCTTGGAAGTTTTTCCAATTGTTTTTGGTATTTGTCAGCGCATGATTCTGAGCAAAACCAAATTCCATTTTTTGAGATTCCTTTGCCTTTTTCTTCTTTCATGCCGCAGATTGGGTCTTTTTTCCTGAACAAAAACATTTTTCCTCCTATTTAGACAGTTTTCTGTAGATTGCTATAGATAATATTGTTATCAAGTAAGTGATTATTAATGTGACTATTAATCCTGTTATTGTTCCTGCTAATGTTGTTTGCTTTGCTAAAGAACTCATATCAATCCCGTGAAACATTGAATTGGTCATCATCATTGCTTGAATAGGAATAACTGCAAACAAGATTGCACATATTATGTAGACTATTGCAACTACTGAAAGCGCTGTCAATACAATTACATTATCTTTTGATCTTTTTGCTATTTTTTCACCTCCTTTTTATTAATAAGATTATTGAAGTTATGAATATTGAAGTATATTTAAACCTTTTTAGATTTTAATTTATACCAATAAACATGCTCATAGATGCTAGACCATAACATTCCAAATGTAAAGGAAAACATAAGCTCTTCAATGGGGATTCCCAATATAAGTATTCCTGAAATAGCTGAAAGGTTCCATATACTAGGCACTAATTGAGGGTATACAAGATTGAATAAGAAGAAAAATATGGAATAGATCACAAGAAATATTAATCCTCCAATCCATATCTTCTTTTTTAGATCAGGTCTGCATAATAAAGCTGAGATTCCGCCAATAAACATGGCAATAATTGCCGTATAGATAGGGTTTAGTTTTGTCAAAAAGAATAAACCAATAAAAACAATTGGGGCTGATGTTAACGCTATAATATGAAATCTATGCCTTTTACTGTGCATTTCATGCTTGCTCATCTTTTGGTGCTTAACATTGAATAATGTTTCATATATAACTGCTCCAATGCCGCCTATCGCAAAAGAGAATATGATACTTTCAATATCAAACCCTGTTCTAACAGCTAGATTAAACAGCGAGGGGGGATTCCAGTATGCAGGCACAAAGAATGGTTCTGTTAATCCAAATGGGGCTGTAAGAATACTTGCCCATAACATTTCTTTTTTTAAATTGGGTCTTGATAAATAAACTATAAACCAAAACATTAAAAAGATTAAGGAAAAGAAAAGCCATGGGTTCATTTTTTCTTAATTTTTTATAAACCTCTTTCATTCTTTTTTCTAATTAATAATGTTGATGCAATGATGAATAGGAATATTGAGAGATATTGAGAGCCTGTTAAAGACAAGAATATTGGATCATTCATCCTGAAGAAAGTAACAATAAACCTTAAAGCGCTGTATAATAATAAATATGCTAAAAATATGGTTCCTTGTTTTTTATTCTTTATATTTGAGATGATAAATGCAATAAAGATTAGTCCAATCAGTTCATATAATATTACAGGGTGCCTTAATGCTCCTTCCTGGTAGATTGACCAAGGCAAGTCTGCTGCTTTTCCAATATGCTCTCCAGTTATATAACATCCAATTCTTCCGATTATATGGCCTATCAACAGAGGAAATGCAAATAAATCAGCAATTTTCCAGAAGTTGAGATTCTTTTTTTTAATATATATAACTGCAACAATGAATGCAAGAACAAAACCGCCAAAGAATGCCATTCCTCCCTGCCAAATTTTAAAAAAATTCATAAAACTAAATTCAGATGGATGAGTTATAAAAAAGCCGATTCTTGAGCCAACAATAGCGCTAATTATAATATAAAAACTTAAGTCATAAATTATATTTTTGTCTATCTTTAATTTTTCTGCTTTTTTTACTGCCAGAAAAATTGCAACTAGAAATGCCAAAGCTGCAAAGATTCCCCATAAATAGATTGTAGTAAAGCCAATAGGAATAGCATTAAATGAATGGTAAGGAATCATATTGACTTATTTTTAGCAGCTGTTAAATACTTCGTTGTTTTTTGCATTTTGATTACATATTTGTCTGCCTTTTCTTCTTCTTTGTTAAGAACAGAGTTGAATGAAGACAAGAATGAAAATGGCGAGATTTTTACCAAGAATGTTGAAAATTTTAATACTGAGGATTTATTTTTTATGTGGCTTAATTCATGCAATAAAACTGCTTCTATTTCTTTTTTATTAAACAATTCAATCAAGCCTATTGACAAAAAGATTGATTTGGTAAAGCTTGAAAAAGAGAATGCAATCGGCTTTGAGCTGTTAAACAAGTAAATTTTAGGTTTTTTGATTCCTAATTGGTTTGAGTATTTTCTAACAAAATCGTAAATAAAATTGTTTTTTATTTCTATTGACTTATTAGTATATTTGTACAAGTAAGGCATCATAAAAAATCCCAATAGACCTGAAATAAGCAAGGTTAATGGAATTGCATAGATTATTGCTTCTAGAGTATGGCAGCTAAAAGTCATTTGGCATGTCATTGAAAATATGAAAAATCCCAATGGAAAGATTAATGCAAATAGATGAGCATAAACCAGTAATGTTCTTTTTAAAACGCTAATATTTGCTTCTTTGATTATAACAAATAATACAAAAGCAATTAACAAAGAAGATATTGTAATGGATAATTTAAATGGATCTGATAAAAATGCTGGCAAGCAATGCGTGAAGATATGCGCGTAACTCATTTTACCTCTTTTCTGAAAATCTTTCGTTGAAGTATGTAACTGCTGTGTCTCCAAAATTTTTAATTAAGCTATTGATTGTTTTTTCTACTATTGATCTTTCAAATTGCTTTTTATCTTTTTTTGCTGAATAGATATACCTTATTCCCCCTCTAGTTGTTTCTAATGCTCGATTTACTAGAGATCTTTCATATAATCTGTCTAATATAACTGCAATAGAAGTTAAAGCTACTTTTCTTTTGTTTTTTAATTTATTATAAATTTCTCTGACTCTTAATTTTTTATTTAGCCATAGAATTTTTAATACATCTGATTCCAACGGGCTTAATACTGCGAATTCCCTTGTTTTCATAGATTAATGATATAATTCCTTAATTTAAATATTTATCTATTTTGTTTTACAGGATATGTAAAGCTTGACTATTTTAATTTACAAAAGTTTTTTAATTTGGTTGTATAACCTAAATAATTTGTTATTTTCATAATCGTCTTTAAGATGGTATAAATATTCCTTTGCGGCATCTTTGCCAAATTTCTCTTTGATTAATGGAAGAAATCTTTGGATATTGATTATATCATGCCTTTCAGTTCTTTCTTTTTTGCTTATATCTTTACCATCAAGCCATTCATGGATATCTTTGTAGTTCATTCCGGTTCTTTTAAGGCTTAATTCGAGATGTTTTTCAATAGCTGACATTTTTATTTGATTTTATCAAATTTTTCCAGTATGGATTTATTCTGTTTTTCGTCCAGGTGCATATCAGCCATCATGAACAGCATTGTGTTTTCCTTGTTTATGTGGTCTCTCAACAAAGAGATTATGTGATAACCTATTGAAGCTTGCTTGTTTTTCTTGAATTCATTAATTGATTCAACAAGATCTTCATGCTCTAGAATCATCACTCCTGTTGGACCTCCATCTCTTGGAATAAATTTTTCTATCTCTGGGAATAAAATCTTTTCTTCTTTATTCAAAGAATGCTTTTCAAATTCTTTTTCCAATGTAATTATTGTTTTACCTGATAATTTTATGTCCTTTTTGTCTATGCTTTTTTCCAGATTATCCAATAAATCCAATACAACATCATGCTCCTTTCTCAATATATTTGTCGGGCTTTTCATTTTTCCTCCTTACTTATTACAGATTTTACAATATTTTTTAACATGTTTCTCAATTAATTTCAATAAAGGCAGTATTGTTTCCTTATTCAGGGAATATATTCTTTTTTTACCCTCTTTTTTTGCGTTTACAAATCCACATTCTTTTAAAGACAACAATGCATGGGAAACCTTGCTTCTTTCCTGATTCAACTGCTTGGATAATTCATTAACTGTAAATGATTTTTCCCTTAATCGGTCTATTATATCTATCTTCAGCTTAGTAGAAAGAGTTTCAAAGAATATGTAACATTTGCTTTTCATAGGTGAATTACATTTCACATATACTTTATAAATCTTATGGATTTGTTATATATTTTTAAAAACAGAAAGATTTATATACTAGTTACTGTTACAATATTTGTAAAGCTTAAGGGGGAAATAAATGGAACAAACCAAACAAGAATCATCAAAAGAAAAAAAATCTTGTGGAAATCTTAATTTATATCTAATATTTGTTGTTGTAGCATTGATATTATTTAATCAATGGCAAATAACATCCATGAATGGAGTTAGTTCTATTACTGGCGCATCTTCTGTAAATTTAAATGGAGTTATACCAACAGGAATCCCAGCAGTTTATGGAAAAGAGCTTAATTTAAAATATGATGATATCAGCCCTAATAATCCTTCACTTGCAAATGCTGAAATAAAAAAGATGGCTGTTTATGACAATTCAATAACTTTAACAGGGGATAAACTGCAGAGGTATATAAGCACAGTATCTCAAATAAGCTGTGAATATTGCTGCAGCGCAAAGGCAATTATTTTTGATAATGGAAAAGCAGCATGTGGTTGCGCTCACAGTGCAGCAATGAGAGGCTTAGCTAAATATTTATTTACAAAACACCCTGAAATGACAAATGATCAAATACTTGAAGAATTAGGAAAATGGAAAACATTATTCT
>CAZHCT010000040.1:0-6629 GCA_964531355.1 Candidatus Woesearchaeota archaeon | reverse complement strand
ATAGCAGAAGTTATTGATAAGGTGAAAACTATTGAGGGGGTAAAGTGGATATTTCGCCAAGTTGCTCCTTTTAGCCATTCTGATATAGAAGAATTGAAGGAGGTTGTTGGAAATTGGCTTTCACAGAAAATAAAGATATCACCCGATGAATTATTATATTTTAATATTCCCGCAAAACCAGAAGAATATAAAGAAGGTTCGTATGAGAATGTAGCTTTCAATGTAGGATATAAAATGAAGTCTGGAATTGAAATTGCGCAAAATGGATTTTACGCAGGATACGCAACGATAAGTAATGATCATTCTTCTTTTAACTTAGTAAAAATCGATTTGTGCGGGTCTTACCCTTCACCACCACCCAAAAGAAGAATATACGCAGTTGAAATGTGGGATATTGCAGATTTAGTATATGATGTGAACAACCCAAAAGAAATAGAAATAGTAGAAAAAGCAAGACAGCTACAACCAATATTGGTTGAGCTATTAAAAAACACACCTTACTCTTCTAACTAGTGTTTCTCTCTTTATATTACAATTTTATTATAAATTATCCTTAAGGTTATCAAAAACGATAACTTTATAAACTATAAATAAGATTAATATATCATGAAAACGATAGAGCTTTTGGATAAAATAAGATCCAAACCTGTTTTTAGGATACAAGATATTGAGAGAATAGCTTATTGCAATCAAAGTTATGCAAAGCAGATCTTAAACAGGCTAAAAAAAAAGAAACTGATAAAACAAATCACAAAAAATAGATACACAACAAAAGACAATATTTTTGTTATATCAAGCAATATAACATTTCCCTCATATATCTCTTTTTGGTCAGCTGCTTCTTTTCTTGGATACACAGAGCAGATAGTCAATACAATACAGGTAGCAACGACAAGGAAAGCCAAGCCAATTAACTTCGAGGGGTATAAAATAAAATTCATTCCGATTAAAAATTATTTTTTTGGCTATAAAAAGATATCAGCCAATGAAGGGGATATATTTATAGCTGAAGACGAAAAGCTTGCTATTGATTGCTTATTAAGGCAAAAAGAATTAGGGAATATGGATGAAATAGAAAATATATTTGAGAATGCAAAAATATCAAAAGATAAAATAATAGAATACCTAAAAAAGATAAATAAACAATCTATTATCAAGAGAGCTGGATTTCTTCTTGAAAAGAAAAAATCTATTGATATACACAAAGAGTTTAATCTGGATAATAATTATATTTTACTAAATCCAACCTCAAAAAAATGGAAAGGCATAAACACTAAATGGAGAGTTAAAACATGATAACAAAAGATGAATTAAAAGAATACGCAAAAATAACCAACTTGAATATAGGCCAAGCAGAGAAAGACTATTTTCAAACTATCCTTTTGTTTATTTTATACCAAGAATATGGAAATGAACTTGTCTTTAAAGGTGGAACAGCATTAAAAAAATGCTATGGTTTGGACAGATTTTCTGAAGATTTGGACTTTACATGCTTAAAAGAAATAGATATTAAAAAAATTGAAAATGGATTAAAGAGATTCAATCTTGAATTTGAGTCAGAAACAAACAGCTATAAAGAAGGATTAAAAATAATCCTTAGGATAAATGGGCCTTTATACGTTGGGATAAGAAACAGCTTATGCAAGCTGGTTATAGATTTCAGCTTTAGAGAAAATGTCTTGCTAAAACCTCTAATCAAGAGTATAGGCAGATTTCTGGAAGAGATTCCTCAATTTGATGTTTTTGTCATGCAAGAAAAGGAAATTCTAGCAGAAAAGATAAGAGCCATCATGACAAGAAATAAAGCAAGAGATGTATATGACTTATGGTTTCTTTTAAATAAGAATACAAGTTTTGATAAGGAATTTGTTGAAAAGAAACTTGCTTATTATAAGAATAAATGGGATAAAAAAGATTTTATAAATAAGTTAATGCTAAAAGAAATAATATGGGAAAGCGAGCTCAAACCTTTGCTAAAAGAAGTACCAAAATTTAATAAAGTCAAAGAAAATATTTTGTTTGCATTATGATAAATGCTACATTATTAGAGTATGGGCAAAAGTTTAAAAACTATGTTTCACTTGTATTAATTGAAGAGGTGAATAAGCCTCTCTAAAATTTCTTAGAGAGTTAAGGAGCAAAAATGTTAGGAAAACAAAAAACAATTTATCCTATATTAAGCCAGAAAAAAATAGAGCAACTTGTAAGAAGATTGGAAGTAAAGGATGAAATAAAAGTGGATTTTGTTAATGCTAATAAAGATAATCTTGCTTTGAATATAGGTCTAACCAACAAAGGTGAAGGTCCTTTGGATAATGAATGGATAGATGGACTTTTAGGCATAATTGGTTTTGAATTTAAACCTTGCAGTGAATTAGATAGCCTTTATGGTGAAACAGAGAAGTATTATACTTTTAGGAAACGAAATGATTTGTGGGTTGCATGGGGTGATAATGGTTATTATAAAGATTGGACAAGAATACTAGTTAACTGGGGAGAAAAAGTTGACAGAAAAAAGTTTATGAGTATTTCTGAAGTGTATAGTGGATTATAAGCCTTCACCAAAATTTTATATTTAATATTATTCTTTCTCTATTCTAGCAACTGCATTTACCTTATCATTTTCCAACTTCATCAACCTTACACCCTGAGTATTTCTTCCAACTATAGAAATATCTTTTACAGGGATTCTTATTATGATTCCTTTTTTTGTAATAAGCATGATTTCATCATTATCAAAAACTGTTTTTACAGCTGCAACTTTTCCATTTCTTTCGCTGGTTATGATGTTTGTTACTCCTTTTCCGCCTCTTTTAATTAATCTATATTCATTTATGCTTGTTCTTTTTCCATATCCATTTTCAGTTACTGTCAGTAATGCAGAATTTTCAGGAGCAATTCCAATTCCAATAACTTCATCATTAATCAATTTAATTCCGCGAACTCCTGAAGCATTTCTTCCTATGTTTCTAACATCTGATTCATTGAATTTAACTGCAAACCCGTTTTTAGTTGCAATTATGAATGTTGATTTATTGTCTGTAAGCTTAACATCAATTACTTCATCATTTTCTTTAAGATTAATTGCTTTTATTCCATTTCTTTGCTTTGCATATTCTATAAGATTTGTTTTCTTTAATATCCCATTTTTTGTTATGAAAAGAAGATAATGCTCATTGTCAAATTTTTTAATTGGAAGGATTGCATTTATCTTTTCATTTTCTTCCAGGTTCAATAAATTGATTATAGCTTTGCCTTTAGAGTATCTTCCAGAAGAGGGAATTTCATATGCTTTCAAGAAATATAATTTTCCCTTGTTTGTAAAGAACAATAATGTGTTCAGGTTTGAGCTAATAAATAAATGCTCTACTATATCCTCTTCTTTTGTTTCTGTTCCTATCATTCCCTTTCCGCCGCGTTTTTGCTGCTTGTAAACGCTTAAAGGCAATTGTTTTATATAACCCGAGTAAGTTGAGATAATAACAACATCTTCTTCCTGTATTAAATCCTCATCTATAACCTCTCTGTCTTCAATTATCTGGGTTTTTCTTTCATCCTTGTATTTTTCTTTTATTTCAATTAATTCTTTTTTAATTATTTCAAGAATATTTTTTTCAGAAGACAAGATTGTTTTTAATTCTTGTATTAATTTTGTTAATTCTTCCTGCTCTTTTCTCAGCTTTTCCTGCTCTAATGAAGTTAATCTCTGCAGTTTCATGTCTAAGATTGCATTTGCCTGCTCAATACTCAAAGTTAAATTTTCTATCAATGAATTTCTTGCATTTTCAATTGAATCAGAATTTTTGATTAATTTTACTACATTATCAATATCTTTTAATGCAATTTTCAAGCCTTCTAGAATATGAAATCTTTTTTCTGCTTTGTTCAGTTCAAATGTTGTTCTTCTAGTTACAACTTCTTTTCTGAATGATATAAATTCATTTATCAAATCTTTTAGAGTTAATATCTTAGGTATGTTATTTACTAAAGCAAGCATCATGACATTATAGCTTATTTGCAAGCCGTGCTTCATCAACTGGTTTAAAACAATATTTGCATTTGCATTTTTCTTAAGCTCAATTACAATTCTTATTCCTTCTCTGTCAGATTCATCTCTTATATCAGATATATCCTGTATTGTTTCATCTCTGACTAAAGAAGCAATGTTTTCCAATAATGATGATTTATTTGTCTGATAAGGAATTTCTGTTATGATTATTCTGTCTTTTTCTATCTGAGCTTTTGATTTTATGATTAATTTTCCTTTTCCTGTTTCGTATATCTGCTTTATTTGAGATGGGTTGCATATTATAGCTGCAGTAGGAAAATCAGGGCCTTTTATATGCTGCATTAATTCCTGCAGAGTAATTTCTGGATTATTGATTTGAGCAATTATTCCTTCTGAGATTTCTGTTATATTATGCGGAGGAATGTTTGTCGCCATGCCAACTGCTATTCCTGAAGAACCATTTATCAATAAGTTTGGAATCTTGCTTGGAAGAACAACTGGTTCTTTAAGAGAACCGTCAAAATTTGGAATAAAGTTTACTGTTTCCTTGTCTATATCTGCTAAAAGCTCTTCTCCTATTTTGTTTAATCTAGCCTCGGTGTACCTCATGTGCGCTGGCGGAAGGTCGCTCGCGCCAAAATTACCATGTCCGTTAATTAAGGGATAACGCAAAGAAAAAGATTGTGTCATTCTGACTAATGCATCATATATTGCAGCATCTCCATGAGGATGATATTTAAAACAATCTCCAACAATTCTTGCTGATTTAACAAATGGCTTGTTGTTCAGCAAACCCATCTCATGCATTGAATAAAGAATTCTTCTATGAACCGGTTTTAAGCCATCTCTAACATCTGGTATTGCTCTTGCAGTTATAACTGACATGGCATAATCTACATAACTCTCTTTCATTTCTTCTTCTATTAGTCTTTGTTTTATTTCTTCTGGCATTTTATTCCATTATATCAATAACGACTGGATAGTTTTCATTTGATTTTTTTGGGTTTAATCTTAAAGTTGAGAATCTTGTTTGGATATCATATTTTGAGAAATTTTGTTGGTTCAATTCAGCTAGATACTTCATAGGGCTTAATGCATGTCCAAGATGTTTTGAATCAGCTAAAACAAATTGTTTTTCATCGTTAATTTTATATTTCATTCCTAAACATAGACCAATGAAAGTTATGAAATCTTCTTCTAGAAATAATCTATCTGTACCAATAAAGTGATAATTTCTTTTTGAACTGGATTTTAGAATTAAACCTTTTTCTATCTCAGTTTCTTTATATATTTTATTTTTAATTAGACTTAATAAATCATTATCATTTAAAGAATCTATATTGTTACCAATATCAAAATCAATAAAAGGAATGTGAGCAAATCTCTGCCCAATATGATCCTCTGGATTTTTTAATACAACCATTGAGGTCAAACCCATCCCTCTTTCTGTTTCATTTTTTATAAAATCTAAATGTTCTAAAGTGATACCTTTGTTGACTTCGAGATGTTGATATAAATCTTCTTCATTTCTTGGCTTTTTCCATTCATAATAAACAAATATTAACTGATCTATTTTTACTCTATCCCAAACTAGACCTTGTTTTAGTTTCCATTTATAATTAGGCAATTCAGTAATTACTTCTAATACATTTTTATCCATTAAGTTTCTCATTTTAAATATCTAAATTTTTAACCTCTCTTGCATATTTGATTATGAATTCTTTTCTTGGCTCTACTTCCTCGCCCATTAATATCCTAAAGATTTCATCTGCTTCTACTGCGTCCTCTATTGTAACTTTTTTTAATATTCTATTTTGAGGATCCATTACAGTCTCTCTAAGCTCATCGCTATCCATTTCTCCTAGTCCCTTAAATCTTTGGACTACAACATCTTCACCAGTTTCCTTGAGTTTTTCTTTAAGAGCATTTTCATCTCTTACATAATAAGAAGCTTTTCCTTTTATAATCTTAAATAATGGAGGCTGGGCAATATATACATAACCATTTTCTATCAGTTGTTTTGCATGCCTGTAAAAAAAAGTCAATAATAAACAGGAGATATGATTTCCATCTGAGTTATGCAGAGTTAATCCACCTAAACCTGCAATAAAACTTCTGTTTAAATCAACCGATAAATCATAAACAAATTTATCATTTATGTTTTCTAATTTTTCGACTTTTAAAACTTTAACAGCCTGAAAATCCTTATTTACATTTATAATATATCTTCTATCTGCGCCTTTTTTTGTCTTTTTGATATAATTAATTAATTTATATGCGCTTTTATGACCTTCCCATATTTTTTTGGCCTTTTTCAATTGATTTATTGAGCCTAGAAGAATATCATATTTTAAATAATTAGATCTTATTAAAACTTCTTTATAATAATGGTCTTTTGATTTAGATGTTATAATTGAGGGCAACAATCCTAATTGCCTATACAATAATACAATTCCTTCCATTAGTCTTTTTGAACTTGTTGTATGGTCAATTACAGGCTTACCTTCTACTCGTCTTTTTTTGCCAACAAAAACAGATCCATCACTTTGCAATAAACCTTTTAAAAAATATATTTGCTGTGTTCTTTTTAGATTAAAGATAATGTCTGGAACAAATTTCT
>CAZHCT010000039.1:0-6752 GCA_964531355.1 Candidatus Woesearchaeota archaeon | reverse complement strand
TCTGTGCAGGCTCTTACTGTCTGTGTTGTCAATAAAGGAAAAACATTGTTTTGCAATTCATAAACTCCTCTTTCTATCTCATTATCTGGATTAAAACTTATATAAATCTTTTGCGCTTTATTCAGCTCGTTCAATAAAACCTTGTCTGCGCTTAAATTCTCCAGTTCTTTAGGCCCATAATTCAGAAAAACCTGCCTGTTCCCTATCATTGTTAACCATCCATTATTGACTTTAACAAATACATGCTTATTATATTTATACTGCTCTGAATTAGAACTTCTGTTTCCGACATAACCCGCAATGCTTGTAACCATTAGAAAAGCAATAATTATTCCAATATACAATGTCTTTTTATTCCTCTTTTCTTTTCTCTCTCTTGTTTTCATGTTTATTATCAGAAAATCTTAAAATAAAAACCTTTCTGTTTTACACATAAAAAATTTCAAAAACAGAAAAGTTTTTAAATATATATAATCAGGGTTATATAATATGGGTTATATAATCAAAAGATCAGAAATCAATCGCATAAAAATAGAAAAACACTGGATTTTATTATATGGAAGAAGAAAAGTTGGAAAGACATTTCTGCTTAAAGACCTATGCAAATTTAAGAATTATTATTATATCAAAAAAGATTTGTCTATACTCTCAAATCAAGAAACGATATCTACCCAAACCATGATACAGGAAACAAAAAAATTACTCTTAGATAATCAACTGGTTGTAATTGATGAGTTCCAAAGGCTTAATGAAACTGTATTAGAAGATTTATCTATCTTGCATCCAAAGGGTAAATTAATCTTATCAGGATCAAGTCTTAGGGTTATAAAAAAAATCTTTGAACCAAGATCAGCTCTTTTAGGCTTTTTTACCCCCTTCAAAATAGGTTTTATAAGTCCCTCAGATACACTTTTAAATTTACAAAAAAGCCTGAAAGATAATCTGCTTATAGAACTCTCTACTTTTCTGAGAGAACCATGGCTAATCCCAATCTACAATAATGAAGAATTAATTAAATTCATTTATAAATTAATTAATGAATCAAAGCACATAATCACAGCCCTTATTGGCGAGATTTTTACTGAAGAAGAGCGGGAACTAACCAAAAAATATGAAGCCATACTTAATTTAATTGGATCAGGCATCTGGAATACAAAGGAGTTAACATCCATACTTTATTCAAGAGGGATCATATCCGAGCCAAGTCCAACGCATATAATTCAATATATTAAAAATTTAGAAGAAATGGAGCTTGTAGAAAGCATCAAGCTTCATAAATCCAAAGGCAGATATTATAGGCTATTCTCTCCTCTAATGAATATCTATTATTACTTAGATAGCAGATATGATATAAGCGACAGAGTAATATCTTTTGAAGAAGTTAAGCCAACTTTGCAAAAATTGATAAATTTAGAGATACAAAATTTTATTGCAGATCTATTCTCCGAGATTTATGATGGCAGAAAAGAATATTTTATTTCACAGGATAAGGAAGTAGACTTTGTTATAACAAAAAGAAATAAACCAGAATTAATTGGGGAAGTAAAATGGAAGGAGATAGACCAAACAGATATTAATAAATTTAAAAAAAATTCAGAGAGATTGTATGGAAAAAAGATAATGATATGTAAAGGTAGCGTAACAAAAGATAAGGATATAGAAATTCTCCCTCCAAATAAATTAATGTTATTGTTACAAAAATTAAAATCAGAGGTTAAACTTTAAAATGGGATGGTATGGCATATTTCTAGTATCAAAATTGAAATTAGCTTTTCAGTTGAGAAGTATAGATGAAAATCGTCTTTTTTCGAATTTTGATTTGCTTGACAGGTTCTTTGATAAGTATGATAAATTAAGAGAAGATCTTGATTATATACAAGAAATAGCAGAACAAAGCAGGACTTTCTCTGCGAAAACTACAGCAAAGATGTTCAACATGATAGAAGAAATAAACCGCCTGCCAGAATGTTCACATTCAGTTTTTCTGCTTTATTTTTTGCATAAATTTGGATTTGAAATAAATTGTTATTATGAAGGTAAAATCAATATAGATAACCTAAGAAAAAGAGGATGGAATATAATTGAGTAATCCTCATTTAATCTTTAAAAAAGAAAAAGAAATTAGCCTAAGCTAATCTTGCTTAATGTTTCAGATTTAACAGTTACTTTGTCTCCGGTTAAAGTTGTTGCATAATCCTTGTAATCTCTTATTCTACGCATACTTTTAATATGCGAAAAAATCAATAAAAATACGCACCCAAAATGCGAAAAATTATAAACGAAAGATTTAAAAAGCCCTATTCTATTACTAATTAAGTCTTAATTTTAGTTTAAACTAAAATTGAATAATATTAAATTTTAGAGAAAATGTTTCCAAGAAAAATATTTGAAAAATTAAAAGAACAAGCAAAAGATAAAAAGATATCTCTGCTATTAGGAGCAAGGCAAGTTGGGAAAACAACTATTCTCAAGGAGCTTTACTCAAACCTTTCAAAGACAAGTAAGTGCTTATTCCTAGATTTGGATATAATCTCAAACTACGAGAAAGTAAGCACTTTTGAAAACTTAATAAATACATTAAAGTTAAATGGGTATCAAGAACCGCAAAAGGATTTCTTTTATCTATTCTTAGACGAGTTTCAGAGATACACATCCTTAGTAAAGATAATGAAAAATGTTTATGATAATCTGGAAAATATAAAAATTTATGCTTCAGGATCTTCTTCTATAACAATAAAAAACCAAATACAAGAATCTCTGGCTGGAAGAAAAAAAATCAATGAGATATTCCCATTAGACTTTGAAGAATTTTTATGGTTCAAGCAGGATAAGAAGCTTATTAACAGCCTCCCAAATATAAAACGCCTGAAAGGAGAAAATCTGCATTCTTCTCTGAAAGACTTTCATGAATCATTAAAGGAATTTCTTGTTTTTGGAGGTTATCCCGAGGTTGCATTAAAAAATTCAAAAGAGGATAAAATAGAAGCATTATCAAGCATCTTTGATCTGTATGTAAAAAAAGACCTTATTGAGTATTTGAAGATAGATAAAATCCTTGAAATCAAAAAATTAATCGAATTTTTAGCAGTAAACCATGGGCAGAAAATAAAATACGATGAAATTTCAAAATTAACATCTTTTAATTTTAATGAAATTAAAAAATACATTGAGTTGCTTAAAGAAACCTATATAGTTATTGTATCAAGACCGTTTTATACAAATAAAAATAAGGAGCTTGTCAAAATACCTAAGGTATACTTCATTGATAATGGTGTTAGGAACTTTTTTATTAATAACTTTAATGAGTTATCATTAAGAAGCGAAGCAGGATTTATATTTGAAGGATTTATTATATCAGAATTATTAAAAAAAGGTGTTGGAAATATCAAATTCTGGCAAGATAAAAACAGAAACGAAGTAGACTTAATTCTAGAAGAAAATTCAACTTTAATTCCCATAGAAGTAAAGTTTAAACAAAACCTTAAATCAGACGATTTTAGGGGAATAAAATCTTTTTTTGGCGATTATCCAAAGGTAAAAAAGGGCTACATCATTAATTTGGGTATTCAAAAAAAATTAAAAAAGATAAATTTAATCTTGCCGTATTCAATCTCTAAAATTTTTAATTAGATTCCAGTTTAAAATCCTTTAATACTTATTTAATTTGTGTTATCTTAACTTAACCTATAATCTATTTTAGGTTAAATATGTCTAACTTATAATATACAGATATCTTCTTTCAAATTCAGAAACCATTCCTTTATCTATCTTTAAAAAACAAAAAAAAGAAAGATTTAGCCTACTAATCTTGCTTAATGTTTCAGACTTAACAGTTACTTTGTCTCCAGCTAAAGTTGTTGCATAATCTTTGTAACCCCTAAACCTGGTTTCCCATCTTTTATTCCTGAAGATTTTCTAAAAACGAAAGTCTTATATATTAAGTATACAATATTATATATTAAGTATACAATATGAAAAATTATAAAGATACAGAAAACAAGATTTTAGGTAATTTATTAAGGCAACCTCTAAAAAGCAAAAGCTTGAATCAAATTGCGCTAGATAGCAACTTATCTTATGTTACGGTGCATAAATTAGTTCCCAATCTGATCAAGAGGAAATTAGTCAAGCAAGAAAAAAAAGGAAAGGCAAACCTGATTTCTGTAGATCTTGAATATGCCCCTTTAGAAGATCTAAGTTCAGCCATATTATCTGAAAAAACTAAATTAACAAAAAAATATCCTCAACTCATATTTTTAATAAATGAAATAGAAGAAGCCTTAGCAGAAAATCTTTATATTCTGCTTCTTTTTGGCTCTTATGCTAAGGAAAAACCAAAAAAAGAATCTGATATTGACCTTCTTTTTATTGTATCTGACAGAAAAGATATTGAAGAATACAAGGAAAAGATTAATAAAGCGCTTAAACTATTAACAGTAAAAAAAGATTTTAACATAATCTCAATAAAAGATTTTATAAATATGTTAAGCCAGAAATATAGCGTTGGCAGAGAGGCTTTCCAACAAGGCATTGTGCTTTTTGGAACCGAGCCTTATTACGCTATGGTGAAATCCTATGTTAGAAAAGAGGGATATTGAAGAAGCTAATAAACTCTTTAAAGAATGGGACAATAATCACATTTGGGATAGTCCAACTCCCGCTTTTTTAGAGCATACAAGGAGTAAAGCTAAAGACTCTTTATCTTTAGCAATCTATCTTCTTGAAAAGCTTGAACAAACAAAAGAACTTGAAGATAATAATGCAGTTACTATATGGATTATTGCTACAAGTTATTACTCAATGTTTTTTGAAGTAGAATATCTGCTCGCTCTTGATGGTAAGAAACTTCCAGAAGGAACAAAAGATACGCATAAGACAATTTACCTTGCATTTATTTATTATTACATTATTAAAGGCTCTGAACTAGAACAGAAAAGACCCAAGGAAATAACAACAAGTAGAATGTCAAGAGCACTAGCTATATTTAAAGAATTACAAGATGAGACTCTTGAACTGCATAGAATAAAGAAGAGCATTAAGGATTTAAAAACGCAACGAGAACAGAGGCACGCATTTACCTATCGAATGAATAGAACCGCAGAGATTTCTGAAGCAAAAGAAAGTACTATTAAAGCAATAGAATTTAGGCAGTTGATTGAAGAGTATATACTATCTAAGCGGTCATAAAAAAATAAAAACAAAAAAAAGAAAGATTTAGCCTAAGCTAATCTTGCTTAATGTCCTTAATTCATCAATAAAATAGGAGAAGATTCAAATATACTCCTTAATCTTATAGTTCTATCGATTGAAAATAGTAGAATCTAACCGATAGATTTATATATAGGTTGTTCATATAAAATAAACATATGTTTATAAAATATGAACAGGTAAAATGACAAAGAATGCAATGCCCAAAACCCAGCAGTCTTTAGAGAGAGCATATCAAGATTGCGAAAGAAAAAAGAGCTTCAGAAAAATTGATAGGGACAAGTTTCAAGACTATTTAATAAGAAGCCAAAAAGACATAGCCTCTGCTGATAACGATCTTAAAAATGGAGATTATCATTGGGCAAGGATCAAAGCATACCATTCTTTATTTCAAATGCTTAATGCTCTGCTAGTAAAGAATTTTGGCTATTACTCTAAAGATCATGGTTGTATCTTAACCGCTTTGCTAAAAAACAACATTATTACTGATGAAATTGCTTCTCAATTGCACTTAATTGTTGAAGATATAACTAAGAATACTATAACCCCCGAAGATATACTGCAGGATATTGATGATTTTAGAATTCAAAGAAATTTTGCATTGTATAAGCCAAAAGCCTGGGAGGATGTAACAAAAGAAGATATTGAGCAAGAATTAAATAAGATAAGAAATAATCTAAAAATTTTGGTGGGATTGCTATGAATATTCTAAAATTACTTCCCATAAATAAAGGGAGCTTGGATGTTTTATTCGAGATATATGCAGAAGGAGAAGACTATTTAAGAAACATTTCTAAAAAATTAAAGATGAATCCCTCTCTTGTTTTTAATATCCTTAATAAATTATACAATTCAAAAACAGTTATTAAAAGAAATAAAGGCAAAGAAGTTCAGTACTCATTGGAAAAAAACAGGGATTATGAACTCTTAATAAAATTATTGGAAGAATATCATCTTGAAAAAATAATTAATCAGACAAATATATTAAAAACAGTGGTTAATCTGTTAATTAATAACAGTGAATTAATGGATTCTGCTTATAAGATTTATCTGTTTGGGTCTTATGTCTCAGGAAGTTCAACTGAAAAAAGCGATATTGATATCTTATTTGTTAGTGAAAATAGAAAATTAATTAGCAAGGCATGTAGAGAGATCTCAATAATTGTCGGAGTTGATATAAATCCTCTAATCTACTCCCAAAAAAAATTTGAATCTGATTTATCTAAAAAGGAAGCATTGTTAAGTTCTATTATCAATAATATTAAGAATAGGGCAATCATTAAATAAGATATGCAACAAGAAATAAGTCTTAGAAATAGTTAAAATCCAATAATTCTAACAAGCATTTTAAAAATAAACAAAAAAAAGAAAAAGAAATTAGCCTAAGCTAATTGCGCTTAATGTTTCAGACTTAACAGTTACTTTGTCTCCAGCTAGAGTTGTTGCATAATCTTTGTAATCTCTCAAGATTTTAGCAGCTCTTCTTGTATCAGCTGCATCTGTTCCAGCAACTAACATAGCTACTTTGTCTCCATTTGCAACTA
>CAZHCT010000038.1:0-7075 GCA_964531355.1 Candidatus Woesearchaeota archaeon | reverse complement strand
TTACTAATTTAAATAATGATTCATAAAACTCTTCTGTATTGCTTCCTTTTAAAGCTGATAACCCAATAACCTTATATTGCGGAAACGCGGATTCTATTCTTTTGATATTTGCCTTTTTAAGATCTATTTTATTTGCAACGATTAAAACTGGAATTTCTCTTGCAGCTAGATTTCCTATTATAGTGATGTTAACTTGCGAGTATGGGTTTTGAGTTGAGTCCAAAACAACCAAAACACAATCCATATTATCAAGCCAGCGAATTGATTCGATAACTCCTTTTGTAGCTTCTTTTGCTCGCTGTTTTGCTTCTTTTTCACTCATTTTGAACTTCATAAAATCTTCATAATCAATTCTTGTTGCTATTCCAGGGGTGTCTATAAGATTAAAATGCAGTTCTTTTCCTTTATGTTTTATAGATATTTCTTCTTTTATTTGAATTTCCCTTGTTTCATGGGGGATTTTAGAAACTTTAAAAGAGGGATTTGTGCTTTCTCCAAGCCAGTCTTTGCAGATTTTGTTTGCGAGTGTTGAATTATGCGCAATTAAGCCGTTACTTAATAAAAAGGTGTGCGTGTCTTCTATAGTTAAATCATAAACATAGCCTTCATAATGTTCTTTTTTGATTTCTGCAATCTCATCCCAAAGTGAATCAGCATTTGAAACCTTTCTAATGAATTCATTATCAACAAATTTAGAGATATTAGCTAATCTATGGTAAGTAATTTTATTGTTTGTAAACATTCTTCTGAAATGTTTTTGCCTTTTGTCCAAATAGAAGTTTGTTCTGCTTATTCCGATTGCTTTTCTAATCTCTTCAAGCAGATTCATTATAGGCAAGCTAAACTTATTTCTTTTTAGAGCAGCTTTGCATAACTCATTTAATCTTTCTTCCTTGTAATTTATAGAAAAACCAATTTTATCCCTGAATAAGCGATGTTGGTCACTGCCACTGATAAATAATCGATGATATTTCTCCCCATTTACGATCTTTTCCTTGAATTTACCAACAATGCCAAATCGATTCAACAATAGCTGAACTTGCTCAACTAATTTTTTACTTTTACTTGTGAACTCTATCTCTTTTCCGCTATTTTTAAAGCCTTTTCTGTCTGGCACGTAGCCTTCACAATCAAACAAAACTCTTAGTAATATCGAAGTCAGATTATCGGATAGTCCCATTAATTGAGCTGGAATTTCTTTGAACCCTGAAGTAACTGGTTGCAGATTTAAACTCTGAGCAAGATAATCTGTTAATGTTTTGGATCCCAGGTCTAATTCAGCACAGTTTTCATTTTTTCTTCTAAATATTGGGGTTAGATCAAATAATTTTTTAGATAAATATACAAAATCATTTAATATTTGCTTATCAGAATTTGTAAATTTTATTCTATTTTTAACATGCTGGCTTTCAGTGATAACATAACCAACAAATCTTACAAGGTCTTCATTAATCAATTCTGGAACAGTTATTTTTTTTGGGTTATGAAATGCAGATTTTGATTGCAATAGTCCATTATTAAAAACCATATTCTCTGCAACGGGTATTTGCAAGAGGGTTGGTGTGCTCAACTGCAAACCTTTAGTAATTGCAATTGAATCCCCTATATTTAAATTTTCACATCTTATTTCTTCAACTCCATTATTCGAGATTCGGATAAGCGGATGTATTGGTGTTGCTTTGATTTCCCTGCCATTTCTTGTCTTAATATGATAAATATCCCCCCTATACTTTTGAGAAAACACAAAAGAAACTTTCTTTGGCAAAATCTTTAAGGTTTTCACATCAAAACTTGGAACAATTATGTTGAGATCATCACATTGAATGTATGTTTCTGTATAGTCTAAAGATTGGGACAAACTTTTTTTGTTTCTGACTTCATCAAAGATTTCCTTAATAGATTTAATTTGCCCATCATATAGGATTATATCTGTATCAGGTGTAACACATTTTCCACTATTTGGAGGACCATATAAGCCAAGCTTTAGTTTTCTTCTCCTTCCAAATATTTTTGACATTAAATTTTTTATAATTTTAGCAAATAGATTTGCCATATTAACCTCGTTTTGTTGAGTTTTAATGATTAATAGAAATTATTAAAGGTTTCTATTCTCTGGAATATAATTTAGAGAAGCGAGATGTTAAATTAATATCATATAAAAATTAAGTTATGTATTAATAAAACTATTTTAATTAATATCCTAGCTCTTTTAATCTTTTTTCTATTATTACCCTATCTTTTAAGCATCCAAGGTCTAACCAATAATCATTAAGCTTTTTAACATAAACAGGAATATCTTTTGCCATAAGGGAAACAGCATCGGTCAATTCGTATTCGTTCCTTTTGGATAGTTTTACTAAATTTAGATATTTATAGATATTATGACTGAATTTATATAGGCTTGCATTAATAAAAGCAGGATAATCCTTTTTTGGTTTTTCTATTATTTTAACCAATTTTCCGTCTTTAATTTTGATCATGCCATACTTTTTCGGGTCATTGACATAAAAAGCACTTAAGCAATTGTGATATTCAGAATTAGCTATTGAGCGGATATCAGCAGCAGAAAACAATTGATCCCCTGCTAAAACTATAAAGGATTCATTTCTTGTAAATTTATTCATTAGCTTAACAGCATCCCCCGTACCAAGTGGTTGTTTCTGATGCACTAAGGTAGCTTTAACATTAAAATTTTCTAAAAATTCTTTGAATTTTTCGCGTTTAAATCCATAGATTATAAAAATATCACTAATGCCTGCTTTTCGAAGATTTTCTATGATAAACCATAAGAATGGGCGATTATTTACGATTAACAAGGATTTGGGGGTAGTCTTTGTTAAAGGTAACATGCGAGTTCCTAGTCCACCAGCTAAAACTACTGCTTTCATATTAATTTAATAGAAGTTAAGAATATAAATATCTTTCCAAAAGTTTTAAAAGGTTTGAGAAAATTGGGAGTTGAATGGCAAAGAGAGTTTTAATAACAGGCATGGCAGGATTTGTAGGATATCATCTATTTAGAAATTTATCTGAGAAAGGTAATGAGGTAATAGGATTAGATAATTTTGATCATCCTTGTGGAGCAAGTGTGGACTGTATTAAAGGGGATGTAACAGACTCTTTATTAGTTAATAAATTGATTAAAGATGTTGATGAAGTATATCACTTAGCAGCGCAGATCAATGTGGATAGATCTTATAAACAAAAAAATTTAACTTTTGAGGTTAATGTTAATGGGACAAAAAATGTGGTTGAGGCTTGCAAAAGATACAACAAGAAAATGATTTTTGCTAGTACTTCAGAAGTATATGGTACTGCAAGGGATAAATTTATTTCTGAGGATCATCCACTAAATCCTCAAAGCCCGTATGCTGCTAGTAAAAAGGTAGCTGAGGAATTGTGCATAAAATATGCTAAAGAGTATAAGACAAAGGTAGTAATCTTAAGGTGTTTTAATACTTATGGACCTTATCAAAATATGAATCTTTATGGCGCTGTTATCCCTGTTTTTTTCAAGAGGGTTTTAAATAATCAACCGCCAGAGGTGTATTTACCTGGAACCCAAACCAGGGATTTTATGCATATTGATGATGCAATAAAATCTTATAAAATTGCATCAGAACATGGACCAATAGGGAAGCCAATAAACTTTGGTAGCGGAGAGGAAATCTCAATATTTCAGTTAGCAGTGCTAGTATCAAAAATATGCGGGTCAAAACTCAAGCCCGTTTACATCAAAGGAAGACCTAATGAGGTAATGAGATTGGCAGCGGATATTTCTGGGGCTAAAAAATTGGGATTTAAACCAAAGATAACAATTAAAGAAGGTCTGGAAAAATATTTTGAATGGATTAAAGCAAATTATCCAATAGGACTATAAAGTTCAGAAAAAAAATTAAAAGCGAAAAGTTAATTAGATTCCTTGTTTTGAGATTGCTTAATGAAAGAACTAGTTCCTATAAGCTCAACAAAAATAACAAAGAAGAGAGTTAGAGAAATAAAATCAAGCAATTTGCTGATACAAGATGAAAGATTTACGAAAAGTTATAAAGATGTTTCAATAATAAATAAGAAAAGAGTTTGGTCTTTAGAAGAGATAGCAAGAAAGATAAGAGAGAGGATTTTAGATACTAATTTTCTTGAAGGATTAAGTTCAGAAGGAATTGGAGTTGTAAGCGCTTCTAAGCTGAGAACTTATAGGGGATGTCATTTTGCTTATCTTTTGAGTTATGCATTGCACTTGGATCCTCCACTTGAGTTACCTCAGATGGTTAATGGAGAAAATATCCATAAGGTTATAGCAGATTTTAATCTTGATAAATTAAGAACTGCAGATGAGCTTATCAATGGGAGAGTACAGGAATATTTTGAAAATGAAAAACGAAAAGAGAAGAAGATTTTGGGGTTTAAAGCAAGATGGTATGGTTCAGTAAACTCAAAAAATATTTATTTCAAGTCAGAAAATGAACCTCATATAATATTTAAGATGGGGAAAAAACTTCTTGAGGCTTTTTTTGAAAGAGAGAAAAATAATCCAAAGCCAAGATTTGTAGAGAAGAAATTTGATAATATCATATTAACTGCTGATTTTCAAGATAAAAAGGTTGCATATAAAATAAGGGGTGTTTTTGATAAAATTGATATAATTGGAAAGAAAATAAAGATTACAGATTACAAATCAGGAGATGGAAGCGATGTTTTTAGTGATTTTGATTTACAATTAACATTATATTGGTATGCTTACAATAAATTGTCTGAGTTATTACCTGTATATCCAAAACCTGAAAATCCTGAAGATTTAGAATTAGCAATCTATTATCTTCCGATCTATAGTCCAGACAAGATTGAAGAAAGAAAAACTTCTAGAAACGAGATTGATTTAAAATATTTAGTAAATGAAATATATAATGCTGATGTCGGGATAATGAATAAGAATTTCAGCCCATATATAGGCCATCACTGCAAAGATAAATCTTGCTTTTGGCAGGAATTGTGCTATAAATTATTAAATGATGATAATAAATCTTTGTTTAATTTTATAGTTTCTCAGTATCAAAAATAATGAGATTAACCCTTCATACATGCTAAAGGAACTAATCTAACTATCATATTGCCTATCCCTAATTCATGAGAAACTCTTACGACTTCATGGACATCCTTATATGCCCCACTTGATTCTTCTGCTAATCCTTTCAGAGAAGTGCTCTTAACATAAATCCCTTGTTGCTCTAATTCCTTAACTAATTGTTCACCTCTGAAATTTTTTAAAGCTTCATGTCTACTCATTATTCTGCCTGCTCCGTGACACGTACTCCCAAAACTAATTTCTTCTGATTTTTTTGTTCCAACTAATAAATAAGAAGCTGTTCCGATTGAGCCAGGAATTATCACTGGTTGCCCTATGCTCCTATAAACTTCTGGAATTTCCTCTCGTCCTGGTCCAAAAGATCTACTAGCCCCTTTTCTATGGATGCAAACTAACTTTTCTTTTCCATCAATTTCATGTTTTTCAAATTTTGCGATATTATGTGTTTGATCATATATTTGTTTCATTCCTTCTGCTGAACCTATAACTTTTTTGAAAACATCTCTTGTCCAATGCTCTATCATTTGCCTATTACAGAAAGCATAATTTATTGCAGAGCACATTGCCTTATAATATTTCTGACCTAGCTCAGATTTTATAGGAGCATTTACTAATTCTCTATCTGGCAAATCCTTAAAACCATATTTATCTTCCATCTCTTTAATATAATCAGATGCTACCTGATGACCTAATCCACGAGAACCGCAATGAATCATAATTGTAATTTGATCTTTTTTAGTTATTCCAAATGCTTTTGCTATTTTTTCATCATAAATTTGATCAACTTTTTGTATTTCCAAGAAATGATTTCCACTTCCTAATGTTCCTAATTGAGGCAATCCACGTTCTAATGCTCTTGAGGAAACTGCTGATGGATCTGAATCTTTCATGCAACCATTTTCTTCTGTTCTTTCTAAATCTTCTTTTGTTCCATATCCCTGCTCAAAAGCCCATTTTGCTCCTTTTTTTAGGATTTCCATTAAAACATCTTTGCTTAGTTTTGTTATTCCTGCTTTTCCAACTCCTGCTGGCACTTCTTTAAATATTTCATTAAGCAATTCTTTTCTTTTTGCTGTTATGTCCTTTTCAGACCAGTCTGTACTTAAAAGCCTAACCCCGCAATTAATGTCGTCTTAGGAAACTATTATCAGTTTAATCCTACGCCACCAGGCGAGATTATGCCTTCATCCATGTCAAATGCAGCAACTCCACCAATTGGAAAACCGTCTAAGGTTTATTTAGTTATTCTAAACAAAAATCCTTCGTGAGCATCAGGCATTATGTAAGATGCTCTTTGAATTCCTTTTAGTGTTGCAACATTTTCTGCTTGCTTTAATGTTCGGTCTTCTTTTATTTTTTGCATGAGTTTTTCTGAGGCATAGATAATAGCAGGGACTTTCATGTTTCCATACTTATTTATCTGCCATGTAAACTCATTTATTTTTTTTAGTTCCATTTTGTATATGAAATAAATGGTTTATTTAAATGTTTTTGTTTTGAAAATTATCAGTAATTATTAATTAAAATTCATTTTTGGATCATCACTTGCCTTAGGGTATTAATAAATTCTTCTGCAGTATTGATTGCTTGCTTTGCATGATATTCCTCTACATTAGGTGTAATATTATAAGTAAATATTTCCCTTGCAGTTCTGCTTTTATCATATTGTTCAGCATATCCATAAGCTTTTTCTTGAAAGTCCTCTAAGCTCAATTTTTGAATTTGAGCAGCGGTTTCAAAAGTTTTTAGATATTCATCATAAAGATGTTCTGCTAATTTCTTTGTTTTAACAAGATAATAAAGTATAATATACTCAGTTATTGCATGAACTCCCCTCAACCCTTCTCTCAGCTTTGTTTTATATTTTAAAGCTAAAAATGCATGAACAATATAATACATGGAATAGTAAGCTGCAGCTACAACTTCTGCATAATCTTTGTAATTCTCACTATTCTCATCAGAATTTTTTGAAGCATTATAGATAATCTT
>CAZHCT010000037.1:0-7105 GCA_964531355.1 Candidatus Woesearchaeota archaeon | reverse complement strand
TTAAGTATGAAAAAATTAATATTATTTGTTTTAACTTTATTTTTGTTAATCGGAAGTGTTAGTGCTGCTTTGACAGTATCTTTGAATAATCCATTTCCATCAGGCAATGTTTCTACAACTGTAAATGCAAATTTTAGTATTTCTAATACTTTTACTGATCAGAATTTAACTGGAATAACTTTTGTAAAGACAGATTTTGTCGGCACTATTGTTAATATTTCAAGTTCATATTTAACATTTAATCAATCAATCCCATTTGATTTGCTTAATCAAACATCAAAATATGTTATAGCTAGTGTTGCTATTCCTAGCACTGCATATGCTGGAGCATACACAGGAACTGTAAATGTAACTAATGGTTCAGTATCTGCTTTATTAAATTTAAGCTTGACAGTATTATCCACAACAAGTTTAACTGCAAATGCAACTGCATCAATAACAAGCGAAGCTGATTCAAGCAGTACGACTAGCTTGATTATAACAAATACTGGAAGCACTAATTTAACAAACATAAATATAACTGGAAGCACTATATATGACGAGGATAATGATACTATTATTTTAAGCTATAGCCCTAATAATTTTGCTTTAGCTCCTGGTACACAACAAACTATAACTATCACTGCAAATATTAATAAGAATGTTGATCCTGATGATTATACAAGAATAATAAGCATAAATGATACAAGCGGAGCAAGCGCTAGTTCAACATTAACTGTAAAAGTTTTACCAGAAGATGTTGTATGCAGCGATGGCGAGGTAGGGGACTTAATATTAAGCATAGACAATCCTGATCCAAATGATGAATTCAAGCCTGGAGAAAGCATCAGCGTTGAAACCAATGTTGAAAATAATGGCGATGATGACATTAATGCTTATGTAGAGGCATTTTTATATGACAAGGACAAGAATAAGGTAATTGCATCTGTTAAAAGCGACAAAACTAAGATAAATGACGGAGATGACAAGGACTTTGATTTAAGCTTGAAAGTTCCTGTTGATGTTGATGAAGACAGCGATAGATATGTTATTTATATTAAATCATATGAAAGCGGAAATGAAGATGATCAATGCGAGCAAGATGATGTTGATATTGATATAGATAAGGACGATGATAGTGTCTTGATTGAAAAATTAAAGACAGAACCTTCAACTACAAGCTGCGGTGGATCAATAAGCTTAAGCGCAACATTATTCAATGCGGGATCAAATGATCAAGAAGATGTAAGGGTAAGAGTAAGAGAAAGCACACTGAAATTAGACCAATATTCAAATTTCTTTGATTTAGATGAGGGAGATGATGTAACAAAGACATTTACAGTTATAATCTCTCAAAATGTCACTGAGACAACTTATTATATTGAAGTAACTGTTTATGATGAGAGCGGAGATACTTTTGATTCTGGGCTTGCAAATGTAACTGTAAGCGGAAGCTGCAAAGCAATTACAACAACTACAACAACAAGCGATAAAGTTATCTTATCTTTATATGACAAGACATTTACAACAACTGGAAATATGTTTAATATTCCAGCAAAGATAACTAATACAGGAGATGATGCAGAGTTTACTGTTGAATTAAGCAATATTGATGATTGGGCAACTTCAACTGCAAGAATTGTATTCTTAAGCAAAGACCAGAGCACAACTGTTTATGTTCCTTTGCAGCCGAAAAGCGGACTAGCTGCAGGAAATTACAGCGCAACTGTGAATGTTAAATCCGGCGGAAAAACACTTAAGACAGATACAGCTGTTGTTGAGGTCAAGGGAACCAGCGGAATAACATTTGATGCATTAAAAGGAATAAGCACAAACAACTTGTTTTGGATTATCGGCGATGTAATCTTAGTAGTGATTGCAATATTATTCATTAGGTTTATATTTATGCCTAGGAAATAAAAGATGACAAGCGATGCAGAGGTAAAACAGAAATATTCTGAAATCTGTAATAAATATCAAATTAAAGGGACAATAGAAGGATTCAATGTTGAACTTAAAGGTTATTTATCTCCTTTATTGGATTCACCTTTAGCTAATGTTATTGATAAAGAATTGACTTCATGGTATATACATGCTCGTAATAAAAGTTTGATTAATAATCCAGCTAAGCAATTTGTTGAGGAACTTGTGAAGAAAGTTACGAAAAAATTGGATGAATTAGTTAAGAATTAATTTTCTTTTTTTAACATGGAAAAAATACACGAGAAAGAGATAAAAAGCATTTTGGATAAAGTTGAAGAATTAACAATATTATATATTTCTCTTGGCAATTATCTTGCAGATCATTATCTAATCAAAGAAGCAAATGAATTAGATAAATTTTATATGATATATTCTAAAAATCCGAATCTGCGCATACATGAATTAAAAGAAGATTTAGGTAAACTTTGGTTTTCTTAATTGTTTTACTTTAATTATTCTATGCTTTGGAATAAAAAATTTTTGAGGGAGGTACATTTACAGCATTCTTGCCAGTCAATTCAGAATTATAAACTATAATAACCTTTCTGTAAGACTTATTTATCTTTAAAGGCATTTAAAACGGGTTTTTTTATTTATTTACCGCCAATTCTGCAAACAGTTGTTCCGCATTCAGGACATTTTCCTTTGTACATCTTTACCCCTCTTGAAGTAGCTGTCTCTTGAGGATCCTTGATTTCAACTTGTTTCTTGCATTTCATGCAACGTCCTTCTACCATTTTTTGTATTTTTCCTCCTTTCTATTTTTGATTAACCTAAAGTGTAATTAAAAATAGGATTTTTAAATGTATGTTTTATAATTATTCTGATTTATCTAATATCCTGAAGTTTTTGTCATATTTTGCTCTTAATAAAATTTCGATTGGGTACATAATAAAGCAAAGTTTTTTAAGATTAATTAATTTTTTGTTTTTTTATGAACAAGGAAGAATGGAATAAGATTGTTAATGGATGCAAGGCTGATTTTGATAATTTAGAAACCAATAAAGAAAGAATAAAAAGGAATTTAAAAGATATTTTAGTTAAGGTAATTGGTAAAAATGCTGAAGGTAAATTTGGTGTTATGTTTTCTGGAGGAATTGACAGCACTTTAATCAGCTTAATCTGCAAATCTTTAGGGTTGAATTTTAACTGCTATACGATTGGGATTGAAGGGGCAGAGGATTTAATATATGCTGAAAAAGTCGCGAATTTTTTGGGATTAAGTCTAAAGAAAAAGATATTAGATTTAGAGCAGGTAGAAGATGCCTTGAATAATGTTGTTAAAATATTAAAAACCGATGATTATACCAAGGTTGCTGTTGGCTGCGTTACTTATTTAACTTTAAAGTTTGCCAAGGAAAATGGAGAAAATGTTTTGCTGAATGGATTGGGAAGCGAGGAGTTATTTGCAGGATATCAAAGACATGAGAAGGTTTTTGCAGGAAATAAATTTAAAGAGCTTCATGATGAGTGTTTTAATGGACTGTTAACTTTATTTGAAAGGGATTTGGAAAGAGATGTTCCTATTGCTAAAAGCCTAAACATGAAGGTAATATGCCCTTTTTTAGATAATGAGATTATGAAATTTGCCATGAAAATACATCCCATGTATAAGATCAGCAAAGAGTTTAATAAAATAGTTTTAAGAGAGATTGCTGAAGATTATGGTTTATCTAAAGAATTTGCTTTGAGAAAGAAAAAAGCATGCCAATATGGCTCTGATGTTGATAAGGCAATTGAGATGTTAGCAAAGAAGAATGGTTTTAAGTTTAAAGGTGAATATGTTAAGAGTTTAATCTAGTTCTTTTATTTAAAAAAAAGGGCGCGATGGGAGTATCAGATTTTTTGATCTTTTGAACCCACATTGATCGCTCTGCAGGCGATTGCCTAACCGGATTTGGCGACGCGCCCAAGTGAGCCCGATGGGATTTGAACCCACGACCCCCTGCTTATTGCCCGATAGTTATTTTATCCTATCTGAAGGCAGGTGCTCTATCCAAGCTGAGCTACGGGCTCCTGAGGAATTTCTAATAATATTGATATTTAAAGCTTTTTAATGTTTTAGGGAGTTAAATTTATATATTAGTTTACATCCTTAAACAGCATGAAAAACACTGATAAAACAATTAGAATGTTTTTGCTAGTGTTAACTTTAGTTCTTGTGGTTTTAATTTAGATTAAGTGCTTCTTTTCTTAAACTTTTTGAAGAGAAACACTATACTATTCAGCCACAAGAAGGAGGAATGAAATGGAAAATGGAGTATATTTTAAGGAAATTTGGATGAAAAGACAAAAAGAAAAAAATGGCTATTATCATGAAGGCATTATTTTAGTTAGTGGAGCAGAAATTAAATTTTCCATGATAGCTAACCAGAATTTTTATGCAGAAGATGGCAAATTGGAGTTTTTAATTGATCCTAATTATAATTGCAGTAAGTTTACTTTTAGAGAGCTTAATGTTGAGATTAGAGATTTGGCAAAGAAAAATGAATTAGAGGATAGAATAAGCACTTTAATTAATCAATATTATGAAGAACAAAAACTGCAATAGAAAATGTTTTAAATACACTAATTAAAATACATAAAATGATGGAATTTAAAAAAATTGAGGAAAAGTGGCAGAAGAAATGGGAAGAAAAGAAGATTTTTCAAGTTAAAGAAGGAAAGAAAAATAAGTTTTATGTTTTAACGATGTTTCCATACCCCAGCAGTTCGGGATTACATATGGGTCATGCCTTTAATTATACTATTGGGGATATTTATGCAAGATTTAAAGTAATGCAGGGTTTTAATGTTTTGCATCCTATGGGTTATGATTCATTAGGATTACCTGCTGAGAATGCTGCTATAAAAGAAAATGTGCATCCAAAAAAATATACTGAAAATGCTATTGATAATTTTATCAAGCAGCAAAAAAGGATTGGCTTAAGTTATGATTGGGATAGAATGGTGATAACTCACAATCCTGATTATTATAAATGGGATCAATGGATTTTCTTGAAGATGTTTGAAAAAGGAATAGCTTTCAGGAAAAAAGCAGCTGTAAATTTCTGCAGCAAATGCGATACGGTTTTGGCAAATGAGCAGGTGCATGATGGAAAATGCTGGAGACATAAGGATACTGATGTGGAAATAAGACAATTAGAGCAATGGTTTTTCAGGATTACTGATTATGCTGAAGAGCTTTATGATGATATTGAAAAACTGAAAGAATGGCCTGAAGATGTCAAGATAATGCAGAAAAATTGGATTGGAAAGAGTTATGGGACTGAAATTAATTTTGAGATCCCTACAGAATCTAATTTTATTATATTGTACGGATATGGTGGTTCTCCAGAAGTAAATTTCTTTCCTTGGTTAAAAAAAGAATTAGAAAAAAAAGGTTATAAAGTGACTGTGCCAAAACTTCCAAATACAGATAATCCTGATGTAAATGAACAAGTAAAATATGTTTTAGATAATTGTAAACTTGATGAAAACACGGTTTTATTAGGACATAGTTTTGGAAGCGTTGTTGCTTTAAAAGTTTTGGAAAGTTTAAATAAACCAATTAAAAAATTAATTTTAGCCGCAGGATTTATTGAACCGGTTATTAAAGAATGGCCCTTTGCTAAAACTTTTGATTGGAAATTCGATTTTGAGAAAATAAAGAAAAATGTAAAAGAAATAATAATACTTCATGATACAAAAGATAAAATTCCTAGAGAACAAGCAGAAAAATTAAAAGAAAAGCTTGAAGGTAAACCAATCTATTTTGAAGCTGAGGATAAACATATTTGCGGAGAAAAAGAACCAATTGTTTTAAATGCTTGTTTAGAAAAATGGCCAATTTTTACAACACGTCCTGATACAATTTACGGAGTTACTTTTATGGTTATTTCTAGCCAGCATTCAGAATTAATGAAATTAGTGACTGATGAGCAAGAAAATGAAGTTAAAGACTTTCTGAAAAAAATCAAGAGCACAAGCGAGAAAGAGCTTTTAGAAAAAGAGGGTGTTTTTACTGGAAGCTATGCAATTAATCCATTAACAAATGAAAAAGTTCCTGTTTATGCTGGCAATTTTGTTGTTGCTGAATATGGATCGGGAATGGTGATGGCTGTTCCGGGGCATGACCAGAGAGATTTTGAGTTTGCTAAAAAATATAATCTGCCTATAAAGATGGTTATTCAGCCAGAAGATAAAAGAAAAGTTGATGGAGCTTATGTTGATGAAGGAATACTTGTAAATTCCAGCAAGTTTAATGGTTTAAACAATAGAGAAGCAATAAAGAAAATAACAGAATTTTTAGAGAAGAATAAAAAAGGGAAAAGGAGTGTTGTATACCGCTTAAGAGACTGGCTTATATCAAGACAGAGATATTGGGGAACACCTATACCTGTTGTTTATTGCGATAAATGCGGAATTGTTCCTGTTAAAGAAAAACAATTGCCTATTAAATTACCTGAAAAGGTTGAATTTGGAAAGGGAAATCCATTAGAAACAAACAAAGAATTTGTCAATGTAAAATGCCCCAAGTGCAAGGGAAAAGCAAGAAGAGAAACAGATACAATGGATACTTTTGTCAATTCTTCATGGTATTTTTTAAGATACTGCGATAGCAAGAATAAAAAAGAAATATTTGACAAGAAAAAAACAAAATATTGGATGCCAATTGATTTGTATATTGGAGGAAAGGAACATGCGTGCATGCATCTGATTTATTTCAGGTTTTACACAAAGTTTTTGAGAGATTTGGGATTATTGGATATTGATGAGCCAGCTTATAGACTATTTAATCAGGGAATGCTGCATGGGAATGATGGTTATGTAATGTCCAAGTCAAGGGGAAATGTTGTTGACCCATTAAATACAATTGATAAATACGGGGCTGATACATTAAGGTTTTATCTTGTTTCTGTTGCTAGCCCAGACAAGGATTTTTCATGGAGCGATGAAGCTATTGATGGAAGTTTTAGATTTATCAACAGAGTTGTTGAATATTTTGAGAAAGTTAAAGTTGGAAAAAGCGATAAGAAAACAGAAAGCAAATTTAACAAGATTGTCAGGGATATTACTGAAGATATAAAAAAATTAAGATATAATCTTGCTGTAATAAAAATAAGAGAATTGTTTGAATGTCTAGGAGAAAAAGAAAGCAAAG
>CAZHCT010000036.1:0-7309 GCA_964531355.1 Candidatus Woesearchaeota archaeon | reverse complement strand
GATACAATTTTTGTAACACTTTTATTGAAAAGTGATACAATTTTTGTAACACTTTGATTAATTGTTATTGAATGCCTTATTTTCTTAGATTTTCTTTAATCCAGCAGGCTTTGCAGATATCTCCAGAACAAGGTTCTTTGCATATTTTGCAGTAATTTGGATTTTTGTTTGTTTTATATTTTTGTTTTAGTTTTGGCAATTGCCTTAAGAAATGATTTATTATATTGTATTTTATCTTGTCATCAAAACTATTTAGAAAATCAATAATTGCAAGTCTTGATGAAGTAGACCTGCAAGGGCATTTTGTGTATTGTATATTGAAATTCATCAATCTGCTGTATTGAGCTACTTCTTTTTCCAAGCATAAGTATAATGGCTTTATTCTTGGGATAAACCTTTTATCCTTAATTACACCTGTTGAGGGCCCTAAACGAGCAGATAGAGAAGGATTTCCTCTAAGCAGATTCATCATTATTACCTGAACTTCATCATCAAGATTATGGCCTGTAACAAGCTTTGTTTTTTTGAGTTTTCTTGCTGCTTTATTTATTAATTGCCTTCTTAATATGCCGCATATGTAACATGAATTTAGTTTTATTCCTTTGGATGCCAAAACAGAACGAATATAACAAGTTGTATAGCCAAATTCTTTCCTGAAGCTTAATTCATGCAATTTAATCTTGTATTGCTTGCAGAAATCTCTCAGGTTTTTTAGGTTTAATTGAGTATATTTTCCCAAGCCTGTGTCAATTGTTATTGCTTCTACATTATATTTTAGTTTTTTTAAGATGTATAATGCTACAGTTGAGTCTTTGCCACCTGAACAGGCGCATAGTACTCTGTCTTTTTTATTTAGCAAATCAAATTTTTTGATTGTGTTTTTTACTTTGGATTCAAAATTGGTTGTGAATTTATCCATCTATTAAGATATAAAATATCTATTTAAAAACTTAATTCTATATTACTTGTGAGAAAAAGACAAATCAGTTTCTAAAGATACATTTATCACAATGATTCAAAACTTCCAGTGCTTTTTTGGTATAAAGTAGTTCCTCGAAAGATACCTCCTTTGTATTTCTCGAAGCCAATACCTCTTAATATTTCGTTTAACATACTTGCAACTCCAAAGTGAGTTATTGGGCCAGGCACTTTTCCTTCTACAACATGCGTGAGTTCATATGCACTTACAGGTTTGATAGTTCTAAGTTTGTGGAATTGTTTTTGAGTACAATTAATTGGAATAGTACCATATACTTGCGTTTTCTTTGCAACTTGAACAAGTTCAGGTTGTAGTTCTCTTCTTTCATCTTCATTTAGAATCTTAAAAGTTAAATCAGTAAAATTTGCTCTATTTCCAATTCTTTTCATTAGTCTGATTAGGTCACCTGATTTATTGTAGTTAAAAAATCCATATGCTTTTGCCATAATTATTAAGAGTTCTATAACTATATAAATCTTTCTATTTGTTACTACTAATAAGATACTTTTTAATCTATTCAAAACCTTTATATACTACCTATGATATCATTTTCATATGAAATGCAGTTCATATGAACTATTTTTCGGGGCTTTTTCAAATAAGACAAGGTGGAAGATAGTTAAGGCATTAAGGCATAATAATCTTAACGTTAGCGGAATATGCAAGGCAATCAATGAAGAGCAAAGCAAGGTAAGCCATAATCTGAAGAAATTAATAGAATGCAGTTTTGTTGAAGCAACAAGAAAGGGAAAAGAAAGGGTTTATTCGCTAAACAAGAAAACAATAATTCCATTATTAAATTTAGTTGAAAAACATGCAAAATCTTACTGCGGGAGGATTTGTTTGAAGAAAAAATGAAAGTATATTTAGATAATGCTGCTACAACCAAAGTGGATAAAGAAGTCTTGAGAGAAATGCAACCTTATTTTAATGAAAAATATGGAAATGCCAGTTCACTGCATTCATTTGGAAGAGAAGCCAAAGAAGCATTGGAGAAAAGCAGGGAAATAATTGCAAGGTCAATAAATGCTTTAGCCGAAGAAATAATTTTCACTTCTGGAGGGACTGAAAGCAATAATATTGCATTAAAGGGATTGTTTTTTAATAATAAAGAGAAAAATCATATTATAACAAGCAAGATAGAGCATGATGCTATATTAGAAACATGCAAGTTTTTAGAGAAAAATGGAGCAAAGGTAACTTATCTTGATGTTGATAGATATGGCTTAATTGATTTTGAGCAATTGAAGAATGCAATTAATGAAAAAACATTAGTTGTAAGCATAATGCATGCAAATAATGAGATAGGAACAATACAAGATATAGAGAGAATTGGAAAATTATGCAGAGAAAAGAGAGTTTTATTTCATACCGATGCTGTGCAGAGCTATTGCAAGGAAAAGATAGATGTTCAAAAGCAGAACATTGATTTAATGTCTTTAAGCGCACATAAAATTTATGGTCCTAAAGGGGTAGGAGTGTTATACATAAAAAAAGAATTAAAAAATAAGATAGGGGTATTATTGCATGGAGGAGGGCATGAATTTGGTTTAAGAAGCGGAACAGAAAATATAGCTGGAATTGTTGGAATGGCAAAAGCAGTTGAAGTCTGCAGTAATAATTTTAATAATAAAAAAATAAAGGCATTAAGGGATAAATTAATCAAAGAAGTTTTAAAGATCCCGGAGAGTTTTTTGAATGGTCATCATGAAAAAAAATTAAGCAATAATGCGAATTTTATCTTTAAAGCTATTGAAGGAGAAAGTTTGGTTTTGATGCTGGATGAAAAAGGAATTGCAGCATCTACAGGTTCTGCTTGTTCATCAAAATCATTAGAGCCAAGCCATGTTTTATTAGCATTGAGATTAAAGCAAGAAGAAGCGCATGGAAGCTTAAGATTAACATTAAGCAAAGATACTACAGAAAAAGAAATAAATTATGTTTTAGATGTTTTGCCAAAAGCAGTTGAAGAATTAAGAAAAATAAGCCCTTTTTGGAGGAAATAAGATGGAATATTCAAAAGAAGTTATGAAACACTTTTTGCATCCAAGGAATGTTGGAGAGATTAAAAATGCAAGCGGAGTGGGAGAAGTGGGTAACTTGCGTTGCGGAGATATAATGTATCTTTATATTAAAGTTGGGAAAAACAAAAAAGGCCAAGAGATAATAAAAGATGTAAAATTTAAAACATTGGGATGCGCAGCTGCTTTAGCTGTATCTGACATGCTTGCAGATCTTGCAAAAGGAAAAACAATAGAAGAAGCTAAGAAAATAACAAATAAAAACATTGCAGATGCATTAAAGGGATTGCCAAGGCCAAAATACCATTGCAGCTTGTTAGGAGAAGAGGCTTTATTAAAAGCGATAGAAGATTATGAGAGGAGAAAAAAGTGAATAAGAACGTAAATGAATTAATTGAATACCCCAAAGAAGGCGTATTAAGCAAAGAATTAATAAAAACCAAGAAGGCTAATATTAGTTTATTCTGCATGGCAAAAGGCACAGATATTTCTGAGCATACGTCTACAAAAGAAGGATTTATATATGTTTTAGAGGGAGATGGAGTATTTAATTTGGAAGGCAAAGATATTATAATGACAAAAGGAGTGATTATATTCATGAAAGAAAATGCAGTTCATTCATTAAAAGCGAATAAGAATACTTCATTTATATTATCTCTTTATTAGAGAGGAGGAAAAAATGCTGAAAAAATTTAATTTACCAAAAGAATTTTTATCTGAAAGGCAAAAAGAAGAGCATCTTAAATTATACAGGGGATATGTTGAAAAAACAGAAGCTGTTGGAGAGAAAATAAAAAATGCTGATACTGAGAAGGATGACATCAGAGCTTTAAGATTAACAGAGAGTTTTGTTACAGCTGGGATGAAGCTGCATGAATTATATTTTGAAGAATTAGGAAAAACAGAGTTTAGCGGAAAAATTAAAGAAATGATTGAAGAAAAATGGAAAAGTTTTGAAAATTTCAAGAAAATGTTTACTGCAACAGCAATAGCAATGAGAGGATGGGCTGTTTTAGCATATGATAATGACTTTAAGAAATTGAAGATTTATGGAGCTGATATACATGATATTGCTATATGGAATTGCAAGCCTGTTTTAGTTTTGGATGTTTATGAGCATGCTTATTTTATTGATTATGGAACAAACCGAAAGCAATACATAGAAGATTTTTTTAATAATATAAATTGGGGAATTGTAAATTCAAGATTAAAATGAGCTGGAATAAATTAGCGGATAATGAAACAGTCAAGAAAACAATTACTGCATTAAAGAAAAATGGGATAAATGCTTACTTTGCTGAAAATGGAGAAGAGGCTAAGAAAAAAGTTTTTGAAATCTTGCCTAAAAATGCTGAGATAATGGACATGAGTTCAATAACACTGGAAAAAACAGAAATTGCAAAAGAGATTCAATCTGATAAATATGATTCAGTAAGAAATAAATTAAATTCAATGAATCGGGAAAATCAAGGCAGGGAAATGCAGAAGATAGGGGCTGCTCCAGAATGGGCTATTGGAAGCGTACATGCAGTAACAGAAAATGGAGAGGTTTTAATTGCATCTGCTTCTGGAAGCCAATTACCTGCTTATGCTTATGGCTCAAGCAAGGTCATTTTTGTTGTTGGAGCACAGAAAATTGTCAAGAATGTTGATGAGGGAATTAAAAGAATTTATGAATATTGCTTGCCATTAGAAAGCGAAAGAGCAAGAAAGGCATATGGCGTTCCTGGAAGTTCTGTCAACAAGATTCTGATTATCAATAAAGAGTTTCAATTAGAAAGGATAAATTTAATATTTGTAAATGAGGTTTTAGGATTTTAGGAGGAAAGATGAAAAAAGATAAAATAACAAAAAACATGACTTTTCAGGATGTAATGGACAAGTATCCAAATGCTATTGATGTTGTAATGAATTATGGGCTGCACTGCATTGGATGCCATGTATCTGCTTTTGAAACAATTGAGCAGGGAGCAAAGGCACATGGATTAAATAAAAAGGATATTGAGAAAATGATCAAGGAAATGAATGAGAAAGCTTAATCTTTTGTTTCTATAACTAAACTGCGATCTTGCGGATGAATATATGTTTCCTTACCCTCTTGCAGTTTTAAATAATTTGCTATCTTTTTTGGGATTCTTACTGCTAGCGAATTACCTGTTTTTGTTATCTTTGTTGTTGCACTCAAACCCCAAATTCCTTTTTTCTTTGCTATTTCTTCTATCTCTTTAGTCGCAACTGAGTCTGTAAATGATTCCTTGCAATTATTGCATATTTCTGCTGGAAATTCGCCTAGATAAATCCCAAACATATACTCCTTTATTCTACCTTTTTTTAATATTCCTTTTTCACATACTGGACATTTCATTTTTACCACCTTGGTTTAACTGTGATTACAAAATAGTCATCACCTAATTTCTTAGTTACAACTGTGAAATACCTAAAGTGATGCAATATTTTATTTGGTTTCTGCAATTCTTTATTACCTTTTCTAATCGCTTCTTCAACTTCATTTGTTGAGATACCTCTTTCAATCATTTGTTCTCTAGCATGTTTACTATATTTTACCAAATGTAATCACCTGTAATTACAATATGTATAAGTAGTATATAAATCTTTTTATTTTAATAGATAAATTTATTAAAACATAGATTTTTGTTTTTAATGAAAAGAGATGATAAGATTAATGGAAAATGATAGTGTCGATGATGTTAAAAAAACAATATTGCTTGCACATAAATGCAGGTTTTAAGATTGTGCAAGTGCAAGATTTAATCGAAAAGTTTAATAATTAGTTAGTAGTTAGGCATTAAAATGAAGGCTATGGGCACGGAAATTAGAAAGTATATCGAATTTGGAGATAAAACTATTGAGGCTTTAATTTGTGGTTTTGAAAAGCCAATTATCTTAGATTATTCTATCCCTTCTGCGCATAATGTTACATGCGCTGCTGTCTATGCTGTACATAAATTGTGTGGGGGTGTAAGAAAAGAAGCTAGACTTGAAGAAGATGAATTTGGATGGTTTTATATAAATAATAAAGAAAAAATTGAGCCAAAAGTAAGAGAGGGTTTAAGCTCTGCTCTTGGTGCATCAAGGAATGAAGATTCTTTTTTAGATGTTTATATGATATCTAATGAAAAATTGGATTACAATTGGTTTTTTAGTTATGGTAATCTGTATAAATTTAAAGAAGGAGAAAGAGAAGATGTAAAGAAAGCAGTTAGAGAATATTGGAAACCCAAAGAATTTCAAAATTTTTTGATTATCTTTGCACTTATGGAAGATTATATTAAAAGATATTTTAAAAATAAAAAATGATAGGGAAATAAAAGAATGTCAACAAAAGGAAATCTAAAAAAAGCATTGGCTGGAGAAAGCACTGCTTATCAGAAATATATGGCATTTGCCAAAAAAGCAGAGGAAGAGGGATATAATGAAGCAGTTGAGCTATTTAGACAGATTGCTGAAGAAGAAAAACATCATGTATCTGAGGAAATAGAGTTATTAGGAATTGTTAAGAAAACAAAAGCTAATATTAAAAATGCAATCAAAGGAGAGGAAAAAGAAGCTGCTAAAATGTATCCTGAGTTTGCAAAGAAAGCTGAAGAAGAAGGAAATAAAATAGCTGCAGACCGATTTAAAGAGATAGCTGAAGATGAGAGAGCGCATGCTGGAAAATTCAAGGAAGCTTTAGCAAACCTGAAGAGAAAGAAATGAAAATAAAAATTTATTCAACTGAAAACTGTCCATATTGCGTATTGGCAAAGGAATTTCTTAGAAAGAACAAGATTAAATTTGAAGAGGTAGATGTTGGAAGAGACCATAAAGCAGCAAAGGAAATGATAGATAAATCAGGACAGACAGGAGTTCCAGTAATTGATATAAATGGAAAGATAATAATTGGCTTTGATGAGGAAGAATTAAGAACTGCATTGAAGATTAAATGATCTATAAACAGATGTATAATGAATTTATTAAATCATTAAAAGATGTTTGTATTAAAAGAAAATTAAAATTAAAGAATATTGGTTCTATTCAAGATTATCCAATATATCAAATAATTATCAATAATTTCTCTCCAATAAATACAATTTGTTTTTCAGCAGGCATACATGGCGATGAAATTGCCGGTCCTTTATCAATTCTCAAATTTCTCAAAGAATATAATTTAAATAAAATTAAAGGAAATAGACTAATTATATTCCCAGTTGCTAATCCTTTTGGTTTTGATAAACAGAAACGTAGAAATTGCTTAAATAAAGATCTTAACCGACATTTTTGCGATAGAAATCTTAATAATGAAAACAAA
>CAZHCT010000035.1:0-7502 GCA_964531355.1 Candidatus Woesearchaeota archaeon | reverse complement strand
TTATATTTTTTATAGTTTAAACAGAATCTTTTATTTCCTGTTTTGTATTCTTCATATGCATTGCTGATCATTTTAACAGCTTCATTGCAGTTTTCAGCCAAAAATAATAAATTTAAATCATATTCTTCAAAATATTTCTTTTTTAGAGGCCATTTTTCAAACCATTTAATCAGGTCAGGCCACATATTCCCAAGAAGGATTATTGGAATATTGCAGATTTCTTTTGTCTGAACTAGCTGCCATGTATAAAAAAATTCCAATAATGTTCCAATCCCACCTTCAGCAACAACTACTGCATTTGAAAGAAGCATGAAGTTATCCAATCTATCTGAGAAATGCTTGAATTTTTTAACGATATCAATGCTTTTGTTTATTTTCTGCTCTTTAGGAAGCTTAATAGCCAACCCAATAGAATGGTTTTTTTTATTTTTTCTGCCTGCTTTATGGCCTTTGCTAGCAGCTTCCATAATTCCAGGGCCTCCACCTGTAACTACTTCAATACCTTTAGAACCAAGCATTTTAGCTAATGTGTATATTTGTTTGTATTCCTTTTTTTCTATTTTTGTTCTTGCTGACCCAAATATGGTTACCCTGAATTTTTTTTCTTTTAATTCTTGCTTTATATTTTTTTTAATCATCATTTTTTATAGACCTCTTTCAGAAATTTATCTGGATTTTTTGATTTAGCTATTATTGAAGAGACTAATACACCTTTACAGCCTAGTTTAAGAGCTTCTTTATAATCTTGAATTGAGCTTATTCCAGATCCGCATAAGGCGATTGTTTTACTTTCTTTTAATAGATTAACAAATTTTCTTATATCATTTGTTTTGTATCTAGTAATTGACTTTCCTGTTGCAATAAGTTTTGGGTCTTCAAAAGCTATTGCATACGGATTAAATTTTTTAATCTTCTCAGCTTCTTTTAGGTTTGACGCAAAAACAATTATTTTTAGATTAAGTTTATTGCATCTCTTTATTGTTTTTTTAATTGTGGTTAAACTAACTGGATGCTCTGAATGATTTAACAAAGAGCCTGATGCTCCTGCTTTTTTAATGCTTTCAGGAATGATGAATCCTGTTGATTTTTCTTTTTGGAAATCAACATGCTGGGAATATACATTTAGATTTATTTTTTCACTAACTTCTTTTATATTAACGGATGGAATAGCAATTATTATATCTTTGTATTTTTCTATCTTCTTTGCTAGTTCAATTACATAATCTCCTGTTTTATAATTTTTAAAGTTTACAACTATCATTTGAATATTAATTTTCTGATTTTCTTTGTAATTATCAATGGATATTTATTCTGCCAGATATTTCTTCCTATTGCTATGCCTGATGCTCCTGATTTCATAATATCTTTAACTTGCTTGATTAATTCTTTTTCTGTTTTTTTAACTCCTCCGGCAATAACAACTTTAGTTTTCCCAGCAGATTTTACTGCCCATTTTAAATCAGAAGGATTACCGCCATATTTCATTTTAACGATATCTGCTCCAATTTCAAGGCCAACACGAGATGAATAGGCCATCATCTCCTTTGAAACATCATTTTTTATGGATTTTCCACGAGGATATATCCATGCAATTACTGTTAATCCTTTTTTATGGGCTTGTCTTTCTATATTTTCAAACTCTTTTAGCATTTCACTCTCATATTTGCTGCCAATATAGATTGTATAGCCTACAGCAGAAGCTCCTAACTTGATTGCTTCATCAACAGTGCATAGTTGTCTTGCAATTGGCTCTCCTCTGTAAAGATTAGTTTTGCCGTTCAGCTTGATGATTAAAGGAACTTTTGATTTTTTTATTTCTTCTTGGTATTTTTCAGCTATTCCTTTTTGAAAAATAACTGCATTATACTTGCCTTTTTTAGCAATGTCAATAATATATTCTGGGTTTACATTCTTGTCATTAAAATCTGTTGGTCCGTGCTCTAATCCCTGATCATATGCAAGAAAGACTGCTTTTCCCCGAATTGTTATTTTATTCAGATTGGAGTTCATTTTCTAAAAATTCTTTTTTCAAATTCAAGATTATAATCATGGCCTGCATTTTTTGGGTAGATTGTCAGGACCTCTAATTTCTCGTTTCCTGTATTAACAAGACGATGCCCTGATTTTCCCGGGATTATATATGTTTTCCCTTTTTTCAATTCAAATATTTCTGTTTTTTTATTTTTTATCAGGAGTTTTCCTTTTCCTCTTATCAAAATATATATTTCACCTGCTGGTTTTTGATGCCTGTGCCCTTTTGTCATAAATAATTCCTTATTGATTGTTCCTGGTTCAATAACTGTCAAGCCAGTTTCAAAGCATCCAAAATCTTTTATGTAAACTGTATAGATTAAGGGATTAGATTTTATCTTACTTGCATATTTGAATTTGTCTTTGATATCTTTGAATTTTCTAATTATCTTTTTATCATAATATTTCTTAAGCGAATTATTATCTATTTCTATTTTCATTTTGCATCCTTTCTTAATACTTTAGCATACTCAGGGATTATATCTTTAGTAAATTCCCTCATGCCTTCTGCAGTTTTATAATGATCAAGCAATTCAGCAATGACATTGAATGGAAGAGTTGCTATGTCTGCTCCAGCTTCAGCAACCTCTCTAAACTGCATCTTGTTTCTTATGCTTGCTGCTAATACCTGCGCTTTAATATTGTTTTTTCTGAATATTTTCACTATTTGTTTAATTAAATCAACCCCTGAGACTATTCCTTTATCTTTTAGCATATTTTTACCTTTCTTGAAACCTTCTGCAGGGAAATAGTCCTGTTTCTTGAATCTGATTCTATTAATTTCCCTTATATAATCATCTTCTCTTCCTGTAAAAGGGCTTACAAATTTAGCTCCTGCTTTTGCAGCAAGCAATGCTTGTTCGGGCGTAAAGATAAGGGTGCAATTAACAGGAATTTTTTCTTTTGAAAGTGTTTTTATTGCTTTAATCCCGTCAGAAGAAGTATTGCAATTTTGCTCCAGACAAGGATTAACAGGAATTTTAATATAAACATTTTTTGCTGCAGGATTAAATTTTTTGAATAATATTCTTCCTTCTTTAACCATCTTTTTGTAATTTGTTCCGATTACTTCTAAACTTACAGGTTTTCCCTTTACTACTTTTAATATTTTTTTGATATAAGATTCTATCTTTATTTTCTGTTTCTTTTTTTTAAATTTTTCAATTGCTTTCTTTATTAAAGAAGGATTTGTTGTAACCCCATCTAAGATTCCATAAGAATACGCTTTTTTAATTTCATCCAAGTCTGCGCTATCAATAAATATCTTCATTTTATCACCTTTTTATTTTAAAAAATTATCTCTTAATGAATAAACCGCACCAGCACATTTGGGGCATTCCTGATTTTGGATTTATCCAAGTTTCATGCGGTTTAAAGTTACAAGGGCATATCAACTCTAAATCCTTTTCTATTGTACCGTCCCTTAATCTGCAAGGGCAAAGCTTAAATCCAAATTTTTCTTCATTCTCTAAAACACCTTTAGCTATAATTTCAACATGCTCTTTATCCGGGTTTAGCTTAAAATCATTATTTTCGGTAAATTTTGACCATACCTTGATTAGTTCTTTTTCTTTCATCTTAAAGGTCTAAAACTTTTTTTGCTTCTTTTACTTCAATTTCTACATATGCATTTGGAGTAGAGCAGGTTGGACATATTTGCGGACCTGCAACACCGTAATGAATATCATTGCAAACATTACATCTCCAAAATTTTTTATTGTTCATTGAATTCACAACCTTATATTTTTTAATTAATATATTCATGAGCATAATATGCTGCTTTTATTCCTTCAGCAACGCCTGTTATTGCTTGTTTCCATTCAGTATCTGCTACATCTCCTGCTGCATACACACCTGGAATATTTGTTTCTGAGTTTTTATTAATGATAATTTCCCTTTTTTTATTTATTTTTACCTTAATATTCTTTGCTAAATCACTTAAAGGGATATGGCCTGCATAAATAAACAACCCTTGCAATTCAAATTCTTTTTTACCTTTATAGGGCCTGTCGAATATAACATTATTAATCATTTTATTTCCTTGAATCTTGATTACATTTGCATTATTAATTATTTCTATTTTTCCTTGCTTTATCTTTTGTTCCATTCTCTTTTGATTAGGGGGCTCTGGATGAACTTTTTCTCCGCGATAGATGATATAAACTTTTTTTGCATACTCTGTTAATAAAACTGCTTCTTTTACAGCGCTATCGCTTCCTCCAACGATTCCAACTATCTTATTTTTAAATAAAGGTCCATCGCAGAGAACGCAGTAACTTACTCCCTTACCAGAGAATTCTTTTTCCCCAGGGACTTCTAATTTTCTAACTTTTGTTCCAGTTGCAAACAAAATTGTTTTTGAAGAAAAAATTTTGTTCTTTGCAAACACTTTAAAATATTTTTTTTGTTTTGATTTATTGATTTCAACTTTTTGAACTTTATCGCTTAATAAATCTATATCATAATCTTTAGCGTGGTTTTCTATTAATCTTGCTAATTCCGGACCAGTTATCGAAGTAAACCCCGGATAATTTTCAATAAGCTCTGTTAAGGTTATTGTTCCTCCAATTAGTTCGCCTATCACAAGTGTTTTTAAATTAAGTCTTCCAGCGTACATTGCTGCTGAAAGTCCGACTACGCCCCCGCCAATTACGATCATATCATATATTATTTTTTCATTGGGGGTATAATCATATTTTCTCGGCTTTAAGATTAGATTATTAGCTTTGATCATTTTAGATTATAATTTTAAAGTTTTTCTTAATTCTTCTTCATCAAAACCGACGATTATTTTTCCATCTATATCTATTACAGGAACGCCCATTTGACCTGATTTTTCTATCATCTCTTTTGCTGCTTTTTCATCGCTGCTTACATCTATTTCTGTAAATTTAACCTTATGCTCTTTTAGAAAATCTTTTACTTTCTTACACCAAGGACATGTTTGGGTTGTGTAAATTCTTACTTTTGCCATTTTTTCCTCCTTTGTTTTATATTTTTATATTTAATTTACTAGTTTATATATCCTTTGATTAATAATCTTCCTAGTGTAGATAATTTAATTTTTGATTTATTTAATGGTTCTATCAATCCTAATCCTTTTAATCCTTCTTCTTTTAAAGTACCGTTTATATGGTAATATGTTAAAGGCAAACTCATTCCTGTTTTTTTGCTTATATCTTCTATTGACAATTCCTTATTATTCAGTAATTTTAATATATTTAATTTTTTATTTGTTATAGAATTATAATATGAAAATTTCAGTATAGGCATTAACATAATCTGGTTGTTCATTACACCGAATGCCTTTATTCCATTAACAAATGCTGCACTTAATGCTGCACAAGTACTTATTCTATCTCCTGTTGCGATATTAATAATAATTCTGTTTTGTTCTTCTTTGTTTTTTATATCTGTTATAATTCTAAAGATTTCTTCCATTATGTTTCCATCAATTTCTTTTATTTCTATGGGGATATCAAATTTTTTGAATGTATTTTTAATGTCTTCTGCTTTTTTTAGGTTTTCTAAAGGGCATATTAATATAATTTTTTCTGTAGGGAATTCTTTTATTCCTAGGAACAATGAGCTTAAGTCATCTCCTACAGGAGCTATGATTATATGTTTCATTATTATATTAAGTGTTATGTTGATATATAAACCTTTTCTTTAATATTAAATTTTGATTTTAATTTTAAGGGAAAAATATATATTTAATATATAGTATTCTCTCTTGAAATATAATGGAGGTAAATTAAATGGGATGTTGCGGAATAACTAAAGAAGAAAAAGAGCCAAAATCTGATGATAAATGTCCTTGTGGCAGTGGAAAAAAATACAAAGACTGTTGTGGATATAGGGACAAACAATGAAAAAAGTAGCTATTTTTTTATTAGCTGGAAAAGATGATTTAAGTAGGGCTTTCCATGCTCTTGGTTTTGCCAAGCAATTTAAGGATGATGGGATTAATGTTAAGCTGATTTTTGATGGAGCAGGAACAGTATGGGTTAGTGAGTTCTCTAAGCCAGAACATCCTGCGCATAAGCTTTATGAATCAGTGAAAAAGGAGGGGGTTATAGAGGGTGTTTGCGAATTTTGCATAGGCCACTATGGCAGCAAAAATGATGCTCAAAGAGAAGAATTAAAATTGTTAGGGGAGGTTGAAGGGCACCCAAATGTTGCAAAATTACTGAATGATGGCTATCAGATTATTACTTTGTAAAGGAGTAGAAAATGAAACAAAAGATTATTTATATATTATTAGTTGCTATTGTGTTAACTGTGATAATATTTGCAGCTGGATGCAGTACTAAAAAAGAAACAACTAGTCAAATTAATAATGGATTAAATAGAGGAGACAAAGCACCAGAGTTTACAGTAACAACAATTGATGGAGAAATAATCAAATTAAGTGAGATTATGGCTCAAAACAAGCCAATTTTAGTTGAATTTATTACAACATGGTGTCCATTTTGCAAACAAGATCTTGATGCAGTAAACAGAGTTTATCCAAAATACAACAAAGATGTAGAATTTGTTGCAATAGATTTGGATTTAAATGAAGATGCTCAGAAATTAAGAGAGTATAAGATACGAGGAAATTATGACTTAATCAAATTTGCGCCTGGCTCATCCAGTATATTAAAAGATTATGAGATTATATCAACTACGGTCAAATTTGCAATAGATAGAAGGGGTATAATAATTTGGGCAGGCTCTGGAGCTGTTGATAATGATACATGGGAAATAATATTTAAGAGGCTAGTTAACTCATGAGGAAGTGAAATAAAATGACTAAAATGTGTCCAATGAAGGGTTGTAAAGATAAACCCGGGATGTGTGTACATGAGAAGATGATGATGGGCTTAATTGTAATTATTATTTTAGTAGTTATAGCTAAGGTACTAAATTTGTTTTAAGACGGGAGGATATAAAGATGAGTACAAAGACATTAATGGTTATTTTATTGATTGTTGGTTTAGTTATAGGATTTTTAGGTGGAAAGCTTTTTGCTTCTCCACAGGTGAATAAGTTAAATGATCAAGTAAATAAACTTACGGGGCAGGTGGTAGCTACAGAAAATCTAAAGAACCAATTAATAGAAGTTCAAGCACAATTAGAAAAAGTAAATGTAAATAACCTTTATGGGTTAATAAAAATTGGAGACAAGGCAAAAGCCTACAAGATAGGAGACATGAACAAAATGCCGCCAGTAATTGCTAATGATTTTATTGGAAGCACACCCATAATTGTTTCGTGGTGCCCGCTGTGCGGAACTCTTACTGCATACGACAGAAAGGTCAATGGGAAAACTTTGACATTCGAGGTTGAAGGAGCAAGAAAAATCCCAGGAACAGATATAGAAAATTTGCACTTGAGAGACGAACAAACAAACAGCGTCTGGGCGCAAGGCCCTGGATTGGCAGTTGAAGGCTCTGAAAAAGGAACTGAGCTTAAATCATACCCTGTGC
>CAZHCT010000034.1:0-7850 GCA_964531355.1 Candidatus Woesearchaeota archaeon | reverse complement strand
AATGAGATTAAAGCAGGAAAGTTAAAAGAGTTAAGAGAGATAAAGTTTAATAAATTTCCACAATGTTTAGTTATTCCAGCTAAAAAACTGCATTTTATTGAGGAAGAGGCGATAAAAAGATTCAGGGTTTCTTGATACAGAAGTTGAATAAAAAACGATATATTTATATATACTAACCCCTTACTAAATAAGTGATTGATAATGATTATTACACTACATGCAGAAGAGGCAATGGAACAACATGCAATAATTGAAGAAGAAGTAAAAATATGCATAGAACAGGGTGAACTTATTATTAAGCAATTAGTTGATGGGGAACAAAGATACGGCAAAGAAATTATGTTGAAAGATTTGAAATTGGTTGTAATATATACTTATGAAAGAGATGAAGTAAAAATCATAACATGCTATCCAATAAGGAGGAAAAAATGGTAAATGAGAAAAATAAAGCAGAAAGAATATATTGCGCGAGATGCGATGTTGAGATGAAAGAAACAATTATACCTAAATATGAATATTTAGAGGGCTATCCATTACAGAATGTCAAGGCGTTTAAGTGCGATAAATGCAAAAATATTTTCTTTACAGAAGAACAAGCTAGAGAAATGCAGATTAGAACAAAGGAGATTAAAGAGCATGTATTTGGCTTTGAAAGAAAAGTTACTATCAGCGGCAAGAGTTTAGTAGTTTCAATTCCGCATGAATTAGCAGAGCATCTTAAGATAAAGCAGGGAGCAAGGCTTAAACTTGTACCATTAACTAAAGACGGGTTTATAGTGCAAAGGGTCTGAGATGGAAATCAAAGTAAAGCAAAAATTTTATTTGGATCCTGCAATATGGAGGGATTATTATGAAAATCGTTCTGACCAATTCAGACCATTAGGTGATTGGGCTTTAAGTTTAATTAATAAAATTATAGAAAATGGAGATTTTATTCTTTATTCAGATTTTGTTATTGAAGAACTAAAAGTTAAGTATAGCGAAGAAGAAATTAATAACATTTTAGAAATAGTAAGCAAAAGAAATCTGCTTTTGAAAGTAGAAATTTCACAATCCCAAGGAAAAGAGGCTGCACTTATTTGTAGACAGAGAAAAGTAGCTTTTGGAGATGTGTTACATTCAATTTTATCTAGGGATAATAATGCGATTATGGTAACTAGAGACAAACATTTTCTCGAACTTTTAGATATAGTCGATATTAAGAAACCTGAAGATTTAATCTAATTCTATTCCGAATTTTTCAGCGAATTTCCTACCAACATCATTCCTTATTTTTCTTTCTTCTACATCAGTTGTTCTTGTTTTTGCTTTTCCAAAATATTTCTTAAGTTCGTCTATTGCTTTCTCCTTTTTGATCTCTTTTATTTTATCTCTAATTGCTTCTCTTATAAATTCTGTTTTAGTGCTATAATTGGATTTCATAGCTGTATCTATCTCTTTGGCCAAGTTCATTTCTACCTTTATAGTAATTGATTCCATAGTAAGCTTAAGTAAGACTAAGTAATATTTAAAGTTTTTGGTTTTAAGTTTAACCTAAAGTTTTAAAAGTTGATAGACCCTCCTTTATTTGATGGAAATCAAATTAATAGTAAAGCCTAGATCAAGCAAGAATGAATTCTATTTTGACAAGGAAAAAAATGTTTATATTGCTAGAATAAAAGAAAGCGCTGAAAAAGGAAAGGCAAACAAAGAATTAATCAAGTTTTTAGGAAAAGAATTGAATAAGAAAATAGAGATTGTTAGAGGATTAAAAAGCAGAGAAAAGATAATTAGATTATTTTAGAATAGAAAGATTTAAATACTAATTACTATTATTTATGTGTATGAAAATTAGTAAACAAGATTTATTGAGGATAAATGCGGGATTTGGAGGCAGTTTAAGAAATGATTCAAGCCTAGATTTTGCCTTTGAAATGTTACAGAACAAAAGATTAGGCTTTTATAAGAAACTTGCTTATTTATGGCGAGCAATATTGGTAGATCATCCATTTAGCGATGGAAACAAAAGATCTGCAGCGTTTGTTGCTTTAGCCTTTGCAGATGAATACAAAAAACAAGTGAATATGGAGCTAGTTTCACATCATATTGTCTCTATAGCCAAAAAAAATATTACAGACATAAGACAAATTGAATGGAGGCTGAAAAGTGCAATCAAGTAAAATAAAGCATATATTAAAAAAGTACAAATATGTATTTGATACTTTGGAGAAGTATGACAAGACTTTGGAATTGCCATCTCAAAAGAAGAGGATAGACATTACATTATCAGTAGGAACTATAAATAAACTCAAGGAATTAAAGAAAAAAACAGGAAAACCAATTTCAAAGATTATTGAAGAAAGGATTAAGCTGCTTTAAATTTGAGCATTGATACAAAATCATGATTTATTATTTTATTATCCGAGGCATTTATTTTTACATTTAAAATATTCATGCTTGTGGTCATATAGCTGATATTCCAAATAGGAATTTTGATGTTCTGCAATATGATTATTGCTTTTGCAATTGATTCTTGAGGACAAGTTTCACTTTTTATTTTGTCAACTTGAGATAATGCTTTGTCTAATTTTGTCTTTACTTTTTTAATATCCAGTTTTTCAACCTTGTCTGTTGGTTTCTTGAATACTTTGTCTTCTGCTGATAAAATTACTTGATCATCTTTTATAATAAAGCTTGAGATTATATCTTTTTTTGGATCATAAAAGTCAACCTGCCATTCTGGAGTATTATTCCTATCTTCAAGAATTGAAAAACATCCGCATAAGAAAGAATCTTTATGCTTTGATTTCCAGGATTTATATTCTTTAGAATCTTCTATTTTTTTGATGTCTTGATCTATCATTTGTTTTTTATCTCCTCTAAGATTTCCTTGATAAATTCATCTATTTTTACATTGAATTTTATTTTTCCATCCAAGGTTCTTATTGCCAATGTTTTGTTTTGAGTTTCTTTGTCACCAATTGTGATTATTTTGGGAATTTTTCTTAATTGGGATTCTCTTACTTTATATGAGATTGATTCTGCTCTTGAATCTAATTCTGCGCGAATATTATTATCCTGCAATTGCTTTAATATTTCTTCTGCAAATTCTATATTCCTGTCGGTAACTGTAAGTAAAATGACTTGTATGGGAGATAACCATAATGGGAATTTTCCTGCATAATGCTCTGTCAATACTGCAAAAAATCTTTCCATTGAGCCTAAAACAGTCCTGTGTATCATTACTGGAGTATGCCTTTTATCATCTTTTCCAATATATTCTAATTTGAATTTTTCCGGGAAGTTAAAATCAACCTGTATTGTCGGGCCTTGCCATTCTCTGTTTAAAGCATCTAACAATTTAATATCTATTTTTGGACCATAGAAAACAGCTTCACCTTCTGCTAGGTTATATTTTAATTTCTTGTTTTCCAATGCTTTTTTCAAAGAAGATTCTGCATTATTCCAGACTTTATCTGTTCCCAAGTATTTGGCTTTATCTTTACCACGGACACTTAAATCTATTTTAAATTCTTTAAACCCAAATGTTTTCAGCATGAATAAAGCCAAGTCCAAAACATTTTCTATTTCTTTTTCCAACTGCTCTTCTGTGCAAAAAATATGAGAATCATCCTGAGTAAATCCTCGAACTCTTGTTAATCCGTGTAAAGTGCCAGCTCTTTCATACCTGTAAACTGTTCCTAGTTCACAATATCTTAAAGGAAGTTCTCTATAACTTCTTAATTTATTTTGATAGATTTGAATATGAAATGGGCAGTTCATTGGCTTGAGCAAATATTCTATTTCATCTATTTTCATTGGAGAATACATGCTTTCACGATAAAAATTCCAGTGTCCTGATGTTTTCCAGAGATTTAGATTACCTATATGGGGTGTGTAGATATATTGATAATTTCTTTTTTTGTGCTCCTGCTTCCAAAAATTCTCTATTTCTCCCCTTATAATTGAGCCATTAGGATGCCAATGCACTAAACCAGGACCAACTTCTGCTGAAGGAATACTGAACAGATCTAATTGTTTTCCCAGTTTTATGTGATCGCGTTTTTCTGCTTCTTCCAATAATTTAATATAATTTTTTAATTCAGGTTCTGAAGGGAAGGCTGTTCCGTAAATTCTCTGAAGCATTTTGTTTTTTTCATCGCCTTTCCAATATGCTCCGGCTATGCTTAATAACTTGAATGCCTTGATATCTTTTGTATTTTTTAGATGAGGACCTTTGCATAAATCTATAAAATCATTGTTTTGATAAAATGTAATTTCCTTGTCTTTTAATTCTTTTAATAATTCTAATTTGTATGGTTCGTTTTTAAGAAGTTTTTTAGCTTGTTCTTTTGATTTATTTATTTTTTTAAATTCTGAATTTTTATTTATTATTTCATGCATTTTAGATTCTATTTTTTTCAAGTCATCTGGAGTAAACGGTGTTTTTTTGTCAAAGTCATAATAAAAACCAGTATCTATTGCAGGACCTATTCCAAGTTTTACATCTGGAAATAGTTCTTTTACAGCACTTGCTAGAATGTGAGAGCAGCTATGCCTTAATGTTTCTAAGTTCTCTTTTTCCATAGTTTAAATATTTGCAAAAGGTTATTTAAATTTATCTAAAAAACGGTTATATCCAATTTTATTACCTAATAAAAAGATAAAATCTACAAAAAGGTTTATAAGCAAACAAATATAAAAAATGGATATGAGGAACAAAATCCTAATTTTAATTTTAGTGGCAAGTGTTTTTGCTATCCAGTTTGCGAATGCAGTTCCAGCTGCACCAAGCCCAACCTGCGAAATTATCGCGAATGTCCTAAATGTTGAAAAAACCAGAACAAATATTTTAGGACAATCATCGAGACAAAATTATTACAGTTTAAATTTAGATATTCTTAATATTTCCATACACAAACAAGAAGGCGATTTTTCTTGCGATAATTCTTATATCGATTCTGCTGAAAAATCCGGCCAAATATTAATCTTGGACGAATACAATAAAAATCCAATTTCAGAAGGCCAAAAAATTAAAGCAAAAATTCATCTTGGAGGCGACGAGCGATTTAATGGCTATTTCTTATCAGATATCCAAATTTTAGAAGGTGCAACAACAGAAAATGATAAAACAAAATGGTTAAAGTCATTAAGATTTATCATTCCAACACTTATAATCTTATTCATTATTCTGCATATACTTCTTAAAAGGAAAAGGAAATAATTTCTCTTGTTTTGCAAAATAGATGGGTAATTGGATAAGTTAAAAGCAAAGTTTAAATACATACAATTTATTATTTTAACATATGAAAAAGGGGTTTTTAAAAGTTAAAGCTATATTCCAGATTATTATTTTTGTAATGTCTATTTTTTCTATTTATCTGATTAATGTTCCTAATGTAAGTGCTCAGGAGCAGAATGTTTGCTGCGCTAAAACTAAAAGCGATGAATACTGTGTTTATACTGATGAGAATAATTGCGATACTGATTATTTTAGCGATAATCTAGCAAGCACTTGCGATCAAACTAGTTATTGCGAGCCTGTTTGCTGCTACAATGGGGAAACTGGAGAATGCTCTTCTAATGTTGGTGCTGGAACATGTCAGAATGAGGGATTAAATTATTTTAGCCAAGAAGACTGCAATATTAATGAATGCCAAAAAGGCTGCTGCAAGATTGGGAGTAATTTTATATTTACTACTGAGCAAAATTGCATTTATGAAACAAGCAAGTTTCCTGATTTAACTGTTAGTTTTAATGATGGAATTGATAATCAAGCTGATTGCCTTAAAGAACAGGAAAAATCAGAAGAAGGATGCTGTGTTTTAAATAGCGGAGAATGCAGCTATGGTTTTGGAGAAGATTGCAGCACATTTAATTCTGGTGGTTTTAATACTGGAAAATATTGCAGTGTTTTAAGTTCAGAAGGAAAATGCAGCCAATGCACTTCGCATAATTCCAAAGGATGCTATAATGAAGATGTTTATTGGTTTGATTCATGCGGAAATAGGGAAGATATAGCTGATGATTGCAATTATGATGATGGAACTATCTGCGGGGATGTTAATGGAGAGCTTGCTTGTAAGGATATAAATTGCGCTACTACATATGACAGCCCTAATGTTGATTATGATGGCGTTGCCAGGTTAAATGGAGAGAGCTGGTGCAGTTATGAAGGCAAAGTAGGACCTGGAATGGATTTGGTTGGATCAAGACATTACAGAAGATCGTGCATTAATGGTGTTGAATTAGTTGAAGAATGCAAGGATTACAGGGAAGAGTTTTGCATTCAAGGGGGTGTGAGCACTGAGCAAGGCAATTTTAGTTCTGCTAGCTGCATGACAAATAGATGGGAAGATTGCGCGAGTGATTGCAATGAAGCTGATCCTTCTAATCCTGATACTTTCCAAGAAGGATTAAAAGCTGATAAAGAATGCTGTGAAGATAATAGCAAGAGAGATTGTGTATGGCTGGGAGCTGGAGCAGAAGAATTAAATCCTTTGCAAGAAAGTTCTAGTCCTGCTATTAGTGATGGTTATTGGGCTTGGAATATAACAAATGTTACTTGTTTAGGACTTAATAGAGATAATTGCGTTGAAATTGTTGAAGATGATGCATCTTTTGAAGGAGAAATAATAAATAAATGCAGTTTTAATGAAGAAGATTTGCCATATGATTGCTTTAAATATGAATCTTATTGGTATAATTATTATGATGAAACTTATAATGATACATATGATACTAATGGAAAATGCGTTCCTTTAATTCCTCCTGGCTTTAGTTTTTGGGATGAAGAAGAATGGGAAGATGAATGTGATAATGCAAATACTGCATGCACTGTAGTATATAAATGTAAAAAAAGCTGGGGAGATAAAGAATACTCATGCAGCCAGAATTGCGATTGCAGGGAAAGCAGCTGGGTTAATTCTATGAATTCTTATTGCATGAGTTTAGGTGATTGCGGAGCGCATTATAATATTAATTGTGATTTCAGCAATGATGGTTATAATGTAATAGCTAGCGGACATGATGCTAGCGCGCCTTCTTTAGATATGAATGAGATTGGAACTTGCAATGAATGGCTAGATGCTGGAGCAGGATTAACATTTAATAATTTGGATGTTAATGCACCAGAAGTAGGTGGATTAATGGATATTATCACAACTGGAGGAATTTTAGCTATTGCAGGAGTTGGAGTTACTTATATTGGATTGCTTGTGGGTAATACCTTTGGAGCGGGGGTTGTTGGTGCTAGTGTTAGTAATGCAATTGGGGTTACTACTCTTCAAACTGCTCTATCTCCAATTGCAGCTAGTGGTGCGGGGGAAGTTTTTGCAATTGCTTTTCAAGTAATTGGAAGAATATTATTTTGGCTTGGAGTTCTTTATATGATATTTAGTTGGCTTTTTGGAGGATGTGATCCTGCTTATGCTACTTATGAATTTGAATGCAAGCCGTGGGAAGCTCCTGATGGTGGAGATAACTGCAATAAATGCAATGAAATGTTTGGAACTTGCGATGAATACAGGTGCAGAAGTTTGGGAAAAAGCTGCGAGATTATAAATGAAGGATATTCAAATGTTGCATGTGAGAGAAGCTCTGAATATGATCCAACAAGTCCTATAATCACTCCTGATAAAGAATATTATGACAGCAAAGGGATAGAGATAAGTGAATTTTCAACTGGTTTTGAGATTGCAACACAGATAGAAGCTGAGAGTCCTGTAACAATTGCTGTTAATACTGACAAATGGGCAAAGTGCAAATACAGCGAAACTGTAAATATTGAATATGATAATATGCCCAGATATATTACCAATTATCCGCCAATTTTAAAAGAGCATAATACAACATTTTATGGATTGGAATAT
>CAZHCT010000033.1:0-8219 GCA_964531355.1 Candidatus Woesearchaeota archaeon | reverse complement strand
TTGGATAAGAATGCAATGTAACAAAAATTCCCCTTATTCCTGTTAATTTGCCTAATTCTTGCTTAAATTTTTCTTCTAATTTTTCCTTGTCTTTTAGGATAAAATATTCTTTAAGAATTTCTCTTGATAATTTTACTAAATGCTTTCCTTCTTCTAGATTCATAAGAATTAGATTAGAGCTTACTTTATAATTTTTTTGATTTTTTCCTTAAAGTCGTCATTTATCTTGGTTAATCTTTTTGCTGCATCAAGCAATGAGTTTTTAGGATTATCACTTTCTACTGTAAAAACAGGCTGAGAAAGCAAAGAATGCTCTATTTTATAGCCGCTTAAAGTGACATCTTTATCATTCCACAATTCATTTCTTAAAATATTAGAAAGAGTATTATCTTCGCCTTTAATCTCAAATTTCAACTTATTCTTTTCTTTTTCTAGAACATGGATTTCCATTTGTTTTAGAGTTATAATTGATTTTTTAAAGCTTTCTATTCTGTTTTTACTCTAATCAAATTAGAAAATTTTTTAAGCCTTGTTTTCTTACAATTCTTATGCAATCTAAAAAAGAGAAAGGAGCGGATAATTTACGAGAAGCATTTGAAGAAGAACTAAATAAACCGTATTATAAAGTTGATTATTTAGACCATTTTAAACTGCCTTACAAAAAGCTGGATGTTTCAGTGATTATTCCAACATATAATAGATGTCCATACAAGCCTGGAAGTTTGAGGGAGGACCATAATCCTTTGATCTGGTCTCTAAAAACCTGTTTAATGCAAAAGCCCGGGATAAAAGAGATAGTTGTTGTGGATGATGGGGGAAAAGATTATACAAAAAATATAGTGGAAAATATGCAAATATACAGCAGAGAAAGATTTGATATACCTATTATTTACCTTAAGAATAAAAAGAAATGGGGTCCGGGAATTGCGAGAAACATTGGAGCTAAAAGAACCTCATCTAAATATATTCATTTTGTTGATGATGATTGTTTTATATCTCCTTATTCTGCATTTGGAGCAGTTTATACTTTTGAAAAACTTGTTATGAAGGGGATTAAAGTTGGATTGATTAATTTACCTACTTATTCAAGATCAACAAGGCCTTCATTGGTCTTACCTCAAAAGGAGATTGGACAAGTAGATTTTATAAAAGCAATTTCTAAGTCAAATAAGCATGCATTTCCCCAAGAATATCTTAAGTTTACTCCAGAACAAAAATTTCTTGATACAGAATTTCATATTTTGAATCCATTTCCCATACAAAATGTGAATACAACTAGTTTGTTATGCTCTAAATCCATATTTGAAGAAGTAGATGGTTTTTCAAAATATTCATTAAAAAGAATGGAAGATAGGGATTTTGGCTTTAAAGTTACTGATAACGGTTTTTCTACATATTTTTCTCCAGATCCAAAATTTCATTGTGTTCATGGTAGCTATGGTCTGAAGATGGGGCGGGGATTTGTAGGTGATGATTGGTTTAAGAAAATGGATAAGAGTATATCTATCAAGAAAGCGATGATTATTTGTGATAATCCAAAAGAGGAAACTGGTGCAAGGGTTGATCCTTATGAATATGCATATCAATCTATATTGTCTTTTTTTATTCTTACTTATTTTAGAAATAAAAAAGGAGCTATAAAATGGGTAAGAAAAGTTTATAATGAATTTGTTTTGGATGGCAAAACCGGAATTTTTGGAAATGAAAATCTTCCGGTGAATAATGAAAAAGAAAGAAGAAAAACTTGGATATCTGCAATTAATGATGGTCTAAAATTTATTAAGGAAGAAGAAAGAAAAAGTATACTAACTATAAATGAAACTATTAAGAGATTGCAGAAAGAAAAAAATCTTAATGAAAATGTTATAGGTATCTTAGAAAGATTATAATCATATAAATTTAAAAAAAAATTCGCAGAAAATAGAATCTGATAAGGATAAACTGGTTTTTTAGATAAAAAACTTTGTAAAATGAAAGTCTTAATTTGCAATATTCATCCATTAGATTTAATCGGAGGATTGGATACTTATGGCAAGGAGTTGATAAGAAACTTAAAAGGAGATTTATACCTATGTGCAGGGAAAAATAGACATTCCAAAAAAATAAAAAAAATAAGCCTATCCGGAAAAAAGATAAAATTAATAGAATATGAACAACCTTGGTTCTTAAAGAGCAAAAAATATTTCTGGCCGATTTACCATCAAAAAAATTTTAAAGAAAGAATGAACGAATTAAAGAAAAACGGCATAAAGTTTGATCTTATAATCTATTTACATTCAGCTTTAGTTACACCAGTTGGAGAAAATACTAGAATAATTTTTATAATGCCTTCATGTAATAATGCTTATTATAATAAAATAAAAAAAGAAATCTCTGAAAAAGATAAAATTACTTGGAGAATATTACTAAACTTAGAAAGGAAAATAATAAATAACAATAAGGTAACTATAATCGTATTAAGCAGGTTTATGAAAAGATTATTAACAAAATTGTACCCTCAAAAAAAGGCAAGGATAAGAGTTATACCCCCCGGAATGCAAAAAAGAAAAGTAATAAAAGAAAAAAAAACAATTGAAGTATTAACTGTAACAAGATTAGATCCTATTAAAAATTTATCATCGTTAATCCGAGTTGCTAAAAAACTAATGAATAGGAAGTTTACAATTGTTGGGGGAGGTTATTATGAAAAAAATATTAAAAAAGAAATACTAAATAATAAAATAAAAAATGTGGATATGGTTGGAGAAAAAAGCAATCCTTACCCTAATTACCAAAAATCTAAGGTTTTTGTTTTGCCTTCTAAGTATGAATCATTTGGTCTTGTTTTATTAGAAGCAATGGCTTTTGGATTGCCTTGCATAGCATTTAAACCAGATGGCAGAAATATTGCAACTGCTTCAGATGAAATAATAAAACAAGGAAAAACAGGGTTTTTAGTTAAAGATGAAAAAGAAATGGCAGATAAAATTAATTTTCTTTTAGATAATAACGAGTTAAGAGAAAAAATGGGCAATGATGCAAGAAAAGAAGCCAGGAAATATAGCTGGGAAAAATGTGCAAGAGAAATTCTAAAACTAGCTAAAAATTATTAATATTTTAAATCTAGTTGATAATTTAAATTAAAAATCTTGAGTAGTTATTTCAGAGAAATTATTATAAAACTATTTACAAAAGGGTTTTTATTAGGATAAATCTTTTCTGGTTTTTGATATGTCGGAAAAGCCGTGTAAAATTTAATCTTTTTAAAACCAATGGAATATAGCATCTTTTTATAAGTCAATTTAGAATAAATATAGGTTCTATAAGGTTTTTTTGTTTTAGCTAATGAAATTATATTTGCTAAAAAACGAGGCATTAAATCAGCATATTTAAATTCGACATGGTTTTTTTTTCCCCATTAACCAATCCAAAGCAAGTCTATTTTCTATACTTAAAATAAAAATTCCCCCTTTTTTTAGAATCCGGTACATCTCTTTTAAAACTTTTTCTTGTATCTCTTTGACTTTTCCTTTAGTAGCAAGTGCAACCCATTCTAAAACACCATTCATAACAATGACATCAAAACTAGAATTTTTAAATGGCAATTTTTTATGCAAAGGATCTATTTTATATAATTTAAGATTAACCCCTTCCTGTTCTGCACGATATTTAACAAATTTTAATGTGCTTGAACTAGTATCTGCGGAAAATGTATTAAATTTTCTTGCTAAAGCAATAGTCAATGAACCTGTTCCAGAGCCAATATCAAGCACATTAGATTTTTTAGATAATTTTAGATTATTTAACATAAATTCAGCTAGTTTACCCCTTAATCTTTCATTTAAATGATAATCCCTCAAATAAGGATCTTTTTCTTTCATCCGGATTGCTTTTTTCCAATCTTTTTTAGCAATCTTCAAAATTGAAGGAGAAATAAAATCCCACGAGTAATCCTCTTTGGATTTGTCAATTATTCTTACCATAATTTGAAATAAGAAAACATAACTTTAAAAACTTTCGGTAATCATAAAATTTATGAAATGTTTATTTTGTGAGTTTATTTCTGGAAAACAGAAAAAACACAAAAATGGGTTTCCAGTAATAAAAATCAATGAAACAAAAAATTCTTATATTTTTCTAAGTATACCGGAAAAAATAGCAAAAAATAAGGGATCAGATATTTTGATAATCCCTAAAAAACACTACAAATCCATAGGGAATATTTCCGAAGAAAGTTTAACAGATTTAATAATTAACATTAAAAAAGCTTCTAGAATCTTAATAAAAAAGTTTGGCGGTTCTAGGATAATCATTAATAATGGGATAAATGCAGGACAGTATATTCCTCACGCACATTTTCATATTGTCCCGATTGTGAAGGGGGGAAAGAATCCATGGGAAAATCTAACTTTAGAGCAATACAAAAAAATATCAAATGAGTTAAAAATAGATTATATCCAAGAGAAATCAAATAAATAAATTTATAAATAATAAATCTTTGATAATTACTATGATTGATGTAAATCTATTATCAGCAATATCGGAAGAATTTGCAAAGGTAAATTTTAATATCTTTTTGATAAATCTCATCTTTGCAATTATTTTGTTGGTTATTGGAATTGTTCTAGGTAAGGTTGTAAGATATATACTCAAAAAAATAATTGAGAAAGTAGGGTCAGAAAAAATTTCAAGAAAAAGTTTTATTGGTTTATTTGTAACTGTAGTATCTTGGAGTATCTATCTGTTATTCATTACTATTGCCTTAAATCAATTAAAAATGCCAAGCTTAACAAACTGGCTTACAGGTACACTATTATTTATTCCAGCTTTAGTCAGTTCTTTAATATTAATCAGCATAGGATTTGCTCTTGCCGCTTATTTAAGAGACTTAATTGAAGAAAGCGATATCCTCGGCTGGAAAGTACTGAGCAATTTATTATTTTATTTTGTTTTATACATCTTTATTGTTTATTCATTAAAAATATCCTTGATATCTTTTGAGCCTTTAATATCAAATATAATCATATTATTATTTACTTTGATAAGCGGAAGCGCAGTTGCATATTCAATCATAAAAAAAGAAAAGATTTTAATGTCAAAGTAATCTGCCTATAATCAAGATTAAAAATATTCCAATAGTATTTGCTAAATAGGAAATAACAGAAAAAAATCTTCTTGAAATATGCATAGATGTTGCAAACAATGCAATTCCAATTTCGTCAGGCAAAGGAGAAGCAATTATAAATCCGGCTAATATTGGAATAAAATATTTTTTGAACAGGTGATGAGTTTTTTTGTCTATTATCCTATACAACCTACTTTTAGATATATCTTTAATTTCATCCTTGAAAGAGAATCTGATAAATGTAAAAATTATCAAGTCCCCTATTAAAGCTCCAAAACCCGCAATAAGCCCAGCTAGTATAATATTTTGCTCTTTGGCTAATATTAATAAAAGGGCGGTTGCAGGCGCTGCTGTAAATCCATAGGTAAAAAGAGACCCTGAGAGAAATGTTCCCATATAACCTAAAGAAGATACAATATCTTTTATTTGCAGAAAATTTCTTCCTTTAAATAAGATGTAAGCAAATATAAATGTCAAGAGAAGCAATAGAAACTTCGGATATTTTAGTTTAAATTTCATATTTTTATTTTTTTGAATACATAATTAATCTGCTCTTTTTTCCAGCCTTTATTTAGAAGAATCTGGGAAAGCTGATCTTTTTTAATACCTTGTTTAAGGGAATTTTGAATATATGCTTTAAGAGTTTCAAAATCTCCTTTGCTAAGTATTTCTTTTTTAGCAAACTTGATTTTTTTTGAAAATGCAAGAAATGCTATTGCTAAAGCAGCAATTATTGCAATTATAGTTATCCATACATAAGGAACTTTGCCTTTGCAATCTTCGGGACATATTATTTTATCTTCATAAGGAACTGTACATTTATTATCTCCACAAGTCCATAATTGTGTGGATTTTTCTGTTTTTGGAACTATGATGGTTTTTGGCTCTGCTGAAATAGAGCTTAAATCCTTGTTTACAATATAAGATATATCGGCAGTATTTAATGTCTTGAAATAAAACCTCACAATAGGATCATTTTCAATAATTTCGTAATTTTTATCTTTAAATTCAATATCGCTTAGTTTTGATGCTATCTGCTTTGGAATTTCTTCTACAATATAAACCTCTGAAGTTGGAGCATTAGATTTAATGTTTTTTGTTATTATTGTTCTTTCTTCTATTGAAGCATCTCTAATTATTTGGAAAGATTTAAGTGTTGAGGCAATAACAAAACTGTCCTGCAATGAAAATACTTCATCTTTAATCTGGTCTTTAGCAAGCATTATATCTTTAATATCAAAAGGTTCAATTTTTAATTTACTAGTAACTTCACCTTTAATCTTGATTTCTATAACATCTTTTTTAATAGTATTATAAGTTGAGGAAATAAGATCAATCTTAAGTTGTTTTTGCTCTGCTGTTAAATTGGAAGTTTTAAGTGCCAGCAGTTCTGTTTCATAGCTGTTTAAGGTTGATAATGTATTTGTTAAAGCAGTTTTAAGATTTAAATAATCAAGAATTTCCTGGGATTTAGGATTTGATAATGTTGACTGCAAGGTTTCTTTTGATGTTTTTATTTCATATTGCAGAGAATCTAAATTAGAAGGCGTGGCTGTAGATGTTACAGTTATATACTTATTGTCTATTGCTGAACCCAATGAGATTGCTAAAGAGTAAATATCACTTGTTTCAGGATTTGGAACAGTTATGTTAAATATGGACAATGAAATAGTAATGTTTGTCCTGTTAGTTGTTAAATCAATATTATTTATTTTATATAAATTTCCTTCTGTTGTTGTAATGTCTGTAAATTGACTTGTTCCGCTAGAAATTCCATCAGGTTTTATAAAATTTAAAGACAAATCACTGAATTTTAAGATTCCTTCTGAATCTGAGCCTACTTTTAATGGAACTACACAATAATACCCGGATGCAATGCACGTTTTCAAGTAATCTGTCAAGGAAGATTTAAATGAATATGAAGTTAACCAATCTGAAAATTGTATTTGCGTGTCAAGAGTTTTTGAGTAATTTCCTGTGCCTACTTTCATATAATAATTATTATAGGATTTTTTAGTGCATATTACCTGACCGTTTGAAAGCGTTGAAGAATCGCATTTATATGCAATATTTGTTGAGCTTTTGTCAGTGATTAAACTATACAATGTTGCTGATTGAGCAACTGGAGGTGGTGAATGCATACAAACCAAATATTTTCCTTTTATTGGAATTGGATTTCCTAAATTTTTAAAAGAAAGCGCGCAACTGTGCCAATCACTTGCTGTTGATTCTGGCAGATCACAAGTATCTAAACCACCATAAGCTGTGAATGAGTTTCCTGAACAAGATTCACAAGACATTATCAACAGTTTTATATCACCGCCTTCTGATTGCTTGGAGTATTTAACAGAAAAATTAAAGTCTCTTGAATATGGAAGATCCAAGACATTGCAGTAAATAGTGCTATTATCATTTATATATTCTAATTCTTCTCTTGTTAGGTCTAATGATGAGGGATAAGTTTCATTTACATAATTTACCAAATTGCCAAAGTAATGCCATTCTATAATATCATCTGAAGCAACATCAATATAAGAATAAGATGGAAAATAATTATTTTTTTCAGATGACCCTACTTTCATATTTATGTCTGTAACGGTTGAGTTTGCTGGAATTTCCAATCCTATCTTTTGAGTTGAAGGTCCTGAAAATATCAATGTTTTTGTTGTGTTTTGAGCTGAAGCAACTTCTATTGGCTGAGAAATCTGATATGTTATCCTTGACTTATTCAATATGTCTGTGAATAAGTACTCATATGTCTGGTTTTCTAAAATAATCTTTATTTTAGAATCTTTGTTTAATGGAGAGTTAAGGCTTATTTTTAGAGATCCCTGCAGTTTTTCATTGCTGGTGTAATTTGTTTTGCTTAAATTTATGGATAATTCCTGAGAAACAGTTGTAAAACCTGTAATGTTCAATCTACCAAACAATCCAATTATTATAAAAACGATTAGAGAAATAACAACTGTAATTAGCTCTTTTTTATAATTCATTATTTAAACCCTCTTTTAATATGTTTTTGTGTTTAATTTAATATTTAAATATTTGCTTTTATGAAAATTTAAAAAGATTTATAAAGAATCTAAAAAGTTAGAAATCAGAATGGAAGAAACAA
>CAZHCT010000032.1:0-8222 GCA_964531355.1 Candidatus Woesearchaeota archaeon | reverse complement strand
ATACAGATATTATGAGTGGAATGTCCAATCTGCTTCATAATACTAAGTAATTACAAAAAAACAATAATTTTATAAATAATCAAATTCAGACTTTTAATGGGACGATCCTAACGGCTTGGTTCCACCCGATCCCATAATCATTATGTGATAGGGAAATTCGAACTCGGATTGGTTCAAGATTTATTTTGGACCACGAGAGAGTTAAACAAGCCCGCGTTCCATGTTGTACTGCGCTGAGTGGGAAGCATGGTTCGTTGTCCCACTTTAAAACTTAAAATTTTCGAGTGGTCTAAAACATAATATCATTATACTTAATAATTCTAAATAGCTTTAATGATGAAGAATATTGATAATCTTTAACGAAAAATACTAGATGGATGAGCTTATTATAAAAACTATTCTTTCCAAATGATGTGTCCGTTTATGTTATTTTTTTCATATATTTCTAATATTTCCTTACAGAACTTAAGTAATTTCTCATCCTTATTTGATTTTGCAAGTTCATACAAACGAATAAACATCTTTTTTCCGGTTTCAGTTTGTTTGTAATTCTTCTTTTGAAAATTATGTTGTGCGCATAGAGTCTGTCCATTTTCTATTGTTGCTGCTCCACCAAAATCTTTAGGTTTTATATGATCTGCGTGAATATCTATGCCATCAGCTCTCCCTTTGCCGCAAATAACACATCTATAGCTATCTCTTTTGAAAATGGCTTCTTTTTGCGCTTCTGTAAAATCTTCAAGTTCTTTGTTTTGAATGAAATCTGGATCATATTTATAGACTCCTTTTGAAATTTTGATAAGTTGTCCTTCTTGCGATAGCTTTCTAATTGCTCTGTCGGGGTCTCTAAAAACCATTCCTGTTCTCTTTTTATACTCCATAAAAACCCAATCAACTATTTCTGGGTGTTTGATCTCTCTTTTAGGATTTTTCTTAAAATACTCCATAATTAAATCAGATTGTGTTGCTTCTTCTGAACTTTTTGCCATTTTTATCACCTTTACACTTTAATAGCAATCTTATTTAATTTCTTGTCTAAAAACTTTGCTTCATTGATAACTCTTTTTTTCGCTAACTCGCAATATTCTTTGTCGATGTCAATACCAATTGCTTTTCGATTGTTCAAAGTAGCTGCAATCAAAGTTGTTCCACTTCCTACAAATGGGTCTAAGATCACATCATCCACATAACTAAACAATTTGATACATCTCCTTGGCAATTCTATTGGAAATGGTGCAGGATGACCAATTCTTTTTTTACTCTCTCCATTAAATGTCCAAAGGCCATTAGTCCATTTGATAAATTCTTCTTTGGTTATATCTGAATTGTTTTTATTGATTTTTTTCCATTGTTTTTTGTAAAGAATTATAATTAATTCAACAGGAGCAATTACATATGGAGCAGAAGCACTTAACCAAGAGCCCCAAGCTGTCCTTCTAGATATATTTCCTTCATTCCAGATAATTGTAGAATGATACTTAAAACCGACTTTTTTGGCTATCAGCGTTAAATCTGCACCAACACTTTGTTGTCCTCCTTTATTAATATCCAAAGGAATGTTTAAGCATAAACGACCATCATCTTTCAGCCATTCAAAACATCGAGATAACCATTTCTGACTAAATTCTAAATAATGAATATAAGAAACTTGGTCATTATTAGAATTATATTTTATGTCCACATTGTAAGGCGGAGACGTAATTATTAAATCTACAGTCTCTTTTGAGATTTTGTCTGTATTAAGCACATCTTCACATATTATTTTTAGTTTATCATAATCAAAGAAAATTCCCTCTTTCATGTTATGAATAAAAGCATTATTGTTTATAAATTATTCCATTTTAATGTCATAGATATAATACATATTTTAGTTCTCAATAAAACTTTTAAATACGCAATATTATAAAATCATATGAAATTTTTAAAGGGTTTAGCTGTTCTTGGATTAACTTCTATGTTATTTTTTAATTCTATTGGATTAGCTGATGACATCAAAAAAGAAGAATCCAAAGAAATTATTCTTGAAGTTAAACCTGAAGCTGGAAAAATCTCAAATTATAGCGGAAGTTTTGAGATGGAATGTTTTGTAATGCATAATATTAAGATGGGCAATTTTAAAATGTGGATGGATATGGACATAAACGAAGAAGTAATTGAAGATGAGGATTGCGAATTAACAATCAAACAGAGATTATATAAAAAAGGGAATGTCGCATATCACTGGAATTTGTTTGAATCTGAAAAGATGGATGAGATAGTTGAGAATAGTTTTAAAGCTGATGAGCCTAATTTAATATATGATATTTTAAAGTTTTTACCTGACAAGCCTATAAATTTATTTGAGAGATGGAATAAGGATATTGGCATAGATTTCTTAAGATTATCAAGCAGCTTATTTAATTATCCTATTGAGAACATAGAAAGGAAACAATTGGAATCAGCATTATTTGGCTTAGACAAAGAAAAACATAAAGCAACTATATATTTTAATATGAATGATGATATGAAGGATTATAATAATAAAAATTTCGTTGTTAGAAATGGAAGTTTCTTTTTCTTAGGCAATACAAACATTGAGTATGAGAAGAAAGAGTTAATTGATGTTGAAATGCATTTTAGTTATCTTTTTGATGGGAATATCAAAGGAGAAGATATATTTATAAGGCTTAGTTCTGATTTTAATTTGAAGAATGATGAATACAAGGAATAAAATAGCAGCAGAAAGGATTGAGATACTTTTTAAGGAAGCTGAAAAAGCATTCAAGAAAAATCCTGAAAGAAGCAATAGATATGTGGAGATAGCAAGAAAAATATCAATGAAAACAAAGACAAAAATTCCTTCTGAATTAAAAAGAAAGTTTTGCAAGAACTGCAAGAAATATCTTGTACCTGGAGTTAATTTAAGAGTCAGGATGAGCAAAGGAAAAGTAATATATAATTGCTTAAACTGCGGCAAGATAATGAGATTGCCTGTTTTGAAAGAGAAAAAAATTAGTTTCACAAACCTTAAAAACCAAGATTTCTGATAATTAGTTGTAGGCAAGTACCTAACTTCGGCTTATGCTGAGGAAAGTCCACCCACGCTAATGGATTACTCTTGCAAGAGAGTTGTGGAAACACAAGGCAACTGTTCAGAAACGATACAGTCCCTTAGAGCAATGATGTCTATGCTTTTTGAAAAATAAAAGCAAAGGCTTAGTATTTTAAGGGAATATGGTGAAACGGCAAGCCCTAATCTGTGCAAGCTTTAAAAGCGCTTAGTTTAATGTTAGGATAGACTGTTCCAAAAGAAGTCTAACAAAAGGTGGCTTATTCTTGCCTACATTTATCTTTAGAACTAACTAAAATATTCTTTGCTAATCTTATTTTTTTACCAATATATTTAGCCAAGAAGTATTCTATTTTAAAGCTATTTTCGCATAAATTTTGTTTAATCATATAATCCTCTCTTGGATTATCATAAAACCTAACTCTGATATTTCCTGGAGATAAGACTGCAATATAGGGAAATTCATAATTTGAATCTTTGTATCTAAGAGATGTCTGTTTTACATAATGGTTATAAGTCTTTTCAGGGATTAAAAGAATGCATTTTTTAAATGGAGATTTGTTTTTAATTTTATCTTTTCTTCTATAGCAATGGCATTTGCAAAGAATACCACTTTTGACCATTTTTGTAACTGCTATTTCATTTTCTTCTTTCCATGTTTTTATAGCCTCTTCTAGTGTATTAAATGTTCTGCCCATAAAAACAGTAAAATATCATAATCTTTATAAATTTTTGTTATCTGAAAATAAATCTAATAAAATTATTCTCTTTTTCTGGAAATTTTGAATTATAATAATTAATCCAGTTTTCCTTTATCCATTTTTTTTCCTGCTTTATCTCTTGTTTTAAACCGCGTTTAATCAATTCTTTTCTTACTACTCCATGCTTGTGCGGATATTTGTATTGTTTAGGTAAATGAGAGAAAAAACCATGGGCATAATGGCATATTTCATGAGCTATAGTTGTTGTGATAATAAATTCAGGTATTAATTCATCTTGGAACAAGGAATTAATTGCGATTTCTGTAAAATCTTTCTTTTTTTTGATATGGCCGAATTTTGTTTTCCATTTTCCCTTGAATTTTATTATTATTGATTTTTTTTCTATATCTGAGAAATGATTATTCCAAATTTCACCAAATTTTTGCTCTAGCCAGAGTTGATCGCGCATATTAATGAGATTTAACACTAATATAAAAGACTTGCTAAAATTAGAAAAGATTATAAGTTTAAAATGTGTTTGATTATTATGGATACAATTTATCAAAGGATTGGATTTAAGGGATTGTTGAATACTGTTTGGAAATCAATGCCCCTTCATGCAAAATTATCCCTGCCCTATGGTTTAATGGTTTACAAAAATTTTCTTTCTAATAGCTTTAATTTAGAAGAATTAATTGATTATCATACAGAAAAATGTCTTAATTCTAAATTTTTTAGATTATTAAGGCCTAGATATCATAAAGTAAAAAGAATACTTAGAGATGATTATCAAATAGAATAATTAACTCTTTTTAAATTGAGCAACCATATCTATCAAATCAACATGACCTAGAAATAATGCTCTGCAGCAATATCTATCCAGTCCTAATTCATCTAAAACAGTTTTTCTGTTTTCGCCTTTACTGATTCGTTCGAGATAATCTGCATATAAATGCCCAATTGGCTTTCCGCATGAGATACAACGAAGAGGAATTATCATTTTTTTTCTTGTAATTAAAATTTTATAATTTATTCATATTTGCAAACCTTTTTAAAGCTTTCGCAGACTATTTTTATATTTATTGCAGGCTCTTCTGACTACAGATTCATTAATATTAAAATGTTTAGCTATTTGTTTTTGTGTTAATTTTGAATTTTCTTGAGAGAATTGTGCTATCTCCTTCCTTTTATCTTCAGAAGTTTTTATTATTCTCTTGCCTAAACCATTCTGCTTTAAAACTCTATTTACCTTTATTTGACTTATCCCTAGTTTATTTGCTATCTCTACTGTTCTTATTATTCCAGCATTATATAATTCTAAAACTTGGTTAATTTTTTCTTTAGGAATCTCATTCCAAGTTTTCTTTATCCCTGTAAAATAATCCGTTTCTTCTGAAATATTAGGGTATTGTTGCATCATAACCAGAAATTTAGCATACTTCTTTTGACTTAAGCACATCAATCTTTGTTTCAATAATCTAATGTTATTCTCCTTTTTAGAGATAATTAACTTATCATAACCATATTTCTTACTTTCGATATCAAGTTTTTTAAGACAAGTTTGATATAAGTTTCTTTCATCCTCTTTTGTAACAGAAATATGAACTCGATATCTCTTATCTGGTTTATAATTTTCAACAGTTCCTTCCCCAGCTATTATTCCTCTCATAAAACTTTTGATATATTCTTCTTTGAGATTAAACATATTTTGAGACATTAATCTAACATAGTTTTTTACGATTTGGCTAAATAGATTGGATTTAAATTCAATTATCAATGTTCCATAGTCATAAAAACCTAATTTTTTATTCTTTGTATCTTTAATGTAAGTGACTGCCTTTGGATGTTTCATACTCTCTTTAATTTTTGTTTTTGACAACCAATAATTTATGACTTTGTTTTCTATTTCTTTTCTATAATCTTCATCTTCTGGCTCATTTATATTAACTTTGGTATACCATCTCCATTCATCATAAGATAAGTCTAATTCTTTTTCAAACCATTTCATTACTTTTTTGATTATTTGATACTCGTGATTGCAGAACGTAATACAACCATTATTTGTCTTGCCCATTTCAGCTTGCAATAATCCTAAAACTTCAAATGTTTCATCATTTTTATTAATAAACTTTGGTAAGGATAAAAAATGTTCTCTTTTGCTATTATTGTATTGATTAGTAATATATGATAACAATAAAAACTCATAATCTTCTTTGATTTGTAAGGGATAAGGGGTTTGGTTTTCCCCACATAAAACATTAGAAGGAATAAACTCTAAAATTGGGATTTTTTCGTCCATAAATCTATTAAGACTATTTTATTTATAAACCCTATGTGCACCCTTGTCTTTTCTGTCTTTTTGTCCTTTTGGTATATACTATAAAATATATGTTGGAGTGTAGAATTGAGATTCCTTATAGTTGTTACTACTCAGCGGTAGCTTTTTTGACGTTTAGCACGAGGCTTAGAATCGTTCGGTTTTGAACTTTCACCAAATCTTGTATCTTGGATCAAAAGATGCCTATCATAACTCAAAAAATCATTTTTTAACTGTTTGCTCTGGGAAAATTCCAATAAAGCTCTGGCAATTGCCAAACGAGCAGCTTCACTTTGGCCCATTATTCCACCGCCAATAACATTAACATCAATATTAACTTTTTTAGCTAAGTCTCCTGCAAGTATCAATGGCTCGAATATCTTCATTCTTAAATATTTTGGATTATAAACATCTAATAATCTCGAATTAATCCTTATTATTCCTTTGCCTTCTTTTAGAGTTGCTCTTGCTATTGCATGCTTTCTCTTTCCAGATACGTGAATTATTTTTTTCATTTCCAACCTATCTGCCTGGATAATTTTTCTAATGTCATATGTTTTAAAGTTTTTGTTTTTGAAACATGAGCCTGCTTGATTGTTTCTAATTTTTTCTCTTTGAATTCATCTGGAATACCAATATAACATTTTATTCTTTTAAATGCATCTCTTCCACGATCTTTAGACCAAGGAAGCATTCCTCTTATTGTTCTTCTTACTAATCTATCTGGACGATAAGGATAAAAAGGACCTTGAAAAGGATCTATCCATTCTTTTCTTTTTTTGTATTTTGCTTCTATTATTTTTTTACTTCCTGTGATTATTGCCTTTTCTGAGTTTACAATTATTATTTCTTCTCCCAATAATGATTTTTTAGCTGCAAAATTTGCCAATCTTCCCAAAATCAAATCTTCTGCGTTTATTATCATCTTATTATCCTTATTTTTGATCCCTTAGGATTTTTTTTCATTAATTCCTGGATGGTCATATGATTTTTTATTTTTTCCCTTGCTTTTTCTGAAAACTGAAAAGCTGAAACTATAACTTTTTTATCCAAATTTCCAGAACTTAAAACTTTTCCCGGGATGATTATTGTTTCATTATCTTTGCAATATTTATTTATTTTCTGCAGATTTACAGCAGGTCTTCTTCTTGTTGATTTTTCAAGCTGCTTTGCAATTGCATTCCATATATCAACATTTTCCTTCTTGCTTAATCTCTTTAATTCTCTTATCAAGTTTTTTAGTTCGGGATTGGTTTTCATTTAGATCAAGCAAATTTATATTTTTTTGATTTGTTTTGCAAATTCATCCAGCTTATCATCAAATATTTTTGATGCTTCAGATAATATTTCTTTAAATGTTAGTTGTCCAAAATTTTCAATAAAGAAAATAAAATCTGTCTTAGAACCATTTACTATAATTGCTTTTTCAGGACAGATATCTTCACAGGCTTTGCATAATATGCAGTTAAAATAATCTTTTACTTCTATTTTTTTGTCATTAAGCTTTAAGATTTTTGTTGGGCATGCTTCAACGCATTTGCTGCAAGCTGAGCATTTTGTTATTTTAAATTCTGGAAATGCCCTGTAATAAACCAATGCCGGAATATATTTGCTGTGCTGTTTTCCTTTTCCTAAAGATGCATACGCAATTAATTTTAATTCCTGGTCTTTCAAAAGCTTTACAATAGGCATTTTTTCATAAATAGGCTTTATCTCTTTGTCTTTGGGCTTTAAGTCTGATGCATAAACTGTGCATGGTCCTTTAATATCCAATGTTAATGTTGTCTGGCATCTTGCGCAACCCTTGCCATCACATTTGCATTCTTCTGGAAGATTATAGCCTTTAAGATCTGTCTTTAATGGTATTAAACCCAATCTATGAGCAAGCATTTCATCATTTAAAGCAGAGCTGTTATTTTCAAATTCCACTTCCCTAATTGCCATTACAGGAACTTCATCAATAATCAACCTTCTGAATGTGTTTATCAATGTAGGATTAACTTCCTTAATCAATAAACTTAATTTTTCCTTGTTTTGATTTAATAGTTCGATTTCCATTTTAATTTTTGATTTTTATAGGTTTTTAAACTCTTCTAATCTTTAGAAATAGAAGTCTTTTTAAAACTTTTTATTGATGTGCATTAATAAACTGTAA
>CAZHCT010000031.1:0-8815 GCA_964531355.1 Candidatus Woesearchaeota archaeon | reverse complement strand
AGATGTGGACAGAGTTTTATGGCTGGAATGAGAATCCTTTTTCAATTAAGATAAACATTAATCTTGTCGGGGTAGAAGAAGAGAAAAGAAAATTGCTAGATTATGTTTCCAGCGGAGATATATGTTTTTTAACTGGAGCCAGCGGTGTTGGAAAAAGTTCTTTATTAAAATGGATTGAGCAGAATCTTAAGAAATCTAATATTGTTTACATAAGCGCAGAAGATGTGGATAATACCTTTAAATTTTCTGAAAAGTTAAAGATTAAGAAAGGTTTTTTACAGAAAGCATTTAAAAGATATAATAAAAATACTATTTTATTGCTAGATGAATTTCAGGCAATAAACAATGAATTAATAACTGCTTTAAAGATGCATTGGGACCAAGACCATATTAAGAGCATGGTGATTGCGCAAGTTGATGAAAGTTTAACTAATTTTTCAGATGCATTAAAAGAGCGGATTGGGGGAAGAATTATAAAATTAAACGGATTAAGCAAGAGTGATATACATGATTTAATACAGCTAAGAACTAATGGAAAAATTCCTTTTGAAAAAGAAACTATTGAATTAATAGCTGAAAAAAGCAATTTTATTCCAAGAAGAGTGTTAGAGAATTGCGAAAGGCTATGCATTGAGTTTGCTGGAAAAAAAGAAATAATAAATGCGTTTGATGCTGAGAAAGTTTTAGGCAGCAAGGTCATTGAGGTTAAACCAAAGGTTTTAGTTGAAAAAACAGTTAAGAAAGAAGAGCTTTCCAGGAGATTTAGCCCAATGCAGTATTCTATAATCAGGTTATTGATTGAACAAGAGAGAACTGCAAAAGACTTGGCATTGCAATTACAGACAAGCGAGGGAAGTATTGGAAAACAGTTAAGCAAACTGAATAAAATAAATGTTGTAACTATTGTTGATGATAAAAGACCCAAGATTTATGGATTAAGCGAAGAGATAAGAGAAAAATTCTAATGTTTTATTTGGCTTAGAAATCTTAAATTTGAGTGTTTTAAGCCATGACTATTTGGGTGTTTTTTGCTTATTGATTTTTAAGTCAATTGTCTTAATGATGACTTAATTTTAGCTGATTTTTGGAAAAGATTTTTATAATAGTTTTACTTTTTTATTTTTATAAATTTTAAAAAAGAGGTTATGTTTTCATGCTCATAAAATCACAAAAGTTAGTGAACACTTTAGCAGTGATTGGATTATTGATTTTTATAGTTTCCAGCATAATTTTTATTGGATTTAGAATAACTGGTTTTGCTGTTTTGAATGAAGTTAATTATATAGATATTCTTAATTTGTCTCTAAACGGCTCTGGGATCTATTTCTGGGGCTTACAGAAGCAAGGTGATCTTAACTCAGTTAGATTAAGCGGGAGTATAATTGGCAGTGGAAGTGTAAAGGTTTATATTGAAAATGAAGGTAAAAAATATCTATTGTTTGATAATTCTAATCCAAATTTAATAACAAGCAATGTTGCTTTTAATCCTTTAGAGGTATATAATATTGTAAATGAGGAAAATCTTAGTAAAAATTTAAGTCAGTCAAATCAGTCTGGTTTTATTGAGGAAAATCTTAGTGTTAATACCAATAGGGGCATTGAGAATTTAAGCGCTTTTTTAGGAAATATCAGCAATGAAATCATTCTGAATATTAGTTTTTTCAATGAGAGCATGGAAAATATCAGCAATACATCTTTTTTGAATGAATCTTTTGCAAATTTAACCTTACAGAATACCAGTAATGAATCAGTTTTTAATGAAGATATTAATTTAACTAATATCGGTGTAGTGCAACCAATTTATCTTGAGAATGTTTGTGTTGAAACTTGCAATTTATCTGGTTTTGATTCATTAGGATACAATCTGATCTTTGAAATTGAAGATGCTGTTTTGAATATTAATGAGATAAATTATTCATTGAAACAATCGTCAAATGTTACAATCAAAGAAGAAAGAAAACAGTACAAAGCAGAGATAGGCAAGCCTGTAAAATGGATAAAAACAGTAAAAGCTGATCAAAAAGTTGATAATCTGATTGTTGAGATACCTGAAGAATCTAAGAATATTACAGTTAAAAAGATAGAAAACAAGGAAAAAATAAATGTTGAAAATATTAATTTAGTTACAGGTTATGTTGCGCAGAATATTTACAATATTGTTTCAAGCGAGAAAGAGAAAAAACCTAAAAAAGATGAAGAAATTTATTCTGTAGTTGATACTATCTTTAATGAAACTAATCTTACACAAGCTAATTTAACTATAATTCTAGTAAATGAAACTAACTTTACTATAACCGAGACAGATATTAATGTAATTGAACAAAATGAAAGCAATATTAATTTATCGCAACCTATAGAAATTTTAACAACTGAAAAAACAAATAATATAAGTTTGCTAATACAAGAACCTGTTGAAGAACTTGAGATAGAATATTACACAGAAGCGCCGCAGGCAATTGAAAATGAAATTAATGATTATAAGAAATTAATTATTATTTATTCTAATATCAGCTATGAAAATGTTTTAGCTTATACTTATATAAATGAAACTGTTAAAGAAGGAATTAAACTCTATTGGATTGTGAATGGAAGCAGGAATTTATTTGAGAATATAAGTTATGTTGATGAGAACCTGAATGGATTAATTGAAAGAATTGAATGGGTTGTACCTCATTTAAGCAACCAAACTTTTGAATTAGAATTAACTATATTAAATATACGGAGTTATCCTACTGTTGGTGGAAACTGGAATGTAATGTTTAACACAACAGGAAATGCTAATTTAAGCATTCAAGCAGTAAATGGAACACATTGGAATAATGAAAATGAAAATTTTGATTTAAAATTCTTAGAAGTAAAATGCGGAAATGAAACTTTAAATTATTCTTGGATGGATAATCATGTTTTAATTTCTAATTATACTTGTAATGAAATAGGATATGAAACAAGCAAAGTAATAAGTCCCGGTGTGCATACATTAAGATTTGATTTTGGAGATATTTTCGCATATGCTTATAATAATGCTTCACAAGCTCCAGATATCAACTTTACTTTTCCTACTTTAGCAAATGCTACTTCAACAACCAATACAAGTGTTGAAATAAATATAAGCATAACAAACGCAGCTGACTTATCAGAATTTATCTGGTCTTGGAATAAAACAAATTCAAGCTTTTATGACAACTCAACTGTTTTAATGTTCAACTTTGATAATAGTTCTGTTATTGGGGAGAATGCAACTTATGCTGTGGATGTTAGTAAATATGGGAATAATGGAACTTTGATTAATGGAACTGCTTGGAACTGCACTAATGCAAAATATGGTTGCGCTTTGCAATTTGATGGTGTAAATGATTATGTTAATCTATCTACAAGTACAAATTTGAATATCCCTTCTAATATCACTATTTCTATGTGGATAAACACAAAAGAACAAGTAGCAACAGAACACCAAATAGTAATTAGCAAAGTTGATAATAGTTTAGCTGCAACTCAGGAATGGCAGATAGTGCTTCGTGGTGATACTGGTAAAATAAGGTTTTATGGATTTAATCCTTCTGGTCAATGGGACCGGGCAAGTTCTAGCACTCTATCTATTAATACATGGACATATTTTGTTGGGGTTTATAATGGCTCTTCTATGGATGTTTATATTAATGGCAATTTAGATGATGGTACCCTTACAGGCACTATATATTCTTCTCTTAGATCAACAACACAACCAATTAGGATAGGAGCAGAAGGTAGACTTGATCAAGGTCTTGAGTTTAATGGCAGCATCGACGAAGTCCGCATCTGGAACAGAAGCTTAAGCACAGCAGAAATCCAGCAGCATTATTATTCAAACCTATACAAATATGCAACAGATAAATGGGCTTTTTATACTAATCAGACTAATTTAAGTGTAGGAACTTATACTTATCAAGGTTTTGCAGCAGATACATCAGGAAACACAAATAAAACAGATTTAAGATTTTTGACAATAGCATCTGATTTAACTGCTCCAGGTATAAACTTTACATTTCCTACTTTAGCAAATTCCACCTTAACTACAAATACGAGTGTTGAAATAAATATAAGCATAACAAATGCATCTGATTTAGCAGAATTTATCTGGTCATGGAATAAAACAAATTCAAGTTTTTATGATAATTCAACGATTTTAATGTTCAACTTTGATAATAATTCTGCGATTGGTGAGAATTATACTGGAAATGGAAGTAAGGTAATAGATATAAGCAAATATGGGAATAATGGAACATGGGTAACAAATGGAACTAATGAAGGAACTTTATCGGTCTGGAATTCTACAGGCAAATATAGGGGAGCATTTGAGTTTGATGGTAAGGATGATTATGTGAGAACTCCAATTATAAATCTTGGTTCAGTCTTTACAGTAGAATTTTGGATGAATCCTCGTTTGTATAATTATGGAGACCCATTGTCTGCTGGGACTAATGACCATTGGGTAACCTTTGTAACATATGCTGATGGAAGTTTGGATTATGCTATAGGTAATGGTTCTTCATGGGGTAATCTCTCTTCAGCTGTTGCGGGAACATTTGTAAGCGGGAACTGGTATCACGTCATTGGAACCTATAATGGGAGTCAGAGTGAATTATTTATTAATGGTCAAAGTAAAGGGGCAGCACTCAACTCAGGTTTTTCAATAAATCAGGTAATAAATATTGGTGCTAGAACCGCTACTTCATATTACTTCAATGGCACAATAGACGAAGTCAGAATATATAACCGAACTTTATCAATAGCAGAAATCCAGCAGCATTATTATTCAAACCTATACAAATATGCAACAGATAAATGGGCTTTTTATATTAATGAATCAAATATTACAACAGGAACTTACACTTATCAGGGATTTGCAGCAGATACATCTGGAAATACTAATAAAACTGATTCAAGTTTTTTGACGATAAATCCTTCTGATATTTTAATCAGAAATCCAACTAATAATTCTGTTATAGCAAATACAACTGTTCATGTTAATTATACTTATGGGGGGGGTATAACTACAGTATTATATGAGGTAGATAGCAATAATACAAATATCAGTATAACCTTAGGAGCAAATATTACATTTGATAATCTATCAAAAACATTACATAATATTAGTATATATGTAAATAACTCAGCAAATAATATCAATAGCTCTTTTGTAAATTTTAGTATTAAAAGTTCAATTCCAGATTTGAGAATATTAAATCCAACAAACAATACAAATTATTCAATTTCGATTATAACTTTAAATTATTCTTCGGTTGATGTCAATCCTGATAAAATATGGTATGAATTAGACAGCAATAACACAAACGTAACTATAACAACCAATCTAACATTCAGTGGTTTAAGCGAGGGTTATCATAATGTAACAATGTGGGATAATGATACTGCAAATAATCAAAACAGAACTTTTGTTTCTTTCTTTATTGATACAGTTAATCCAGATTTGAGAATAATCAACCCAATAAATAATACTTTATACCAAACTGCAACTATAACTTTAAATTATTCTTCTAGAGATCTAAGTTTAGATAAAATTTGGTATGAGCTTGATTCAAACAACACCAATATAACCACTACAACGAATTTGACATTTGGTTTATCTTTAGGCGAGCATAATATCACTTTGTGGAATAATGATACAACTAATAACAAAAATAGGACTTACATCCAGTTTACTTTAGAAAGTCCACCTGTTCCTCCGGATGAAGGTGGAGGGGGAACAGTTCCACCAGAAATACCAGTAATCCCTCCTATAGTCCCTCCTGTAGAACCACCGGTAATTCCACCAATAGTTACTATTGAGATACCTACAATCACAATGCCTTCTGCTGGAGAAAGCTTGACTGGAGCAAGAAAAGAATGCTTGAATATAACTGGATTAAAGAAAGAAGAGGCTGACTTATTATCTGAAACAAGCGGATTAGAATTTTGCAAAGAAGAAAAATTAGAAAAAATAGAAGTAAAAGCAAAATCAAAGTGCAATGGGATTGAAATAGATGTTAATGATTTAGTGTTTTTGCAAGCTAGTATATATGACAAAAAAGCAAAATTAAGCCTGGATATTGGGATTAATAAAACAGAAGGAAAGTATTGTCCTTGGTGCTATAATAACAAACAGGATTATGATGAAATTGGAATAGACTGCGGTGGAAGCTGCAAAAGTTGTGTTGTTGAAGAAATACCTTCAGAAATTCCTGTTTTTAAAAGAGAAAAAGATCTTAGCTTTTTAATCTTATTTTTATTTTTTGTTATAGCAGGATCTTTAATTATTAAAGAAGAAGAAAAAATAGGATTAAGAAAAGTTCCTATTTTAATTAAGGTTTCTGAAGCAATCAGAAAACCAGAGATAATTGCAGAGGTAAGACCTAGGGCATTCAGAACAATCTTAATTGAAGAGCTAACAGAAGATATAAATAAACTAAACTTAATGGTTAATAATTCTTATAATAATTTTAATTTAAAAAAGATTAAACAAGCGGTTGATGAATATTATTCTTCTTTATCTTTGTATGAGAAAACAAAAGAAAATTTAGTTATCGATGAAAGAGAATTAATAGAAAACAAATTAAAATTATTGAAAGATAGAGTAGAAATATCTGACTTATTAAACCAAATAAAGAATCCGATTGAGAAATATAAAAAAGAGCATATCAAATTAGAGAAACAAAGAGCATTGTTTAGGGATATCAAGAAGCTAAAAGAAAACATTTGGAGCAAAGAATTTGGTAATCATGAAAAAATATTTTACAATCTTTTAAGAATTAACAGTGTTGAAGAGGCTGGAAAGTTTTTAGTTAAGATAATCAGATTCTACAATCAAATAAAATTAAAATTAACTGATGAAAAGAGAGCTGAATTTTCAGATAAAATTGGATTAATGCTGATGAAAAGAAAGGTTTATACCCCAATTGATAAATATGAGAAAGTTGAATTTAAACCAGAGAAACAAAAGCCAGAAATAAGAGAATTTGAGGCAAGACCTTATATAAAAACCGAAGCTGAAAAATTGCTTGATAATATTCATAAGCTTCTAAAAGAGAATAAATACTTTTGGGCTATAAATGTCTATTCTAAATTGTCCGTTTATAGAGGAAATCTAGAAAAATTCAAATTCAAAAAACTACAAAAACCCGAAATAGAAAAAAGAATATTCCAAAAACAAATTATTTCAGAGCAAGAAGAACAATTTAACAGCAAAATAATTGGATTTTACAAGGAAATAAGAAGTCATAGTTATAAAAATGCATTAAACTTTTACAACCAATCATTTGATATTTATAATCATTTTGATCAAGCTAAGAGACAAAAATATGAAAACAGAATCAAACTTTTAGAGTTAACAAAAGAGGCATACAGGCCAATAAAAGAACATAAAAAAGAGGAATTTAAAGAAATAAAAGTTAAAGAAGAAAAAAGAAGCATTATTTTAGAATCTGTCAAAGAGAAAGTGTTTGATAAAGATGTTGGAAAATTAAGGAATTTAATCAAAGAAAATGATTGCGAGAATGCTTTATTGTTATTAAACAGCTTATGGAAGAGTTGATTATTTTTTAGGCTTTTCTTCTTTTGTAAGAGTTTTAGCTTCTTTTGGAGCTTCCTTGCCTTTTTCAGCTCCTTTCTTTTCTTCGCCTTCTTTAATTTCTGCTCCTTCTTTTGCTTCTTCAGCAACAGCAACTTCTTCTTTTGCAGGGCCTTTTAATTCCTCTTCTTCTTTCTTTAATTTTTCAATTTCTTTCTTTAATTTCTCTTGGACTTCAATTAATTGAGTTTTTAATAATCCGGCTTTTTCAGGAGAAACATCAATTTTTTCCGCTTTAATCAATGAATCGTACAAGCCAGAATCTATATCCTTGTTTATTTCTGAGCCTGTTTTTCCTTCTATTAAAGTTCCCAATGATGAGCAAGATCCAGCTACTGTTTTAACAGCTGCCTTTAATGAATTAGCAAACATGGAATCTTTTTTCATTTTTGCAATTTTAATTACCTGCTCAATAGAGATATTTGCTATTTTATTTTTGTTTGGTTCGCCTGCGCCTTTTTCCAATGATAGTTCTTTTTTTATCAGTTCTGTTGTTGGAGGACTACCAACACTAATATCACATTTTTTGCTTATGGTATCAACAATTATTTTTACAGGAACTTTTATCCCCTTGAATGAAGATGTTTTTTCATTTATCTTCTGCATTACTTCGCTGATATTTATCTTCATGGGACCTAGTTTTTGAGCAACTGCTGGAGTAGGAGATGCTTTTCCACCTTCAATTATCATATCTATTTTTTCCTTAGGCATTTTCTTCTCTCCTTATTACTTTTACAGAATCCAACTTTACAGTTATTGGAATTGGAACTGCTGCTTCCAAAAGCTCAACTACTACTTCTTCTTTTTGCAGGTCTATTCTAGAAACTTTTGCCTGTTCTCTCTTGAAAGGACCAGAGATAATTTCAACAATATCATTTTTCTGGATATTTATAGGAGTTTTTATCTGCTCTAACATGTGCTCTATTTCAGTGTATTTTACTGGGCTAGGCAATAAACCACGAGCATAAGGAACTCCATGGAATGCTTCTTCTGCTACTTCACGGGAAATAGCTTCTATAAAAATATAACCTCTTAATCCATGAGGCTTTATCAATGAATAGACTTCAAGATTTTTTTTAGCAGCATTTGAGCTAACAAAATCAAATACTTGATCTTCACGATTTGCAGTTGTCCTTAATGCAAAAATCATTGTTTCGGTCATTTTATCCTGAATAATTGCCATAATATCTGGATTAAAGCTCCTATTAACCC
>CAZHCT010000030.1:0-9466 GCA_964531355.1 Candidatus Woesearchaeota archaeon | reverse complement strand
GTTTGCATGCATGCTAATATGCAGGATGATTATTGCTATATCCATTCTGGGGTAAAAGTAAGAAAAATGCACACTAGTAGAAGAGATGCATTTAAATCAATAAATATAGATCCAATAGCAAAAGCATGGAAAGACAAGATAGAAATAATAAACAAAAATTATCAAGTAAAAGATAAAAAAAGAAAATTAAGCTCAAAAATATGCTTTAATAAAAACATTTCAATATTAAAATCAAGGCCAGGATTAACAAGCAAAGAAGTAAACTTTTTTAAAAAATATAATGGAATAGTGTTGGAAGGCACTGGTTTGGGTCATTTTCCAGTTAATGTTATAGATAAATTGACTCAAGAGCATAAGAAAATCCTTGACTCAATAAAAAGCCTATGCAAAAAATCTGTTGTTATTATGGCTTCCCAGACAATCTTTGGAAGAGTTAACATGAATGTTTATTCTACTGGACGAGATTTGCAAGAAGTTGGTGTAATTCCCGCAGAAGATATTTTAACAGAAGTTGCTTATGTTAAATTAGGCTGGATATTGGCCCAGACAAAAAACCTAAAAAAAGCAAAAGAAATGTTTCTAACAGATTATGCTGGAGAAATAACAAAAAGAATGTTAATAGAAGAAGATTTTCTTGAATAAAATGAAATAAATTTATTTTTCTGATGAGGGGGAGATTGTTATTGTTAAATCTGTTGGGGAATTAAAATATGAATTTATTGTTTTATTAAACGTCTCATTTTTTTCTTTATTTTTATATTTGGCAAAAACCTTAGCATCAAAAAAACAAACTCCACAACTAGTTGAAATAGAAGTATCATTCTCTCCCTGATCAATTTTCCAAGGATTAAAAGCAAATGAAGCATAACTTCTTTCTTTGCCTGCAAATGGATAACAATTACCTTTCTTAAATGACTTAATAACTTCTTTATTACCAAAAGGGATTGTTCTTTCTGAATGTGAGGGTAATAAAGGTAGACTATAATGCTCAGAATAATTATTTTGCATCTCACAAGAGTGAATAAAAACGTGTATCTCTTCAAAAGTGTAATCTCCAATATTTGTAATTATCAAAGGCAGATACTCACCAAAAGCTTCTTGAAATAAAAAAGGGGATATCTCAACTTCAACATCAGGTTTTAATTTTAAATTATCTAATATTTGGCTATATTGATAATTTACATAACCTTGAATTAAAAAAATAATTAATGCGAATAATACAAACCATAATAGAAACCTTCTTTTAACCCCTAATAGATTTGCTAGAAAGAATATTGTTTTATTCCAGATACCATTTATATGTTGATAGCAATATTCTGAGCCTTCAGAAACATCTCTATTACACCAGGTTCCATCTTTTTTATTTCCTTTACATTTCATGTTTATCACAATTATTAAATGATTCTATATAAAGATGGGAATATAAATCCGCACAATCTTAACCCAAAAATGATGAGTTTAAGACTTCTAGTGGGGATATCTTTCATTCAATTCCAACTTTTGCACTTTCCTACTATTATTAATTAAATAGGGTATAAACTCTCATTTTGTCCATGGAAAAACACTCATAATTAAATTAAAATTAAAGAAACCTTTCTTCTCAGTTACCGGTTCATCCTTTAACATCTTAACTATATTCTCATAAATCTGAGGACATTTTGAAGGTTTTAATAAATCTTCATGACATTTAAAAAGAAATGATGAACTACAACAATTAGTAATATAATTTTTAACATTATCTGCATTCCTTAATTTCACTGAATCAGCACGAACTACTCCATCACCTTTTCCAACGAAGGTATAAGTTGGTTGAGAAACTGAAAAGGTAGGCGAAGATTTTTCATCACTTGCAATAGTTATATAATTTGTAGAACCATATGCTTCATTACTATTTAATTGTATTAAAAAATCGCTATTTGGTTTCATATCATTGCACTCTCTATCTTTAAAGAATTGTTGATTTTCTTCATTTTCATATGAACTAATCAAAAGAGAAGAGCCACATCCAATATCTATAAAATTATAAACACCACGATTTGGTGTTCCTAACATTATTAATTTGTTTACTTTATTATCATTTCCATTTTGGATATATCCCCTAGCAACTAACCCACCCATACTATGTGCAACAATATTTACTTTTTCAGCTCCGCTACAGAACAAAACCAAATTCACTACTTTTTCTAGTCTTTTTGCATAAGTAGATATATCTGAACTAGAATCAGGATCATAATATGTTGTTCTTACACTAATAGATTTACCCCAAGTTCCTAGTTTATTACCACATTTAGAATAATCATCACTAGGTCTAACTACACCTAAGGGAGTAAATAAACTACCCATTTCATTTTCTATCTCTGAAAATGCACTTTCATCACCATTATGACCATGTACAAAGATTACGGGTAACAAATTATCATTCTCTACAACAATTTCTTTGGTATTGGGTATTTCTTTAATACTAGATTTTTCTGTTTCATCATTTTTTACTTCTTGCTCGCTTTCTTCTTTACAACCAAATAACCTTGTAAAAAAATTGCATTTCTGCTGAGTTGTTTCTTCATTTATTTGATTTTCAGATTGTTGAGAGGTTACTTGACATTTTCCTTCAGAGCAAGTTTGTCCAGAAAGACAATTTGCTACAGAACTCCATTCTGTGCAGGAGTCAGAATCATAATTCCCACAAGTTTGATAACCATTTCCAGAACATTGTTTTGTTCCAGAAGAACATTCATTAGTGCATCCAGAAGTTGATGTTCCGGGAGTTGGTGTGGAATAACTTTGTCCAATAGAAGTAGTCTTTTCAACACATTTGTCTTCAGAACATCTTTGATTAGTATTACAATCCTCAGCAATTACTTCAGGATTACTGCAACTATCAAACCAATAAACATCATCATAATAACATTTCTTGCTATATCTTGATTGACAACTTTTAACGCATATTCCTAAATTCTTATCGCAAGTACTTCCTAAACTACAATGTTCCTTCTCAATCTCTGGTTGATTACAATCATTATAATAATAAACATTCCCATTCCAACAATCTATATAAGAATTAGACTTGCATTTTGAAACACATTGTCCATTAGAGCATGTAATATAAGGTGTATCAGCGCAATCTCTTTGATAAGTTTTACCGCAATCAGCATTCTGCCAATATACTTTGGTTCCATCGCATACATTACCTGGATTGCATAAGTTTTGTGTTGGAAAACACTCTCCAGAAGTGCATCTATAAGTAGATGGGCATTCATTTACAGAACTATATTCTAAACAAGTATCTGTATCATAATTCCCACATTCTCTCCAAGATGATCCACTATAACAAGCCCTTTGTCCTCCATTTGTACATTCATTAGAACAGGTTTGTTGTGCTGTACAAGTTGTAGTCTCAGTTTTTGAACTTCCACAACCATCACTGCAACTTCTTATTTGTATTCCGTTAGCACAAGAAGACCAACCCCCACATGACCATACTTGAGTACAACTAGTTGTAGTTGATTGTGATAAGCTAAATGTTGCGGTTCTACTTGCGATATTACAAGAAGATACAGTAAATTTTACAGGTAATGTTGCTAAATTATAAGTTCCAACACCAGCATAAGAGATTAATTCTCTTTGATTTGTTTGTATATAACTCGAACCAACAGCAACCCAAAAATCACAAGTATTATCTGGGTTTGTTCCAACCATTTCAACACCATAAGAAACACCACTAATACTAATAGGATAAACCCCAGAACCCAATGAAACAGAATATGCACTTACAAAGATAGGAATAGTTAAAAGAACAACTATAAGCAAAATGAATTTGATTAACTTCATCATTTCCCCCGAGCCTAATTAATAAAAATCCATATTTAAAGCTTTCTATTTCATATAACTCGTATATAACTCGTGTAAGTATATATTATAATATACAATCTACTTTTTTATGCCTACTAAATTAGACAATGCTAGTTTTATTTTAAGAAGCAACACAAGAAGAAAAATATTTGAATTATTAACAAAACCAAAAACACCAACCCAATTAAGCAAAGAAGCTAATCTAAATATAGGATTTGTAAGCAATATCCTAATAGGATTATTAAAAAGAAAGCTTATAGAATGTTTAACTCCTAATGAAAAGAGATACAGATTGTATAAAATAACAAAAGAAGGAGAGAAGCTAATAAAAGTTATAAAAGAATTAGAAAATTCTAATAAGAAAGATTAAATATGCTTTACCAAAGCTTTCTGCAATTAAAATCCACCAGAACTATAAGCCTAGTAGTTATGAAAATGCCGTTATTTTAGGAGCATTCTCAAATTAAAAAGAAAATATAATAAAAATGGTTGATAAAGAAAGAATATTATAGTTTAATTTTACTTAAACTTTACTTAAAGTAACTTAAACTTACTATAAATGTTAATAGTAAATAACATGAAAAAGGAATATTCAAGAAGATAGTAGTAGAGTCTTTTGATAAATTAAAACTGAAATTAGTAACGATTGATTTTATTTCGTGATAAAAATCCTAACAGAGTAAAAAACTTATTGAGCAAAGCTAATAAGATATAAAAAATATCCATAATGTAAGTAAGGATTGTGATTATTATAAGTGGCTTGCTGAAGCTGGTGGCTGTTTCCAAAAGAACTCTAAAATCTAAGTGATAGCACCGTCAACTTTGCTAATTACTTTTTAATTAAAAAGATTTATATATGCATATTTTCTCTTCTATTAAAATGGCAAAACCAATAAGAGCAACACCAGAACTGAAAGGGGAAGAAGCAGATAGATTCATAACTAAGATGATTTCAGTAGAGAGATCTAAATTAACAAAAATAGATAAAGAATTGATTGAAAGAATATCATTAAACTCTAAATATTTTAAGGTTTATTGAAAGTTCTCAATTATCTTAAAAACATCCTTATACATTGGAGTAGTTATTATTCCAAAAGTAGGGTAGAGGATATTTACTATTAAAAAACTGAAACTCTTAGAAAACTATTTAAATAATCATTATTATTCAATAAAGTAGTATGATAAGAGGTATAAAAGATATGCTAAACTATAAAGAATTAGAATTCAGGTCAGGTTTGGAAGTGCACTTTCAGCTTGAAGGAAATAAATTATTTTGCAATTGTCCATCTTTAGTTAATGATCCTAATCAGCCAAATATAACCATAAAAAGAAAACTAAGAGCATCAGCAGGTGAAACAGGAAAAATAGATATTGCAGCAGAATATGAAATGTCTAAAGACAAAACAATTATCTATGAAGCTTGCTCAACATCTAGCTGTCTCATAGAAGTAGATGAGCAACCCCCAAATGAGCTGAATATGCATGCATTAAATACAGCATTAGAAATAGCATTATTATTAAAAGCAAAACCAGTTGAAGAAATAAGAGTTATGCGTAAAGTTGTAGTTGATGGCTCAAATTGCGCAGGCTTCCAGAGATCAGTAATAATAGCTACAGATGGTTATATAGAAACATCAAAAGGAAAAGTAAACATTCCAACAATTTATTTGGAAGAAGAAGCAGCAAAAAAAATAAATGAAGATGAAAAAGCAATTACTTATCGGTTGGACCGTCAGGGAATATCCCTAATTGAAATAGACACAGACTCATCTATAAAAGACCCAGAACACGCAAAAGAAGTTGCTTCTTACATTGGCATGATAGTAAAATCAACAGGAAAAGCAAAATCTGGAATTGGTTCAGTTCGTCAGGATGTTAATCTTTCAATAAAAAATCTTTCAAGAATAGAAATCAAGGGTTTTCAAGAATTAAAAAGCATTCCAAAAATAATCGAGTATGAAGTAAAAAGATTACTGAATTTGATAAATCAAAAAAAAGAAATAAAAAGTGAAGTAAGAAAAGCAGAACCAGACTTAACAACTTCATTCTTAAGGCCAATGCCCGGTTCTGCAAGAATGTATGTTGAAACAGATATTCCCGTAATCCCAATAACAAAACAACTTCTTTCAAAAATAAAGCTTCCTGAATTATTAACCGAAAAAGCATTAAAACTGGAAAAGAAATATAAATTAAACCCAGATATAGCTCGTGAAGCAATCGAAATACAAAACTTTGAAGATTATATTAAAAAATATCCAAACATTTCCCCATCTTTAATTGCTCATACTCTGATTGAAACTCCCAAAGAAATTAAATCTCGTTTTGATTTAGATGCAGAAAAACTATCAGATAGGGACTTTGAATTTATATTTTCAAATCTAAATCAGGAAAAAATGCAAAAATCAGCAATAATAGAAATTTTAATGGAAATACTGGAAGGAAAACATATTGATTTAAACAAATACAAGCCTATTTCAGAAGATAATATTGAAAAAGAAATTCACGAGTTAGTTGAACAAAAGCCAGACTTGACAATACAGGCATTGATGGGAATTGTAATGGCAAAATATAAAGGTAAAGTAGATGGGAAAAAAGTAATGGAAATTCTCAAAAGATATAAGCATTAAATCACCGAAAAGCTTATTTAGAAGTAAGTACATCATAAAATTATGGTTGAAAAATCTTATGTAATAGTAACGAATGCAATAAGAGAAGATATATACTCCGAAACAGCAGAAAAATATTCTTATCAATATAGAAAGAGTGATCTAGGATTAATACACCCAAAAATCATAGATTTTTATTCTAATCTAAAGGAAAACATAAGAAAATATGAAGAAACTAAACTCAAAGAAGGCAAGGGTATAAACTGGAAAAATGCAAGTCAATTTCCAGCAGGTCATTTGTGGATTAGAGGATATAAGCATACACCGCAGGATATTCCTGTATTATTGTACAAAGGAAGCTTGATAATGTATGATACGCGTGATGAGTTGGATTATTTTATGATTAGCTTGAGAGAAAATGAATTTAAAAGAATCGAAGGTACTGATCTGGATTCAGTAAAACAGGGTATTATAAAAATCTATAAAGAAGATAAAGAACTCTCAAGTTTTTTCGATTGTGGTGAAAAAGCAATAAGAATATTAGATGAAGCAGTGGAAAACCAATGGAGATATCTTGAAGCTTTTGATATATTAAAAGCCCATGAAATATACGAAACCCCCATGGAAGTTACGCTGAGAAATATAACTGATGACGATATAAACCAAAGGAAAAAAAATTTAAAAGAACAAGAAGAATATGAACGAACGATTGCAGAAACTCAAAATGTAGATTTATTTGTGCCGATTAGATTAAAGAAACGTAAGCATTAAACAATTATTTTTTCTAATTCTTCTGCATTCTCAATAGAATAATCAGCAAATTCTTCTTCCCCACCAGTAGCATGCCCCCACTTGACAAAGATTGATTTTGCTTTTAGACTTTTAGCAGGCTTTAAATCTTCCATTTTATCACCAAGAATATATGTAATTTTGCCCTTCTTGGATAATGCTATTATGTTTTCTTCATTGCTCACCCCCAAAATAGGTGGCTGTGCATAAATATGATCAAACTCAAAATCCAATCCAGAAATCTGCAACATGCCAGAAATAATATCTGTTCTTACGCCGGAAACGATTGCTAATCTATATCCTATTTTCCTTATTCTTTTCAATTGCTCAACTAATCCCTCAGGAAAAATTTTTAAACCATGTTTTTTAGCAATCCCATACATGCCAATCTGAAAAAGATTTGTAGAAATCTGATTGTTGTACTGCTCTGCAGGAATTCTCATAAACTCAAGATTATTCTCTCTGTAGAATATAACCTTCTCTTTCGTAAGACCGGTTAATTTTTCAACAAATTCACGATTGACCTTGTATAATTCATCGGATTTGGCATGCTCCTCTTTTGTAGGCAGGCTTCTTTGGAGAACCTTTGACCTAAATTCATTCGCTTCTTCAATCACTTCTGACTTGATTAAAGTTCCTGAAAAATCAACAACTACAATTTTATCTGCCATAAAAAATAGAATGATAATAAAATTAATAAATCTTTCTAAATCATTTCAAATCAAGTCTTTCCTCTAAATAATCAAGCGGCTCATCTATATCAAAATATTTCTCATTAAGTCTAACATACAAATTTTCAATCTCAACTATATCATCCATCCTATAAGAAAAATGTTTTCTTTGTAAATCTTTTAAATCATTAATTCCATGTATTATACTATCCTCTAATTTTAGATTATATCCCAAATTTCTTAAACCAATTTCATAATCATCTAATTTGCCTCTAAGAACTCTTATATAAGAATCAACTTTATTAATGTAAAAACTATATTCTTGTGATGTAAATTCAATTTCTTTCTCCATAGTTGACTCTGCCATAACTTAAAGATTAAGTTATTGCTTAAATAAATTTCTATTCTGCAATAATTATATTAAAGCCTTCTTTATATCATTAAAAACATCTTCAACACCTTGTTCTCCATTGATTTCTATCAGCTTATCTTTGTAAAAATCAACCAAAGGCAATGTCTCTTTATTAAAGATATTTATTCTTTTCTTGATTGCATCTTCATTATCATCTTTTCTCTTTTCTAAAGTTTTATTGCAATTATCGCAAAAACCTTCTTTTTTAGGCATTTTATTTGCCCCATAAATAATATTGCACTTTTTGCAGTTATACCTCAGGCTTAATCTTCTCATAACCTCATTTTCGCTTAATTTAATATACAATATTTTATCTAGCTTGTTTATTTTATCCAAAAATTCTGCTTGAAATAAATTTCTAGGATATCCATCAAGAATAAAATTATCTTTAGGAATATTTTTTTTCAATACTCTATTTGTCAGCTCATCAGGAACTAAATTGCCTTTGTCTATATATAAGCTAATTTCTCTCCCTTCCTTGCTTTTTTTATCTATCTCTTCCCTGAATAAATCACCTGTAGAAATATGTTTTAATCTAAATTCTTCAGCTATTAACTTGCTCTGTGTTCCTTTTCCGCTTCCTTGTATTCCAAAAATCAAAAGTTTCATTTCTTAGCTAAGATATACCCCGAAATAATCAAAAATAATATCATTACCCCAATAGGCACCCATACAGGAGCAATCCATGGAACAGGAATTAAAAATAATATATCAGTAGTGCTTAAAGATGAAGGCCATCCAAGCATTATGTATAAAGATAAATAATAAAATAAATCCCATACTGCAAAAGTCCATAAAAATATTGCTAATTTTTCCCAATTTGTTTTTCCTATCATCCATGCAAAAACAACAAGCATGACGATTGTAGCAAATTCTCTTGTCTGCTCAATAAATAATAAAGAATTAGTCCAATTCTGCAAAGGCAAACTGCCTGTTAAAACTAATCTTAAATAATAAACAACCACGCCTTCCAAATGTCCAAATGCAATTCCAAATAAGGTTACCAGTGATAATTTTAAAAAAATATCTCTTAAATTTCTCCCCTTTTTCATGCTTAATTTTTATTTGATTAATGTTTAAAAACCTTTCCACAACCTTTATAAATTTATAATCTACATTTATTTTATGGAACGTACATA
>CAZHCT010000029.1:6033-9863 GCA_964531355.1 Candidatus Woesearchaeota archaeon | reverse complement strand
GCAGCTCTTTCAGGCTCAAAAAAACACAAAATATTATTCTTTTTTAAATATTTCTTGGCTTCTAAAACAAGATTTCCTCCCATAAAACAAGTTATAACGCTTTTATCGCTTTTCTTCTTAAACTTTACAATTTCCTCAGCAGTTTTCATTATCTCCGTCATTTTTTGCGGTGTAACCAAAACTAAAACAATATCAAAAAAATCCTTTCTATCAAGCTTATCAAAAACTTCTTTATACCTGTCGCTTCTTGCATCCCCAATAACATCAATTGGATTATTATGGCTCCATGCATTAGGCAAATTTAAACTTTTAACAAACTTTTTGTCTAATCTAACAATATCCAAGCCATTTTTCTCGCAGTAATCAGCAGCTAATATGCTTGAGCCTCCAGCATTTGTTATAATAACAACTTTATTTCCCTTTGGCTTTTTCTGCATTATCAAAAACCTTGCAATATCAAAACCCTCTGTTAAAGTCTCTGCTAAAATTACTCCGCTTTGCTTAAATGCAGACTTATAAATTAAATACGTCCCAGCCAAGCTTCCAGTATGGCTTAATGCTGCTTTTACTCCAGCCTCGCTCATTCCCGCTTTGATAACAATAATGGGCTTTTTGCTTTTTCTTGCAACATCCATAAACTCAACCCCATTTTTCAAGGATTCCATATAAAGCATTATCACTTTTGTATTCTTATCTTCATTAAAATGTTTTATCAAATCATTAAATCCAACATCAATCATGTTTCCCAGGCTTGCAAACCCAGAAAAACCAAAATCTTCTTTTAAGCTGTAATCAGAAATCGCGCTCCATAATGCTCCTGACTGTGATACAAAAGCAATGCTTCCTTTTTTTACCTTGGATCTTGCAAATGTAGTATCAAGATTTATATAAGGATTCACAACTCCAAAACAATTAGCTCCCAATAATCTTATCCCATATCCTTTAGCTATTCTTAATAAGTTTAATTCTTCTTCATTATTCCCAATCTCTGAAAAACCAGCGCTTATAATAATTACATTTTTTACTCTTTTTTTTCCGCACTCAACTAAAACATCTTTTACAAATTTGGCAGGAACAGCAATAACAGCTAGCTCAACCTTCTCTTTTATGTCTAAAACGCTTTTATAGACTATTTTTCCTAAAATTTTATTTTCATGCACATTTACAGGAATTACTTTTCCCCTAAAATCTTTAAGATTATCCATCAAGCTATATCCAACTTTCTCTTTATGATTGCTCGCCCCTATTACAGCAATGATTTTTGGATTGAAAAAGTTTAGCATTTTTTTATAAAAACTGGTATACGATCCCAAATATGAATAATAATATTAAAACCGCGCTTATAATAATGTTTGGTTTTATCTTGTATTCTGGTTTTCTTTCTCCCATCTTCTTTGCCCTGTGAAACATCCATACAATTAATATCCCATCTACTCCCCCAGATATAGCTCCTGTAAATCCTAATATTTGTATGAAATTCTTTGCCCCCAACAACATTATCACAATAGGAATTGAAACAGTAAGCAGCCATGAAATTGTTGCATTTATTTTATAGTCATATTGGTACATTTCCTTTAATGCTAGTCCTAAACCTAAAAAACTTGTTGCCATCGCAAATATGGCAAATAAATTGGCAATCACAAAAACGCTTTTTCCTAAAACCTCTATTCCGGTTGTTGCAACCTCTTTTGTATCCAATCCAGTTACTCCAACAATCGCAAATGTAAACAATAAATAAACAATTAATGGAATTATGCTTCCAATTAAAATTGCTCTTTTCATATATTTGCTGTTCTTGATTAATTCTTCTCTCATTTCAGGTATAGCTGCTGTTCCAATATAAGCAAACAATATTACTCCATAAGGCAAAAATAACTGGTTAATATTAAAACTCATTAGATTATTATAATTGATTCTAGGTATTACAATTATGCAGAATAAAATAAATAAAGCTAATTTTAAAAAAGTCATTATCAATTCAGAATTTCCAACCGTCTTTATTCCAAAATAGATTAATATAGAAAAAATAATGTAAAAACCAATGCTAGCAATTAATGGATTTAATCCAAAAATTGCATTTAATGCTATCCCTTCTCCAATGAAATATGCTATTAGCGCTCCATAAATTCCAACAACCATTGAAAAGGTCATAAATCCTTTTCCCCATTTTCCTAAATATTTTTCAGCATAACCAGTTAACTGATGCAGTCCTTTGGTTCTTAATGTAACCTCTCCTAAATACAAATTCATAATTAATATTGCAACTCCAACAAATAAAATTGATATTAAGCCGGTTAAGAAACCAGCTCTGGCAATAACATAAGGAATTCCCAAAATTCCTGCTCCAACAACAGTTCCGATTAATATAGAACTTGCAACCAAAGCCTCTTTTTTCATACACTTAAAAACATTATTTTAATTTATAAAGCTTTTTAAAAAAAATAGCTAATGCTTTCTGTTTTAAGGCTATTATTCCAGAAAATCTTTCTGTTTTAATAGGGTTATTTTTAATTGATTTTATAGGCTTAGAGCTCTTGTTTTTTCCATTATAACATGTCAAAAATCATCGGGTTATAAAAACAGAAAAGTTTAAATATATCACTTAACTACTAAATTAGTTATATGAATAAAAAAGAATTAGCAATGAAATTAGAACCCATCTTAAGCAACAGGGAAATTGAAGTAGTCATAAAAAGGCTTGATAACAAGCATATAACTCAGACAGAAAGCAATTACTTAAGCAAATCAATAAGACCGAAACTAAAATCAGCTGAGTTTGCAGCTTCTGCCGAGCTGCTTTCATTGCTGGATTATAGAAGAAGAAGGTACGAGCGAGAAGATAGTCTATTAAAGGAAAGCATAATCAAAGCAGTTAAAAAAATTGTAGATGGTATTAAAGCCATAATCCTATTTGGCTCTTACGTAAGAAACAGCCATACAAATTATAGGGACATAGACGTGATGGTGGTTTTAAACAATAAGGCATGGAAAAATTCAGCTGAAAAACATAAGCTGGAAATGGCTATAGAAAACTCTATCAATGTTAAAACAGACATAAATTTGATAGTTTATAATGAATTAATAAGTTTACTGCCTTATAGTCCGCTATTGCAGACAGAGCTAGAGGATTATAAGGCAATCTATGGGTGTATAAGTCTGGCTAAAAAAATTATTATAAACAAAACATACCTTTATAAAAGATTACTAGAAGTTGAATATGTTTTGGAGTTAGGAAAGAATATAAAGTCAAAATACGTATATAATGCAATCAGAGATTGTTTGTCTATTGAATTATTCCTTAAACAGATAGTTGATAATAAATTAATAATAAAAATAATTGAAAATAATATTGGCAGCTCAACAGCTGAAAGCTTAATAGAAAATAAAGCAAATTCAATACAAAAAGATATTGCTTTAAAATACCTTAAATATTTATATACCCGGTTAGAAGTTGCACTGAAAAATGAGCAAAAAGAAGCAAATTGACAATTTAGCAGCATTTATCGGACTAAAAGCTGCGCATAAGATCTTAATTAAAGTTACAAACAAGCCAGAATCCACTCCGCACCTTAAAAAGGAAGTGGATATATATACTGATTTAAGTTTTGATTTAGCCAAGGGGAATTGGAATAGTGAAGATATAGAAAAAATTAAAAAACTGGCAAAGAACAAATGCAGCAAAAAGTTGAAAAAATATACAGATATAAACAATGAAAAATATAATGAAGTTAATGATATGATCTTTGACATTATGGTGGATTTGGGATTGATATAAAATTAAACCAATAAAGCAAGAATCAGCAAGATTAAATGTAAGAATAAAAACAGCA
>CAZHCT010000029.1:0-6023 GCA_964531355.1 Candidatus Woesearchaeota archaeon | reverse complement strand
GGCCAAAGAAAGGAAGATAAAATGCGATTGTGGAGGATATTTTGAGGAAAAAACTATAGTTTTTGATAGTTTTGAAACTGATGCAATGGTCTGCCCAAAATGCAATTTTACTACATTGACAAAGGAGCAAGCATTAAAATATGCAAAACAGAAGCATTGACAGCGCATTCGTTTAAGGTGGAGTTAACATAAAAATTATCAAAACTTCAGAATTATTTCTTTATTAATATCAACACCCCCCTCATAAGATAGAATCAAACAAAGATTATTTAAATACCTTTTTCTTTTTGATTTCAGGGCCTATAGCTTAATGGATAAAGCACCTCGCTTCGGACGAGGAGATGAGGGTTCGATTCCTTCTAGGCTCAGTAGTTCTCTGTTAAGTTAAAGGGACTTTTCGTTCTCTGGTGCATTAATTGGGCTTTTCAAAACGATACATTTTTAAAATAAGAAATTTTATTAAAAGGATATGTTTGAAAGATATAAAACTAAAAAAGAGATTGAAAAGAGAATTAAACCTCTTACTAAAGATTTGGATAAAATTGATTACTTGGAGAGAATATTAAGTAAAAAAAATTTGTCTCCATTAACAAGAGATGCTATTTACTCTAAATTAGGCGAATTGTATCTTAAGCGATTCAACGAAAAATGGAATGTTTATGGTACAAGTGTTGAGGACAACGCCTTTATACCATTATTTAAGTCGATAGAATTTTATGCGCTAGCCGGAGAAACTGATAAAGCAGAGGGATTATTTGAAAGTAGAAAAAAGGTAGAAGTAAGTCCTTCTTCTGAAAATGAGAGAAAAAAATATCTGACCCTCCAAGAGGCTCTACATGAGACTAGGACTCATAATTTGTTGTATGATAAAAAAGTAAGGCTTGAAAATTTAATAGAAAAAGAAAAAATAAAGAGAGGGGGAAGATGGAAGGGAGGGTTTGAGAAATATTTTTCTACTGCTACTGCAACAGCTTTAGTTCTTATGATAGGGACAGGGATATTTTTCTTATTGCCTAATATAACAGGAAATGCAATTACAGAATTACCAACTAAAACAACTTGGGTTGGAACAGGTTTGCTTATTGTTGGGTTAGTTGTTGGTTTTTTTTGGTTGAAAAGTAGAAGAAGACAATTTTATATATAACATCAAATCAAGGATAACCATGACAAAACGAGTTGATTGTCTTCCTAAACTGTAATTCTTCTAGTTACAAGTCTATAGCATATGCCCTTTATGATTTTGCTTCAGAAAATAATCTGAAAGTATTCAAGAAAAACAAAACTCAATTAGAATATATTATAAACAATTTTCTAACAGAGAACTTCAAGCATGAATTAATAGACAAACTTTATCAAATAATGATAAACAAGCAAAAATCAGAATACAAAGAATTAAATTTATTGGCTAAAAAATTAAAGCCATATTTAATTCCATTCCTTAAACAACAATATTTATAAATAATCCAATTATAAAGTTTAAAATGGCAAAAGAGGAAAAAACAACCTTCAAGATAAGCAAGGAAAAAAACTTCTCAGAATGGTATACCGAGATAATTCAAAAAGCAGAACTTGCAGATATAAGATATAATGTTAAAGGATTTATAATTTTCCAGCCATGGTCTGTTTTATCCATGGAAAGAATGTATAAGTATATGGAAGAAACATTGCAAAAAAAAGGCCATAAACCATATTGGTTTCCTACTGTAATACCTGAATCAAACTTTAATCTAGAATCTTCCCATGTTAAGGGATTTACCCCCGAAGTATTTTGGGTAACAGAGCATGGAAATAATGAGCTAATAGAAGAAAAACTTGCATTAAGGCCGACATCAGAAACAGCATTTTACAAAATGTTTTCTTTATGGATAAGAAGTTATAAAGACCTTCCATTTAAGACATACCAAAGAGCAAATGTTTTTAGGTATGAAACAAAAGCAACTAGACCTTTTCTAAGAAGCCGTGAATTTTATTGGATAGAAGCTCATTGCGCGCATTCTTCAGAAGAAGAGGCATTAAAGCAAGTAAAAGAAGATATGCGAACAACAAAAGAAGTCCTCTATGATATTTACTGCTTGCCATTTATATTCTTTGAAAGACCCGTATGGGATCGCTTTGCAGGAGCAGTTAAGACATATGCAGCAGATGTTTTAAACCCAGATGGCAGAGTAATCCAACAGCCATCTACTCATTTATTGGGAGAAAACTTTTCAAAACCATTTGATGTCAAATTTAAAGATAAAGATGGAAGTGACAAATATGCATTCATTACATGTTATGGTCCTGCAATATCAAGAATATTTGCTAGTATAATAGCAGTTCACGGAGATGATAAGGGATTAAGATTTCCATGGAAAATAGCTCCTTTGCAGGTTATAATAGTTCCAATCGCATACGAAAAAAATAAAAAAGTTTTGGATCAAGCAAAAAAAATAAAAGAAAGTCTTGAAAAATTAAATATAGGCTGTGATATTGACTTAAGTGAAAAATCTCTAGGTGAAAAATTTTATTTCTGGGAGATGAAAGGTATTCCTATTAGAATTGAACTTGGTCCAAAAGAACTAAAATCTAAAAAATTGGTTATTTTTAGAAGGGATAATAATGAAAAGACAATGATAAGTGAAAAAGGCTTATCTAAATATATTGAAAAAACTGCAGTTGATATTGACAAAAATTTAATTAAACAAGCTGATGGTTTATTCAAAAACAAGATAATAGATGCTAAATCAAAAGAAGAATTGAAAAAAACTATTGAACAAGGAAAAATAGCTAGAGTTAATTTCTGCTCAATGGAAAAAGCAGGAGAAAAATGCGCAGAAATAATAGAAAAAGAAATACTTTCCTCAGTTAGGGGAACTAGAATAGACAAAACAGAAAAACCATTTGGAAATTGTATTATCTGCAATAAAAAAGCAAACGCAGTTGTTTATGTAGCTAAATCATATTAAAATTTACATCATCCTTAAATAAAACAATCAAATTTTATTTTACAAATTCTATATTACTAAGGTCTCTAAACATTTTTTATAGTTCTCGTTGCCTTTAATAATCTCAATTAAAGCATAGCTATCAAAAAAAATACATTTTAATGTTCTGGTTTCCAGCCACTTCTCATTTCTTCCTTTATTTTTTGTTCAGATTCTTCTATTTTTAAAGTTCCAAATACTTTCTTAAGATTAACTTTCTTCTTGGGTATAACTCTTTTAGACTCTAACATTTTGTCTCTTTAATTATGATATATGAAGGTAATAAATGTTTCTATTTTTCTAAATCATATTAAACCATTTTAAAAACAATCCTCTAATTCTGACAAAGAAAGGAACTTTTTCAACCTTGATATCAAAAACTTGTTTCTTGCTGTACTCTTTTCCAATCTCATCAAAATATTTTATATCAAATTCCAATCCATTCAATAAGCTTATTCCATCTAAGTTAATTCCAATCTCTTTTTCTCCAACCAAGTTATCCAATTTTAAAACTCCGGTTTTATCAATATTAATCAAAACATTTTTTGCTAAATAATCTGAATCTAAAACAATAGTTAAATTAATCTCTTTGCTGTAATCTAGCCTGCTAGGCTTAACTTCTTTAACAGTTAAATTAGGAATTTCAATTGCCTTTAAGTTCAAATAAGCATATCTTGCCCTGTTATCCTTTTTGGCTGCTATGACAATTCTTCCGCTGCTTGCAACATTGAAATCAAAATTAGCATTGCCTGCTTCCCTGCATTCATTCATCAAGCATATATTTATTCCCTCGCTTGGGCTTGCGCTGCATCTTATTTTTGCAATTTCTCCTGAATAATAATATTCCTTGTCCAAAACGCATTTCAATTCAGTATCCAAAGCAATCTTTTCTTCTGCTTCTTGAGACTCTGAAATAATTTGGTTAGCCTGCTTAAAGCTGAAAGTCTTGTCATTATAGGCATAATTTATAATTGTGCTGTAAACACTGTTAAAATTATCCTTAACCTCAAAAACAGCTTCATATTTATAGCCTGCTTTCAAGCTTGGAACTTTTGCAATCCAAAACAATTTTTTTATTTCTCTTGGTTTCAGCAAGACTTCTTTTTTATTATCTTCAGTTAACTCTAATGCCTTGGTTACATAAATCATGTCGCTTAAATAATAATCCTGCAGGTTTTCTATTGCAACCTCTACAGGAACATAGCTGTTTTCCCCAACATCATTTTTCAAGACATTGACTTCAATCTTCACTTTAGGAGTTAATTCGCTTCCTTTATCTATTACATGGCTATTAACAATTAGCTCTTCTGCGTTTAATTCAACATTCTTGCTTCTCCAGCTGTAATCAACAGAGCTTTCTCCCGAATCCAAGCTGTACTTTAAAACAACATGGCTTGTGTCAATCCACCCATATTGCCCAAATGTTACATCAAATGGAACCCATCCATGATCTGGAAAATAAACTTCAGCCCACCCATGAGCTCCAAAATCATCCAGCACATTTGTATAAACCATTCCAGAAACAAATCTTGCTGGTATTCCCTGGCTTCTCATCATAGATATAAATAAATTAGTTATTTCATCGCAGACTCCCTCTTTGTGATCCATAACCCAGCTGCTTTTCTGAACAGCCTTCTCTGTTAACGTATCCAATGTGTAATTGACATTTTTTCTTACCCATTCTGCTATTTTAAACGCTACCTTGTATAAGTCATCCTCTCCGCTTGCTAATTCATTTGCCTTGTTTATTATCTCATCATTCAAGTCTATAAATTCTGTCGCTTTTGTATACTTAAAATAATCATAATTCAGGCCTTGTATTGGAAATCCGACTTGATGCCCTATCTTTAGAATATTATCATTTATATTGACATTTGAAGTGATAAAATATGCAAGCTGGTTCTCATTAACATTTTCCCATCTTATCCCTATAATATCCCCTTTTGTTACCTTTGCTTTTGGATTTGTTGTAACATCTATTCCAAAAATTTCTTGCATATTGTTTGCAACAGGAAATAAAGAGATATCTGCATTTACATAATCAATAGACCCTCCAGAATCATATTTTATGTTTATTCCAGAACTGAAATTAGTTCTTATATTCAAGCTTGAATACCTGCTGTAATCCTCCGCATATACTGCGCTAGCTAAAATAAGGATTAAACATGCTAAAAACTTTATTTTTATCTTTATCACCTTAGAAATTTATTAAATCTCTATTTTATATTGTTTTCTGTTTTAAAAAATTAAATAGAAAGTTTTTAATAGCTATAAATAATTATAATCTTGATGAATAAAAAGAAGATTAATGGTGATGCCAAAAAAAGCAGATTTAAGAAAAATATTTGGTTCTCTCAAAAGAAAGATTTCAGGAGACAAATTTAGAAATATGGTGAAAGAAGGAGCAAAATAGAATTTGTAAAGTAACTATGGAAATCCTGACAGAATCGAGAGCAGAAGAATTTCTTGAAAAAAACAAATTTCCCATAGTAAGAAGAGGCATTGCATATAACCTAAAACAAGCAGAACAGATAGCTAAAAAATTAGGTTATCCTGTTGTTCTGAAAAATCCTTCTATTCTTCATAAAACCGAAAAAAATGCAGTAAAAACAAATGTAACAAAAGAAACAATAAAAAAATCATATCTTTCTTTAAAATCAAAAAAAGTTCTAATTCAAAAACACGTGAAAGGAATTGAAATATTTGCAGGAATAAAAAAAGACCAGACTTTCAATCATGTATTAGCCTTTGGCTTAGGCGGTATTTATACAGAAATTCTTAAGGATATAAGCTTTAGAATCTGCCCTGTAACAGCTAAAGATGCCATAGAAATGATAAAAGAAACAAAATCATATCCATTGCTTAAAGGTGCTCGTGGAATTCATCCTGTAAATATCAATTTAATAAAAAACATATTATTAAAACTCTCTAATTTAACAAAAAAATATCCAAATATACAAGAGCTGGACATTAACCCAATGATGGCTGAGAAAAACAGGATAGAGATTGTAGATGCAAGAATTATTTTGGATTAATCTCTTTCTTTAAATTTTCTATAAA
>CAZHCT010000028.1:0-9909 GCA_964531355.1 Candidatus Woesearchaeota archaeon | reverse complement strand
GAAGTGTTTAATTTCTATAAATCTCATAAGAAGCATTGAATTAATACGCAATGCTGGTTAAGAACAGGTTACACTTCCTCCCCGAATATCTATCAGATTACTCATAGCACTCGTAGCCTTAATCTTATAATTATATGTTTTTGGAGGGTTAATAAGTGCTTCTGGTACCTTATCAAATTTGCATAGATTATTCAAACAAGTTACTTGATAATCCTTATCTATCAAAGTAATAATTATATCATTTAGATTAAACAAAAGATTAACATTAATCTTAACATGAAATATCTTACCCGAAGGACAACTTGCTTCAATATTCTTTATTAAGATAAATTTTTTGCATTGTTCAAGATAATTATTTAATATAGGCAAATTATACATTGAAAACTCTTTGCATAATTTAGTTCCTATATCCTTATTTTCAAAAAGTGATGAAATCTTAGTTTTTACTGGTTCTTGCCCCATCTTTTTAACTTCATTGATATTCCTGCATTTCTTAGAAAAATAAAGAAAATTGTTAGATAGTTGTTCTTCAGTTTTCTTATCATCCTTCAAACAGGTATATAATCTGTCACATACAAATCCCATAAAATTTAGATACTCATTCCATTTTTGAGGATCTGAACTAACGTCAGTCCCAACACCTGAAGTTTCTACCCTTTCAACATAAGTTTTAAATCCAGTATCTTCAACGCACTTATTTTCAAGATCTTTTTTATAAACTTCAAGTGTATTTTTAATTTCTTCTAAACTGCCTTTCTGTGCAATATAATTAAGGTCCTCTTGTTTAGCACTTCCAGGTCCGAATAATTCCAAATCTTTTATTCTATCATCAACACTCTTCTGAAAAAAATTATACTTTTCACTTAATTGATGCCACCACGTTCCCAATGGACCCCAAAACATTAAAACTAAAACAGCTACTGAAAGAATAAAAGCTATAAGGTACCAGTTAACCTCTCCCTTTTTATTTAATTTTCTTGCTTTCATTTGTTTCCAACCTCAAACAATTTTAAAAAAGTATTCTTTAAATATTCTGTCTTAGTAAACACAAAAAATAATACCAAAAAGATTACTGCAAGTATTATTAAAAACATTACTACCTTTTCCATTTCCAAAGCTCCTTTCATATTGCCCTCATTTTTTCTTTTAGATTCATTAATATTTCAATCATTTTATCCCTAAAGATGAATATTAATATTGCAACTACAACCAATACAGCTAATGCAATCAAAAATTTTGCAACAATCTCTAATTCTAAAGCACCTCTTTTCATTATATAAATAAAATCTATTAAATATATAAGCTTTACTCTAAAGTTGTGCATGTTTTTGCTATCTCTTCTCCGCTAAAAACATAAATTGATGGAACAAAAACCTCTTTTCTTGTGGCTGAATAAATAGGAACTCCAGCAATACCAACACTAACTCCTACCTTAGCACCAATAACAGCACCAGGGATTATGCCCGGTAAGCACACTACACTAGCTACACAACCAATTGCTCCCCCTATAACTGCACCTGCAGCAGTTGTAGCAAGTCCCATCCAACCTGATTCTCCTACATGCTTTACAACTCCTCCACTTTGTTTAACTACAATAAAGGTAGTATAAACAGGTTTGTCCTTTTCTATTTTTAGTTGAAATTCTGGAAGATTAATCTTTTCTTCCTCCCCTCTATTTTCATTGGCTTTTTTTTCAATCTCCTTAATATTTACATTATCCTCAAAACCATTAAATCTATCAACATCGCATAACATGCATCTATATTCTTTAGTAAAACTCCAGTCACTAAAAAAATCAACCTTTCCATTCCAATACTTGCCCCAGCAATTATTAACTCTATCGGCCAATACTTTTGCTACTTCATTCTCATCATTTATATTAAGTGTATTATGATGTGTCTTGCATAATCTTAAATCCAAGGGAGAAGTTATTCCTATTCCAGGAATTTTTGTTTTAAATAAAACATTTAACCTGCAAGGCCAATAATCATTCATAAAATTTGGTGCAAAAGTATAAAGTAATATAAAAAGCAATACCATAAATGCAACTATCAACAAAAGCATCTCAACAATAGTTTTTGCTTCCATCCCTTTCTTATTTAAAAACATTTAGCACTCCCATTACAGCTAATCCGATTATAATTATCAATGCCAAAATCAACAATAAAACAACAACATCTGTTAATCCAATTTCACCTTTCATTTTCTAATCTTGCCCTTATGAAATCCATACCAAATAGCAATTACGCCTATCGCAATTATTATCACTTGATATCCAGTACCCTCTGTTGGCACATTAGTTAAAATTCCAGATAATAATGTTTTTTCCTTTAATATGGGCAATAATCCACCTAATATTGTCAACAACCCTACAAATACAAGCATTCCTTTCATTTTCTAACCTCCTAAGGTTTTTTCTCCCTAAATATAAAAAATAAAATAAAAAACAAGACAGCTAAAGCAAAAACAATAAAAGGCATAGCATTTGGATGTATTCCAAAATAATAAAATATATTGCTGTAATATAACCAGTCATACAACCCAATGTAATTTGCTCCAATCAATAAAAAGAAAAACAATAATAGCAAAACAATCGCTATTCCCAACAAAGGACTTTTTCCAGTTCTTGAAATAGCAATAAAAACAAATATTAAAGCAAAAACAATTATTATTAAAAATCCCCAATTCCCTAAGCTTCCTATTAAACTAAAACCGCTCTGCTCTTCATATAATAATAAAGCAAATGCCAATATTAACGCTATTCCAATATAAATTCCCTTGCTCTCCTTAAAATGCTCTCCAAAAACGCTTTTTCCTAGACTTAAGAATATAACCAAAAAAATAAAAAAATCAAACCAGCTTGAATATTGAAGATACAAATCAGAAAACCTAAATCCGCTTCCAGCAAAAACTCCATAGTCTCTTGTAAATACATAAGCGCCCACATTAAACGCTAATAAAAACAATAATAAAATCAACCCTGCTTTTTTCATATTTATTACTACCTCTTTTTTCTATTTAAATCTTTAGTTTTGTTATCTACGCCTTTATGCCATCCAAAATGTCCCTCTACTTTGGTGTTTATATCAGATATTTTGTTATTCAGATTAATTAAATAACCTCCAATGCCAAAACTTATAGTTAGATTGAATATTACCAAAGCTAAGATAATTTCTTCTATCCCCCAGCTTCCTCCAAAAATAAATTTAAGAATTTGTATTACTAATATCACTGCTAAAACATATGCTAATAATTGCCCGATAAAAGATGCAATCTCCCCAAAACCAAATTTCATTTTAGATTCCAATCCTTTTTATTAGTAAGATAATAGATAAGATTATAATAATCAATAAGATAATCAAAGTTATAGTTAAAAATACAGGACCCTCTTTTTTCTCCTCTTTGCCCATATTAAACTTGCATAATCCTCATTTATTTAAATCTTACGTAGTTGCTGTAATAATCCCTTTTGAAAGCAAATTAAATATAAATATCCCAATCAATGCAATCACCACATAAAGCAATGTGCTGTTAATCAGGCTTTTTCCAATTAAATTCTCCTCTTTAAGCTTGTTTATTCCATTCTCAATTCCATTGACTAAGATGCATAATATAACAGTAATCTCAACAACATATATTCCTATGACCATCTGAAAGTAAAAGCTTGGAATTACCTGCTCAATCTTAAATATATTTACAAAACCAGCCATTCCTCCAAGCTCTCCTCCGCTGGCTGTTTTTAACTGCTCTCCCAATAAATTAATAATTGTGACAATCATGCTTGAAACAGCAACAACAATGCCTGCAATCATTGGAGTCAAAAAACTTATTTGCGATTTCATGCTGCTTACAACCTCTGCCAATAAATCCTTTAATCTTTCATTTACCTGATGAATTCTATTTGTGTAATTGGAAAATGTCAATAAACTTTTGGCAACAACTTGCGGTCCTTTTCTTGCTCCCTCAATCAATATCTTCATGCTGCTTTCAATTAATTTGCTTGGAAAAAATATTACTGCTCCTCTTTGCTTGTTAAATATAGCTTCCTTTACACCAAAACCAAATCTTTGTATATTATTGCTTATAACTCTGAAAAAATCTCCAGTAGGCGTGTTTTTCATGCTCTCTGCAACTTTTCCAAATGCAACCTCTACAGGAATTCCATCAGCTACTCTATTTCCTAACTGGAATAATCCCCCGCTGAATTCTTTTTCCAATTTGTCAACATTATCTTTTATCTTGATCAATCTATTGCTTTTAATTTTATAATAAATACTTATAGCTAAACTAATACCTAAAGGAACTAGCAAGCTCAATAATAAGGCTCCTAATCCAAAAGGTCCAGTGCATTCTCCATTGCATTTATAATCAAAAAATTTGCTTCCTAAAAAATTAAACTCATAGCCTGGGCTTAATAAATTTATTATAACTGGAATAAAACCGATTATCAAGAAAAATATTCCAATGAACAAAGAAATTATTAATGGGCTTGTTTCAACCCCTAAAAAATTTAAAACCTGGTATTTTTTATATCCAGGATGGTCTTTGATTATCTCGCTTTCCCCATATCCGGTAGGTCTTCTCTCTAATATATTATACCCTAAATACAAAACTCCAATAGGCAAAAATATATTATATAAAATTGCAATATGCCACCATTTTACAGCTCCCTGCATAAATGCTCCAACCAATGGAAAAATAACCATTCCCAAAATAGGCAGTATTACTCCAAGCATATGCAGCATTGTAATTGGATTTACTATTTCTCTTGCATAATGCATCATTTTGTCATAGCTTGCTTCAAGCATTACTTCCAATGATTTTTCCAATGTGCTTATTCTTTTTTCCTCATTGCCTTCATACAGGCTGCTTTCTATTAAATGAAAACTCTCAACAAATTCCAGGCTGTAATTTCTCCATTTTTCCAGATAATTGTCCAAGCTGTTTTTGATATTAGAAAACTTGCTTACCTCAACATTCCAAAAAACTTTCCTTAAATCCAATGCTAGCGCTCCCCCAATATGCTCGCTTGCAAACTTGATTGCATGCTCTAAATTGCTTGTATGCCTCATATACATTACAACATATAAAATGCAGTTTACCATCTGATTGCTTACATCTAATCTCCATCTAAATGCAATCTTGTTTGGATAATCAGAAAAAAACTTTAATGAGAATAATCCTGCAAAAACTAGCATTAATGGAATGAAAAATCCAATCTTCAGGAAAAAATTCAATACCCCTATGAAAATCCCAAAAAATATAAATAAAGCAGCAGTTAAAACAGCAAAGCTCATTGCTCCCTCTGGCGTTATTTCTAAATGGCTTGCTTCAATGCTTTCTAATAATTTGTTTTTTGACTTGCTGTCCGGCCTTATCTTGATTATTTTTTCAGCTTGATTGCAGAATTTTTCATAAACACTTATATTAAATTCCAAAGTCTCTTTTCTGAATATTTCATACTCTCTAGAAAATTTCTCTGCTTTATACTCGTCTAAATCAATCTGCTTTCCTAATTTTTCTTCATATTTTTTTAAAATATCCCCTGTATCCAATTGTCCACCTCTTTCTTAAAAATAAGAATTGTTTAGTATTTAAATATTGTTCTTAATCAAGTCTTCTTTCTCACATTTTTAATAGTTCTTACCAAATCTTTTTTTGTAAGCTTAAAATATTTTGCTACTTCCCTCAGGGGTTCTGCGATTTCATCAAAACTTTTCTTAATCTTCATTTGATCATTCCCCTAACCCACTTGTCCCATTTTTCAAATATCATCTTGCTGTCTAAATAACCAACTTCTTCTCTTACTTCATCAGAAATTCTGTGAAACATATCATTTGAATTTACAACAAATCCAGCTTCCAATATCTCATTTAATTTTGTCTTCTCAGCATAATTGACTAATGTTTCTTTTATCTTAGCTCTTAACAGAATATTTTCCCATATTGCATCCCAATTTCCAGCCCATTCCTTTACATTCCCTGCAATTGATTTCAAAGTTTCAGAATCGCCATTGATTAAATCTTGGCTTGGTTTTAAAATATCTTCTTTGCTGTCATATGTCATTAAATCAACAAAACCCCTCTCTCTTAAAGGATCTTCTTCCCAATGTTTTCTTACTTCTGCAATCTGCAATACTCTTTTCCATTTATGCAAGCCATCAGAACTTTTGATAGGATTGCTTATTACAATTACATCAACAGCCTTAAAACTTGTTCTTGGTACTTTTAGATCATTAACAAGTCTATCAAAAATACTATAAGGATCTGCTCCATGAATAGTTCCAGCAACTAAGTTAGCTAAAGCGCCTACCCTCATTGCCTCAAAAAGTGCAAGACTTTCCAAACTCCTAATCTCTCCAACGATTAAACTGCTATCTCCCATTCTCAAACTAGTTCTTATGCCTTCATCAGCAGGAACTTCAGCTCCTCCAGACATTAAAGCAGCTCTAACCTTCATTGATTGCATATTATATCCTAATTTTCTTAACACTTCTGAGTTGATTTCTAAAGTATCTTCTACAGTTATTAATCTATATTTTCTCATCATTTCTAATAAGGTAGCATTCAGTAAACTCGTTTTTCCTGAGCTACGGGTGCCTCCAAAGATGAGGGATCTAGAACCATCAACTAAAAAACTCAATAATCCAGCTGCTAATGGATTTAACATTTTATTTTTAATATATAAGGGATATGTCCATGGCTTGTCTCTATGTCTTCTCAAAGAATATCCAAGACCAAATGGATTTAATGGATTTGTGATTACAGCAACTCTGGCTCTTGCGCTTGGTATTGCTAGCTCAGTATCTAAAACAGGATTTGCTTCATCTAAAGGTCTTCCAGAAAGCATTCTGAATTTAGAAGCCCAGCTTTCAGCATCTTCCGAGCTTGGAATAATATTTGTAACGCATTCTTCAAAATCCTGATGAACAATAAATATTGGTGTTTGTCCAATAGGTCCATTAATGACAATATCTTGTATTTTTTCATCTTCTAATAAAACTTCAACCAAACCAAAACCAACAGTATACCTAACTAATATCTTTGCCAATTGCTCAACTTCTTCTAAACTTAAGCTAATGCCTTTATTCTGCGCTAGTTCCATTATCAAATCTCTTCCAATATTAAAAAAAGTTCTTCTCATCCTCTCAGGATCTAAAAACTCTTCTTCCCTTGGCTTGTGCTCTGCTACAACGCTTCTCGCTAAATCCAGCAGCATATATTTATCTTCTGTTAACTTGAATTCAATAGGGGTCAAATGATAAAAATATCTTACATCTCCAGGCACTTTGTAAATGTTTATCTCAGCATTTTCCAATGAATAAACATCTATCTGCTCTGCATTTGAAGGAACCTGCAGCATTAATCTGGTAAACATAAAATCAGGCGTGATTGTTGGTCTTAATATTTCCCTGTAAAAACTTCTATCTCCTATCTTGTATCCTGCTAAATTCTCTCTTGTTATTTCTACTATTTTTAATTTATCAGCTAATCCAATTATCTCATTTAAAAAATTAGTATAATGCTCAATGCAATTAATGCATAGCTTAGAGCTCTGTTTTTTCAAATTTATTTCTTCATTTCTTAATATTCTTTTTAGCTCAACATAAGATCCAATTGGATCAGCCTTAAGATTATTCAAGATATATTGCAAGTCAGCATATCTTGTAGCAAAACACCTGTTGCACTCTATGTCTGGCCCGACAGAACTATATGTTATCTTTTTTTGCCTTGACAAATGATTGAATAAATTAGCTACTTCTATCAGCATTTGTGTCTGCTCATAATCATAGCCATAATTCCTTCTCTGGTTTATTACCAGTCTACTTACATGAGGAACATCTGCAAGCATTCCAATAACTAAATTCATTACGCTGGGATTATCTTCAATGCTGCAAGAATAAGTCCATTTATTTGCATCTACTTTTAAAACCTCTTCTTGTCCCTCTTTTAACACCTCATATTCAGCCATCTGTTAAGTAAAGTGTAACCTCTTTAAATAATTTACTAAGAAAAGAAATAGAAGGATAAAAACAACTCAAGAGATCGCCTGTTCTAGCTTATTAATCATTTTTTCTGAAAATTCAATGCTGTTTGATGGAAATTTCTCTAGGGAAAACACTCCTTTAAATGCATCTATGAAATTTTTGTTTTTGATTGTTTCTTTAAATCTATTTATGCAATCTTTCAATTTGATTAACTCGCCTCTTTTCGCAAATTCAATCAGCTTGTCAATATCTATGCCCTCGCATATCGCGGCTATATCTCTGATATCTGTTAGTCTGCATGAATGAATCTTAGTTGCAATCAATAATTCCTTTGCAGGAATGCTTAGCTTAACGCTCTTTTCTATGCCTTTTATTTCTATTTCAATACAATTATTTTTGAATAATTCAAAACTCCATGACGCATTTGTTTGCCTGCTTGAAACTGCATTTATCAGCAAATCAACTGTTACAGACAACCCTTGCTTCCTAACAAATGCTTTAAATTTTCCTTTATAATCATTCTCAAGGTTCATTGATTTATATGGCTTAAAATCATTCTTTTCTAAAATTTCAGTAATTTTATTTAATTGCTCTTCTTTGACTACAATGTCAGCATCAACTGAAAATCTGTGCTTGAAGGCAGATATAGCATACCCTCCAATCAAAATAAAGTCTATTTCATTGCTCTTTAATTTAGCCAAAATATTAAATATTTCATTCTCCCTGTCAATAAATTCCTTTAACATTTTTATATTGCTTCCTTTTCAGCATACTTGATTTTGATATTCAAGTTATACATATGGTCTAACATCTCCAATGCAGGTTCAAAGTTATATATGTATTTCATGGCATAGTCTACTGTTTTTTTTAATGGGATTACAAACACGCCATTTAAAAATTCTCTTTCTATTTTTTTCTGAGTCATTAAAATGAAATATATGCCTCTTTTTCTCTCAATCTTATTTGAGTGTTTAACAAATAAACTATCAAAAAATTTGTTCCAGTCATTTAAATCTTTTTCCAAGACTTCTATGAATATTGGATAATGGTCTTTGCTTCTTGCCATATTATACCCCCCCTTTGTCCAAATAAAGACTGCATCTGTAGAAGTAAAAGCATATTCCAATCCTGCCAAGCTAGGCAATGAATAAGCATCAGCTAAATCCAATTTTTCCTTTATAGCTTTCTTAATAAAACTTGCAAATTCTTTGTAAAATTTATTTTTTTTGTTTATTTTTATCTTTTGTCTTGTTCTTTTTATAACGCCTAAATCAATCAACTTCTGCGTCCAATTGTAGGTCCATGCATATGATAATCCAATTCGTTTGGAGATGGATCTAATCGAATCATTATCCCTTGTGGATATCAAGATTTTTGTAGTATATGGATTGATAATCTCTATCATATTATCACTATACTGATAACTTATATATAAATCTTTCTATTTTGGTTACCTATTAGGTAACTATTAACAAACGCCCTTTGCAATAAATTAGAGAAAATTATTTAAACCTATAAAACGCATAAATTCTAAAGAGAGGTAAAATGCCAGAAGATATAATCCTAGATTTAAATTCAAGAACAAGAATTCTAGAAACTAAATATAATCTCATAGCAGAAAAGCTGTTATTGATAAATCAAAACTTGATAGATGAATACAGAAAAGTAGATGCTCAGATAAAATCAACAAACAAGGACATAGCAGAAATAAAAAATGAATTATTTGAAATAAAGGAATCAATGCATAATATAGTGAAAGAGCTTGAAAACTTTGCGAAAAAATCAGACTTGAAGGTTTTAGAAAAGTATATTAATATGCTTAACTTCATGAAATTTGTTACAGAAGATGATGTTAAAAAATTAATTGAAAAAAGAGGTGATAAAAATAGACCCGCCAATTGATGCAGTTTTATCCATGAAAA
>CAZHCT010000027.1:0-9950 GCA_964531355.1 Candidatus Woesearchaeota archaeon | reverse complement strand
CTTTGTAATTCTCACTATTCTCATCAGAATTTTTTGAAGCATTATAGATAATCTTTGCTGTTTCCAACCTATTTTTGCTCTTTTCTTCGTAGAATTTGCTTATTTGATATTTTTCTGCATCAGGCAGATTTTTCAAATCGCCTGCTTTAGTCAGTTCCAAGATTCTTTTCTCAGCAATTTCAATTTTCTTTTTTATTATATCCCGCACTTTCATCTTTTATAAATCCTTTTTAGCAACTGATAGTATTCTTCTGCCCCATATAAAATAATATGATGCTTTTTTGCTTCATTTCCAATGTTCAATTCATTTGTATTTTTAATCATTTCTTTAAAATCATGCACATCAACAAAATTCAATCCCTTCTTGACTCGGGCATATGCTTTATTTATGGCATTTTCTATATCTTTTATATCTTTTTTGTCCTGCACAATAACCAATAAATCAATATCTGACTTTTTTGTCTGCGTAGCTTTAGCATAAGACCCAAAAACAAGCATGATAAAAAAAAGATTTTTAGCAGATGATAAAACATCTTCAAGCATTAGCCTTATCCAAAGGTGCTCACCCAAAAATTCTTTTTTTCTTTTTAGCTCAATCTCAACGAAAGTATCCATAGGTGCAAATTCATTTAATTTAACAATTTGTGCTGGTGGAACACTTTCCTTTGTAATAAGATTATCCTTTTCCAAGCCATGAATATTGTTATAGACTAATGTATAAGATTTATTCAACCTTCTAGAAATGCTTCTAATAGTTAACTTCTCTTCAGGATGACTCAATAAAAAAGCTATGATTTGCTCTTGGGTTTTTGTTAACATTTTAATTATACTATTAAAAGTATCAATTGATACTAATAAAAGGTTACATTTAAAGCTTTCGTTTAATGTTGTAATTGTGTTAAGTAGTCCTACAAACTTAATAGGTTCTAATCTTTATAAAAAATAAGGTCAAACATCAACAACAACCTGCACAATAAACTTATCTTTTTCTTTTTTTATCTCCATCTGCTGATATGTAACTGCTTTTACATCTCCATGAGTCTTGTATTTGTCCGATTTATCAAAATAAACAACCGCATTTAATTCATTTTCATTTATATTTATTTTTGCAATTTTGCTTAATAATAAAAATTCAGCATCAATTAAAAAAAGAAATTCTTCCAAAAATTTGTACAATAACTGCTTTTGGTCTATTCCCTTGATATTAAATTCTTTTTTTATTTTAGGTTTTATTTTTTTTACATCTGTCATTATGGAGAACATAGCTAAAGCTGCATTTGAAAAGCTTTCTTCCAATGTTTTTCCATATGCCTGGAATTTTACATCTGCGGTGTGTTTTAAAAATTTGTATTTCATTTTGACCAAAAGTATAATCTAAAAAAGGTTAGTTGCCCGAAATCATTTGAAATGCTGATGCTATCTGCATATACATTTTTTAACGGCAAATCTAATTGCGTACAGCTTGATTGATCTGTGCATATTTCACATTCATAAATATAACCTACTGGAGTATTTTCTTTAATAAATTCTATTAAATTATTTGTTTCGCCAAGTTCTGAGCATTTTTTTGCATTATTTGAAAGTATAATACTTCTTAATTCTTCATTAGATAAGATTTCATTAAATATAAATTTTTTTGATTCTTTGATTGTTGATGGTGTTTCTTGAGTCTCTTGCTGTTTTGGAGTTATTAGGATTAAAAATCCAATTACCAAAACTATTGCAATTATGACTTCCAATGTTCTTAAATAAGCTTTCTTTACCATACCTGCAGATTAATGATTATACTATTTTTAATTGCATTTTTATCAATAATCCATGATTTAAATTCTTTTGAATAAATATTTAAAGGTTCAAGATTAGATGTTTTATACTCTTGAAAATTCGCGTCTGTTCCTTTTTTTATTTTAATCGCAAAATTTTGGCTTTTTGGATATTTCCATTTTTCTTTTAAATTATCAATTGAATCTGGAAAATAAGCGGATAATGCATCAAGTTTTTCTTCTGAAATTCCGGTAAGATCTTCTGTGATACCCAAAGTTGTTGAGCAAGAAGATTGCTGAATTTTTAATTCTACTTCTTCTGAATTTAATGGATAATAAATTAATTGATCATCAAGGCTATTTGTAAAAGATTTTGTGTAAGTAGTTGAATCATCACTAAATCTCCATGCGTTTGAAGGACAATAATCTGGGTTACAAAGCTCAATTGTTACTGTTTTTGTCTGGCTATCTGTGCAGCCTCCAACAATCAATGGGGTGGTTTTAATTGTCCAATATACTTCATTGTTAAAATTATCTTCTAAAATTTTCAATAAGGTATCTGATGCAAAAGGTTGTTTATAACCTGGTTTTAGAAATATAAATAATGAAATGATAAAAACCAGAAAAATTCCCATGCTAATAACCCATTCTATATGTGTTGCCCCTTTCATATCCCACCTTTAATCAATGTAATTATTAAAGCTGCGGAAGTCATTAATATTATTGAATGTATCAAGCCATTTTTTAGAGTTCCTTCTGAGAATTTTCCTACCATTATTCCCGCAAAAAAACCCTGAATTAAGATTAAAGCAAAAAAGATTTTATCAAGATTAACTGCTTCGCCTGTACCTGATGAAAGCGCAATTGTTGATAAGCCTGATCTGATTGAGCCCTGCATTTCTGCAAGCTTGGGGAATAACCATAACTGCAATATTAACATTATAATTATGAATATAAAAAATACAACATAACCCTGAACAATCTGAGAATATGTTGATGCTTTTCTTTCTTCCTTCATTTTTTTTACAGCAATCACAGACTCTGAAACTGATTCAAGAACATCTTCTATGTCCCCTCCGGATGATTCTGCTTCAATAATAATCGAGATTGATCTTTTGATTACTGAATTATTTGTATCTTTTGCAAAGTTTTTCAAAGCTTTATGCACGGGTATTCCTAAATTTATTTGATTAGATAGTTTTTTTACATAAGGGGTTAGAGAACCATAATTTTCATTAGAAACATGCAATATTGATTTTGGAATTGAAATTCCTGATTTAACTGTTTCAACCAAAGCTCTTGTAAATTCCAAAAATTTTAATTCAATTTCCTTTTGCCTTTTTGTTTCCTGGTAAAAATCATACCAGAATTGCAGCCAACCAATGTTTATTGCTAGAATAATTATTGATATGAACCATCTTGTTTTCAGGAAAAAATAAAAATCTAATATTAAGATAGCTAGAGCTATGAAAATTCCAATGAAGTATATTGGCTTGAATTTCATTATTCTGGTTGTATTATGTTTAAAAATATTATAAATGCTATGTTAAGGAAAGGCATTACAAAGTAGGTTCCTATTGTAGATATGGAGGAAACACTTAATGCGCCAATCTTTCCCCCTAAAATGTTAATAATAGCCAATGTTGTTATGAACAACAATGGAGCTGCTATTAAAATAGCTGTATAAATATCTGAATATGCTGCTAATACTTCGGTATATTTTTTTCTTTCCAGCTTGTAAGTGCTTAAGGTATCTTCTGCTTTTCCTTTTAGATAATCTTTTAGACTTCCACCTGATTCAGTTGTTGACACCATTCCAGTTAATAGCTCTTTTAATTCTGGAGAAGGTGTTGTTGAAGCAACAAGTCTTAATGATGTGCTTAAGTCATAACCAAATAAATTAATATAATTCACAATTTTTCTTATTTCGGGGGATAATCCTTTATATTCTTCTGATTTGAGAATTAGATTAAATATTGAAACGGGCTTTGCGCCTGAGCTTGCAACAGCAGACATATGAATTATTGCAAATGGCAAGTCATTTTTTATCTGCCTTCTTCTTGATTTTACAGTGAACTGAGGGTATAAATAAATAATTGAAAATGTTAAAATAGAACCAAGTATTCCAATAAAAAAACTTTTGATAATTGCTAATATTATAGACGCTTTGAAAAGGAATAAGAATGAAATTAATGTAAAAAAGATAAAGGACAATAATGAAGAAAATAAAATTATGCTAACATATGTTTTTGACAGTACTTTGATATTTGATGAGATTAAAGAGCTGTAGAGATTTTTAAAAAAAGCCGGATATTGTTTTGTTAATTTGAATGAAAGAGATTCAAAAAAATGATTTGAGAGCTTTCCATATGCATTTGAACTATACAGAATGTAAGGAACTTCAGTAGATTCTGTTTTTTTAACTTCAGATAGAAATTTTTTAAGAGCCTGCTCATCGATGGATAATTCTTTTAATAAAGATTCTTTTGTGTTACTAGATATTTTTGTTATTTTTGGCTTTGGTTCTTTTTTAATTACTAATTTTGATTCTTTAATCAATGGTTTTGGTATTTCTAGAATTGGTTTTACAGAAATGATTTCCTTTAATTGTGGAATTTCTTTTTGAACAAAGAAATTGTTTATGATATCTGCATTTTGCTTTATTCGATTTAGAAGCTGAGCGATATGATCATTATAATTATCTGATTCTGCTTTAGAACCCAGATTTTTATACTGTGAATAAGTCTTAATTTCTTTTATTAATTCCAGGCTTGACAATACTGATTGTTTTGGAGTCATTTTTGGATTTCCTGATTAATCAGATTTATTAGATTTGAGTTAATCTTTAAAATGTAAAAAGAAAGATTTTTTATTTTTGATTCAATTTCTTTTAGCTTGTTCTTGTCTTTTATGCCTAATTTTTTACCCGTCAAGAGCTCATAATTATTCAAAGCATCCAGAATGGTTTTTAAATTCTGCTCAAGCAGTTCAAGATTCATTTTATTGCACATTAAATCGTTTTAAAACTTCTAAAGGATTTTTATAATATCCTGCAATGATATCATTCACTTCCTTGAATCCAAAGATTTTATTGTGGTACATTTTCAGCAATAACTGCGATCTTAGATTAAATTCTCTTTGCAGTTTCTCTTTATTTATCCCACGATGCAAAGCTATTTTATCAAATATTTTCGAATCTGTTTTAAAGTAAAACATGTCATTTTTTGGATCCCATACAAAAGGCTTATTTAATGTAAGCTTGTCTTTTTCTACTTCGACTATTTCTACAATTTCTTTTAAACGGCGAACTTCCTTATCTAAAACTTTTGTTTGGGCTATAATACAAACTGCATCTAAAGAAGCAACTAACGAAGGAGAAAGCTCAATTGGGGGGCTTTCTAATCTTCTTATCATTGTTTCTACATCTTCTGCATGCATTGTACCGAATGTTGGATGTCCCGAGGCCATAGCTTGAAACATTACAAATCCTTCCTTCCCTCTAATTTCTCCTACAATAACATAGTCTGGGCGTTGACGAAAACTTTCTCTTAATAGAGTAAACAAATCAATTTCTCCTTTTCCCTCTAAAGTTGATTCCCTTGCGACTGAAGGCAGCCAATTTTCATGCAGTAAATTTATTTCGCGGGTATCCTCCACAGAAACAATTCTTGATGCAGGTGGAATGAAAAAAGCAATTGCATTTAAGAAAGAAGTTTTTCCTGCTCCTGTTCCACCAATTATCATAATATTTGATTCATTTTCTATTAAAATCCAAAGAAATGCTAATAATTCCGGTGAAACTGTTTTAAGATCTATTAGTTTTATTGGTGTCCATGGCTCTTTTGTGAATTTTCTAATACTAAAGGAAGGACCATGAGCAGATATTTCTTGGGTATAAGTAGCATTGACCCTTGAATTATGACAGCACATTCCACCATAGCCTCCAATAAAGTTTTCACAATCTTTTACAGAAACATCGTAAACAAATTCTCTAGAAGGTTTTATTTTCTTGATAGATTTAATTTTAGCAAATCCAAGATCTGAGTCTATTAACTTTTTAACAATGTCTATCTCTTTTATTAATTCTTTTCCTTTCTCTGAGAGTTTACATTTTTCTATAAATCCTCTTTTATTCCATTCTTTGATAAATTTAATAGAATTAACATTTTCTATATTGCGAAATCTATGATACCTTAAGTCACTTAAGAGTTTTCTAAATCTTTTTCTACCAATCCTTTTATTTTTTAACTCAAAATTGGTTTCTTTTAATGGATTAAATTGAATTGTTGGGATCATAGAAGAATAAGGGTTATAACAATTTCTCGCAAAAAAGTTTGTATAATATTCATGAGATTTTACCTCTCTTGTTTGACCAAATAGAGATTTTCGATTCCTTGAATAAAATGCAACTATATCCTCATTAAATAATGATAAGTAAGAGACGTCATTAGCTAATTGTTTACTTGCACTACTTCCATAATCTCCTAGGTTCCAATATCTTAAAAATTCTTGTTGTAGTTCTTTATTTAAATTAAAGATTAACACCGGCACCCTTTTATTTTTTGCTCCTTTACTGATCTCAAGCACTTCATTTAATAGTATCCATAATGCATAGCTGGTTAATTTAACTTTTACAGCATTTTTATCTTCAGGCTCAATATAAATATCCAAACCAAAACATTCTTTTGCGGATTTTTTTAATGTTCTGATTAAATCTTTTTCTTTTTTGTTTAGAGAGAAATAAACTCCAGAAGCATTAGAACTGTTACGATACAACCAACCTTCTGCCATATATAAACCTAAAAATCTTACTAAATTGGTGTTTACTTCTAAAAAAGTTGGTATCCCTATAGCTGAAGTGGGTCTTATCTTGCATTTCTTTAAAGTATTTTCTTCTAATAATGTATATAATGGTAAAGGCAATATTTTTTTAGTTTTAAGGTCATAATAAGATTGGTAAGGCCTTTTATAATTTTTATTTAGATATTCTTTAATTTCCTGCTTTTTTTCTAAAAAGATAAGAGGGGGTATATTATCTAGTATAAGTTCTTTTGCATATCCAGTTTTTGAGATTTCTTCTGCAACATTAATTTTTTTGATAAAGCCATGTTCTGGTAATTTCAGAGGTATAACTGCATAATCATTTTCTTTTAATTTATCTGTTCTTTTAGACTCAACTCCATTTTTGGTTAATACAAATAGGCTATGACAACCAGTTAATCTTATCTTTCTCCCAAATTCCGAACTAACTTCATAAATGTTATCATTTATTCTATGCTTATAAACATAATCGACTTTTTTCCAGCTTATCTTTAATGTTTTAAGGTCAAATGCGGGTACTTCTATATCTTTTACTTTAATTGGAATATTTGACTCTTTGTTATAGAATTTATTAATTACTTCTCCAATTTTAGAAACTTTAATGATTCCCTTCTCTTTGTAAATAAATGGTTCGTCATAATCTATACTGCCATCAGGTAATTGTCCATCTAGCAGAGGATTAGCATAAGAGATATATTTTCCTGATTTTTGAGCAAGTTTTTCAACAAAATTTGTAAGCTCATTTAATTCATTATAGACAATATTTGTTTTAAGATTTCTATATTTTCTATGGACAATATAAATGGGGGTCTTAATCCCATTGCATTCTATATCTTCTATAAAATAATCCTTCAATAAAGGCTCAATTTCGTTTAATCCAACAAAATCCCTGTACAAGTAATACATTATTTTTAAAAAGGTTTCATCAGAAATCTTAATTCCAAATTCGTTTAACAATAAGTTTACATTCTTTTCCAGATATTCGATTATTGTTTCTGTTGATTTCATATTTATTGTGCTTATATTCACTAATTCTGAAAGGCCTTCTTCCAATGTTTTTAATATTTGTTTTTCTTCTTCATTTAATGAAGGTTCCTCTAGAATATACATTAATTCGTTTTCTTTTGCATTATAAGAAATATGCGCATATGCATAAGGGCTTATTAATGGATACCTCACATCAAAGTTTTTTTCATCCTGGATTTCAGGCAGAGCAGGAATTTCTGGAGTTAGTTCTATCTTAAAATGCACCTTTTTCTCTTCTGCTAATTCTTTTTTAAATAATCCCAAAGTGGTATCACCTTTTTTTAAAGAAAACAATTAAAAGTTATATATAGTTTTTGTATAACTTTATAGTTACAGCAGGATTCTAAATCTTAAGGAGGATTAATGGCTTGTTATTTTCTATTTTATCATATTGAATTATCAGATTAAATGAACCAGAAAATGGACTTTTCTTTGATGAATCTAATTTTAATTGAATGTCTGGATATATTAATTCTAAATTTGCTTGATACTCATCAATAATAATGCTTTCATTGAGGTAAGTTCTTAATGTCGCTTCTTCTATCACAAATTCTGGCTCTTGGATTAATGCTTTGGTTTTCATATTCCAAATAAGACGGTTGTTTGATTCATCAATGTAAAGATTACCTTTTTGAATTTCTAAGAATAATGTTCTTTTGGAACCTGGAGCTTCGCTTAAAACCTGCCTTATTGCGCTGTCTATTGTAAACATTATTTCTTTTGTCTCTATTATGGTATTTTTATCTTTAAGATTATTAATCAAAGGCAAACCTGCTGCTAAAACCAAAGAGATTGCAGCTATGCCTAGAGCTATATAAAGAACTGCTGAAATCCAAATCATTGATTTTTTCATATTAAAAGAAAAAATTATTCTGCACAGGGATTTTCAAGGAGTATGATTGTATCAGCACAGGTAAAATCCTTTTTTCCCGCAGATCCTGCTATGGTTGGGATTGCTTCTATTCTTGTTACGGTTGTGTCTAGTTTTGTTAATGTTAAGGTTTTAATATCAAAACCACCAATTAATGTTGAATCATCTTCTCTTTCGGTTACGGTTGGTTTATACAAGCTAAACCTTAGTAATATTATTTGCTTTTCGGTAGCGCTTTTTATCTCGACTTTTTTATTTATGCAGTCTACCTTTGAGATCTTCAGATTATTACTAAGTTTCGCGCATTCTAAAGCCTGTTCTGTTGTTGTTTCTGTCTCGCCAGTAATTTTTTTTGTAAAACCTTGACCCCAAGTCATTATAACTGCGGCTAAGGCAACTGTAAATCCAATTAACAAAACAGTAGCAATTAAAGGAGATATAGCTCTTTTCATATTTTTCACCTCTTTTTTGATTAATTTTAATCTATTTCTTGTTTTTAAATACTTTTTCTTTTCTGTTCTTTTACCTTAATTAAATCGCCTATTGTCAAAGAATCATTCTTAAAATCGATTTGTTTTTCTGCTTCTGGCTTATATAATTCAATCAATTTTATATTTAAAAATTTCTCAAGTTTTTTAGCCAGTTCTATACTAGGAGAAAATTGAGAAGATTCCAGCTTGTGGATTATTGATTCTTTTTCTGATATCTTATTTGCAAGTTCAACCTGCTTTAGATTCAGCTTTTCTCTGGCTTCCTTGATCTTCTGCGAGAAATCTTGAGTGATTATTTCTGTTTCTTCTGGTAGAAAGATGGGCTGATGTTCTTTTTGTTTTGGTTCTATTAGTTTTGGTATTTCAGTGGGGTTTATTCCAAATTTAGAGCAATTTTCACAAACAGATAAGATAGCATTTTCTATATTAACGCGAAAAGTAGAAGTGTTTTTTCCACAGACATCACATAGAGGCATTTTTAATTAAAACTTAAAGCATAATTAGCTTATATAACTTTTTATTCGCATGAGCTTGGTTTTGTAATGTAATAACTGCATATTATCTTTGTAATATTCTCCAAGGAGGTTATACCTTCTATCTTTTGATCTTGGATTATTATTGCGGGAACAGTCTTGATATCATATGTTTCTTTTATTATTGGAATTAAAGGCTCTTCTACAAAATCTGAGTCTAATGAGAATATCAATAATCTGTTTTTTAGCTTGTCTTTTAATGCTGTTAATATATACCCCTGGGTTGAGCAGCTGTTGCATAACTCATCCTTTTGATAAAAGTACAATAATAAAACAGAGTCTTGGTTGCAGGTTTTCTTTGTGTTTTGAGCTAATATCCAGTATCTTAGTTCAGCAAGCATATATTCTCTTTTTGTGGATTCCAAGCTTTCTTTTCTGGATTGAGTGATATAATTCTCCAGTTTTATTCTTGCTGTTTCAAGATTATTTAAGCTAGATTCAAGAG
>CAZHCT010000026.1:0-11247 GCA_964531355.1 Candidatus Woesearchaeota archaeon | reverse complement strand
CTTTAGAGCTTGATTCTAAAAGGTTTTATGCATTGACAGCAAAAAATAAGAAAATGGGTATATTAGATATCAAAAAAATAGGTCTTAAAGGATATCTCTTCAATCTAATCGGCTCTTATCTTGAAAGAAAATTAGGCAAGCTTGTAGGTATCTCTCCAGGATCAGAAATGCTTGAAGCAATCAGAATAGCAAAAAAGCTGAATATTAAAATCGCTTTAATAGACCAAGACATTGAAATTACATTAAAAAACCTATCAAAGGCAATTACATGGAAGGAAAAACTAAGATTTTTATGGGATATAATAACAATTCCAATCCAAAAACATAAAATAGAATTTGACCTCAAAAAAGTCCCGTCTGAAAAAACAATAAAAAAACTAATAGCTCAAATTAAAAAACAATATCCCTCATTGTATAAAACCTTAATAAGAGACAGGGACATTTATATTGCAAAAAGCTTATATAATCTGATTTCTTCTAATCCTGAAAAGAAGATAATTGCAATAGTAGGAGCAGGTCATGAAAGCTCAATTATAAAACTGATTAAAAATGCTGAACATAACAAAAACTGAATTAAGGGACTTTATAATTTCAATAATTGTAATCGCATTTGTATTTGGGTTTAATGACAAGCAATCTTCATTTGATTTATCCTACTGGCTGGTTAACCTCATCAAAATCTTTTTCATTGTTTTATTTTCCTTTGCGCTTCACATATTTATCCAAAAAATAGTTGCATCAAAATATGGATGTAATGCGTCATTTGCAATTTCAAGATTAAAGAGATATGGATTTTCAAGAACTTCAAAATTTCCAATAAACTTTTTGGGTTATAATCTTAAATCTCTTCCTTTAGGCATTATACTTCCAATCATTATTGCCTTGGCTTCAAATGGCCAGATATTTTATGCAGCAACAGGAGCTTGCTTGATCACATTAAGCAAATTTTACAGATTAGGCAGGGAATATCAGCACTTGACAGAATGGGAAATAGCAAAAATAACATTTTCAGGAATATTGATAAATGTCTTATTGGCTTTGATATTTAAGCCATTTTTTCCTTTGTTCACAACTATAAATATAATGCTTGCAATTTCATTCTTGATTCCTATTCCAGAAACAGATGGTGCTCAATTATTCTTTGCATCAAGATTTCTTTACTTGTTTGCATTGGTTTTTGTTCTTTTGATAGCTATTTTATTAAGCTACTTGAGCATTATCACGACATTGATTATTGCATTGGTCTTTGCGGTTTTAGCAGTAGCAATCTCTTTTAATATGAGAATAAAGGGGTAAGGTAATATGAAATTCAGAAAGGCTGTAATAATTGATGCAGAAAAAATAGGGGAAATTGAATATCTTGGAGAATATAAATGGAGATTAAGCAAAGAGGCTGAGATCAAAATAGCAAGAAATAATCTAAAAAGAAAAAACTCAGAAACTTATATGTTAGAAAAAAATAAAAAAAGAATTGCTTACTTTACTATAAGTATTAAGAAAAAACTCTGTAGGCTTGATTTTTTATCAGTAATAAAAATGTATCAACGAAAAGGAATTGGAAGTCTACTAATGAGAAAAATAATTTCTATTGCCAAAAATAAAAAATATAAAAAAATTAAACTTACTGTTTGGTCAAAAAATTTCTCTGCAATTGGTTTATACAATAAGTTTGGTTTTTATGTTATAAGTATCAAAAAAAGAAATTATCCTAATGGAGATGATAAATTAACTATGATAAAGGATATATCAATTTAAAAATAAAATCTTAAAATGGAATTTAACAGAAAGTTTCCCTGGGAAGATAAAGTATATTTATTTAAGACAAATCTGGATTATGTAGAAATAAAAATTCGTTCAAAAACATATAAAGTATTGAAAAAAATTGAGTATTTTGACTGTGGAAGATGGAAGCCTTACGCTTCTGCATTTTCAGTTGATAATTCAAGAAACCATAAAGGATTTTTTACAGCATTTCTAGTGGTAAATAAAGAAAATGAGCTTGAAACCCTGATTTTAAAAAATGGATCAAGTGAAAAATTAATGCTTAAAATTCAGCGTAAAGCAATGCTAACTGCGACATATACACTTTGAAAATGAAATTAAAAAAATTAGGGGGAGATTTAGAATTTAAACCTTATAATCACAAATTTCCAAGATATTTCAAGAGAGAAAGAAATATTTTAAAAAAATCGGGTGAATTTGAAATTTATCATATTGGAAGTACTGCTATTCCAAATATGCCTGGAAAGGGGATAATTGATATATTAATTCTTGTTAAAAATCAAAAACAAAAAACAAAATTAAACAAAAAATTAAGGGAAATTGGATATATCCAAGGAAAAACTAAAGAAAGAGGAAGGTCATTTTTCTGGAGGATTGAACATAGACAAGAATACGGGATACATATAATGCTTGAAAATAACAAAAAGGCAAAACATCAAGTTAAGTTTAGGGATTATTTAATAAAAAATACAAAAGAATTTAAAATATATTTAAAATTAAAAAAAGAGAATTTTAAAGAATCGGGGGGAGACTGGAAAACGTATAAAGAAATGAAAAATAATTATTTTAAGAGAATTTTGAAAAAAATAAAAACATAATAGTAAGATAAAGTTATAAATGATTAAAGATTATAAAAAAGGATGAAACAAGAGGAAAAAGAAGCTATTAAAAAATATGCTTTGTCTGCTGAAGCTTATCATAATTGGAGAACTAAAGAAAATCCAAAAGGTTGGTTTTATAATGAGTTATTAGAGATGCCTGCAACAATTGGTTTATTAGGAAATGTAAAGGGAAAAAAGATTCTTGATTTTGGATGTGGCACTGGAATTTACGCAAAAATTCTCATTAAAAAAGGAGCAAAAGTAAAAGGGTTTGATATTTCTAATGAAATGCTTAATATTGCAAGAAAAGAAAACCCAAAATTAGATTTGCGGTTAGGCTCTGGTTATAAGATTCCATTTAAAGAAAAATTTGATATTGTATTAGCTTCGCTTGTGGTTCATTACCTCAAGGATTGGAATAAAATGTTTAAAGAAGTATTAAGAGTCTTGAAGAATGGAGGTTATTTTATTTTTTCTACTGGAAATCCTGTTGCTGAAGCTAGAAAAAAAATTAAAGTGGGTAATAAAAAAATAAGTGTTCTAGGCAACTATTTTAATGAAGGAAAAATTTATGGTGCTTGGAGAGATAATAAAGGAAGAAAGATAAAAATGTCTTCTTATCACAAAACCTATGAGACAATAATAAAAACAATAATACGAAATGGGTTTGAGATTATTGATTATAAAGATTGTTTTCCTATTAAGAAGGCAAAAAGATTGTTTCCAAAAGATTATGCTGAATATTCAAAAAAGCCTTTTTTCTGTGTTTGGAAACTAAAGAAAAAATTTTAGATAAATTAATAAAGATTTGAACTATCAACAAAGAATATGGTTAAGGCATTAATTGTTATTGATATGTTTGTAAAAGATATCCATGGACGTTATGACAAAAAATCGTTAGTTGCAAATCAAATAGAACTCATTAAAAAATTCAAAGAAAAAAGTTTACCTATTATTTTTACTGGAGCAAAATTTGGTGCAAAACCAAATCCAGTTTATGATCGTTTATGGGGAGATGAATATGGTAACAATTCTAAATCTAAAAAAGAAGTAGATGTGATTAGAAGAAAAAATCTGTCTATCTTGCCAGAATTAATGGAACTTGGATGTGATAAATTTGTTGAGAAAGAAAATTATAGTGCTTTTTTTAACACCAATTTAGAGAAATACTGTAAAGAGAAAAATATTACAGAACTTTATTTTGTAGGAATAAGTAGTGGTTGTTGCGTTCATTATACTGCTGTTGATGCAATGTATCGAAGAATACAGCCCATAATGATAAGTGATGCTACAAGCAGTCCTAGTCCTAAATGGCATAAGAAGAACATAGAAAATTTTACTGTTTTTATTGGTCCTGTAATGACAACTAAAAAAGTAATCAAATCTTTAAATGGGTTGGATTCAAAATATTAAAAAGTTATGATTTTATAAAAAGGGCAAAATTCGATGAAAATACTTTGTATATGCGCGCAAGGTCAGAATAGAAGTAAATATTTAGCTCAATACTTAAGAAGAAAGGGATATTCTACAAAGTTTGGAGGTATTGAGGCTAATGCAATTAATCCTATAACTCAAAATAAGATTAAATGGGCAGATATCTTGATTATTGTAAGAAAGAGGTTAATTAAAATCTTGAAAAAGAAATTTCCTGAAGTAAAAAAGAAAAAAATGATTGTTTTAGATGTAACTGATTCTAAAAGATTAATTCCAAAAGAATTTGCCCATTTAAAAGAATTAAATCATTTTGAATTCCAAAAAAAGTGGACAAGACCACAATTAAGAAAAGCAATTAAACCTCATTTAAAGAAAATATCAAAGTAGTTTTAATTCATCTTTTCAAAAAAATTTCATTTTAATCAGTCTTCGCACGTCTTTCTAAAGCTTCCTTTATTCTTTGAGCCCGAATAGAATCTTTTTTTCTTCCAAGTTTTTCATATGCTTTAAGCAATTCTTCTAAATCAGAAAGGGGTATTCTCATTTTTTTAATCTCTATAGTTTTGGGGGATACTAATCTTTTTGAAACAAAAATCCATTTATTATTCAGTTTTTCCTTTAGATTTCCCATAACTTCAACTTTTAAACTATTAATCTTAAATTGTCCAAGATAAGACTCAAAAATTTTAGAACAATTAAATTTTACAGGTTTAACTTCATATTCTTGCAAGACTTTATTTATTTTAAATGCACCTTTCTTATCAGTTAGAATATCAACATCTTTTGGTTTAATCCTTACGCCTTGTAAAGCTAAATTTGTGCTTCCCGTTAAAACCCATTTAATTTTTTGATTCTTGAATTTTCGATTTATTATCTTAAGAACTTCAATAAATTTTTGGGGTATGCTATGATGAACTTTCTCAGCCCAAAAATGTAATTCATGCTTAATTCGCTTAAAGAATTCTTTATCTTCTTTATAAGTTAATTTATCTTCTGCTTTATCAATTAAAATCCATTCACAAGCACTTACTTCTGCATCTGGTCTAAGTTCTTGTTTTTTGACATTGAATAAAAAATAATGAATATCTCTTGATACATTTTCTTTAACTCGAGTATACATTGGTAATTTCTTAATTAATTTCAAGTCTTTTAAACCGGTTTCCTCTTCAATTTCTCTGATTGCTGTTTTAAGATATTCCTAGTTTTTTTCAACAGTTCCTTTTGGAAATTGCCAGCTTTTTGTATTTGTAAAAACTATGACAACTTCGTTATTTTCATTGACAATAACTCCTCCAGCAGATTCCTTGTGCATAATAATTAAGTACATTTAATGGATTATAAAACTTTTGTAGACTTACCCCCTTAGGCTATGCCTCTGAACCCTTTTGCTTATCCTTTAGAATTAATCCATAGAATTTCAAACAATTTTCTCTCTGTATCTGCAATATCTTTGTTTTCAACTAAAATCCCGATTGAATTTTTTTCTTTAAAGGTTAAAAACGCGGTTTTATCGCTATAGATTATTTTAGTCATCTCTATCTTTTCTTTGATAAATTTCATGCTGACAAATTCCCTTGGAGCTTCTCTTTTGTATTTTCGCATGATAGAGCAATCTGTAGTTATAACCTTTGAAAATATTCTTTGCTTTCTTTTTTGCTTGATAAAATGCGGAAAATAAAACTGCAAAGCATCTATCATCTTGGGATCACCAATAAACCAGGTTTCTTTGTTCTCTTTGAGAATATCATTGAAAATAGATTTTAATCCATTAATATCCTCATAAACCTCAATCTCTGGTTTCTTGGTTAAAGAAGCCTTTATAGATTCTAATTCAGGCAAAACAGCATCTATCTTTTCTTGCTTCTCTTTTAATAAATCAGAAAATTTAGAAGGTTCAACAGCCTCAAAATACTTTATTCCGGATTTGATAACATAAGATACAAAGCCTTTTTCTAATAAAATATTTAGAATATCATAAGTACTAACCCTGTTCAAATTAGCCTTTTTAGCAATAATATTGACTGTAGATTGCCCAAGCATTAATAGGGAAAGATAAACCTTAATCTCCTTATCGCTTAAATTAATTTCTTTTAATGCTTCTTCCTTGGTTACCATAAATAAAAATTTGTTTTAGAGTTATATAAATCTTTCTATTTTGTAGTAGGTTTTCTACAACAAAGATTTAAATGCCCATTATTCTCTAAATTATCAAGGAGGCAAAGGAAAATGGAAACTAAAAAAATAAGAAAAATATTAGTCGCAGATAATAATAAAGAAGTAGTTGAGTGCATCAAAAAAACTTTAGAAAAAAGAAATTATAAAGTTACTACTGTGCTCTCAGGCCAAGAAGCTTTAAAGGAACTTAGAAAAAGAAAGTATAATGCCCTTTTTATAGGGGAACTTTTTCATGAAATAACAGAAGATTCAAGCGGTTTTGATGTAATGGGAATAGTAAGTGGCAAAGCAGGCGATTCCAAAAAGTTTTTTGGAAATGATGCCAAGAAGTATGAAAGATTTAAAGAAAAATATAAAAATTTACCAATGATACTAATTGAAGAAGAGGGTCTATTCGGCAAGGATTCTTTCTATAGTTCTACTTCGAGGATTCTTAAAATGGTTGGAGCAAGGAATGTTTTATATAAAAATCGCAGACTACCCTTCAAAACTAATTTTGAGACAGCATATCTTCCAATTCGTGAACAAGAACCAGTAGAAAAATCTGAGCTAATAGAAATGATAGAGAAATATCTTTAACACATCAAAAATCCTCTTTGGACTTTATGATTTTTGAATGTGCTCAAGAACCCAAATACACACGGGGTTTTAGCACAGGGTTCTTGACATTTCATCACAACAAAGCTTAAAAACAAAGCAATTTTATTCATATAATTCCTTAGGAACTTTGAATTCTTTGTTTGAGAAGACTATTTCTTCACACTGAAAAATTGCCTTTTTGCAGACATCAGTCATATAATTATATTTGCTTTCAATTTCCTTGCTTTTTATTGAAGAGTTGTATCTTGCTGATTCTCTTTCATCAACATCTGACTTTTCTTCTTTAGCCCTATAAACTATTATTCTATCAATAAATTAATCATCATAATCTATCAAACCATTGTCTTTGGCATATCTCAAAAAAGAAGCAGTACATTTCTGGCTTCTGCTTTCAATTCCAAACTTAGCTAAGATAGCAAGAGCGCAATAATAAAGAGTATAAAACCATTCTTCAGGAATTTTATAGTCAAAACCCTGTTCTTTATATAGATCGCAAAGCTGCAAGTTCACCTTTGCTTTAGTTAGATACTCTTTTGCTGTTTTGTCATCGGGCTTGGTTATAAGAAGTCCTTTATGTTTTTGCCCTTTATTCTCATCTTTTAATGCATTTGCAAAACAATCTCTCACTTTTTCTTTCATATTTTTATATTCCTTATAAACTTAATAAACTTTTCCTGCCCAAATAAAATAATGCCTTTTTTTATTGCATCAACAAAAGCCTTATTTGGCTTTTCAAGCTCTTGCTTAAATTCTGCTTCTGTAAAGCTTAATGCATGAATCTTTTTAATCTGGGTTTTTTGGATTTTGATTATAGCTGATTCAAGTTCTATAAACTTATTTGTAATTCCCAATAGGTCTATATCATTAGCTTCTTTAGAATGAAGAATACTGCCATAAATTATAAGAAAATCAACCTTATTTTCTAATTCTTTAAAATCATCCATCCATCTTTGATTTTTTATGGCATCTTCTGTTAAAATCAATGAAAGGGTTTTTTCTAAAAGGGGATTTTCCCAGTTTAAGCCTATGATGTAAGCGCTTGTTTTTCCTATTCCAATGCTTTCAAGAAGGATAAGCTTTTCTTTCTCTAGTTTTTTAAGAGTTTTCCATGTTCCTACTCTTGTAATCCTAATTTCCTTTGCTATGCTGGTTATAGTGTGCTTTACTGAAAACTCTTTGAGTAGTATTTTCAATATTTTTGAGCTTGGTTTTTCTCCTTCCATCTTGCTATTTCCTTTAAGTTAATAATTATTAATAATTAGTTAATAGTCATATTTAAATCTTTCGATATTAAGGATTAAATTGAATGCCCTTTTCTTATTTTTTATAATTCCGTCTTAAGAATCCAACTAATCAACCGTTTCTATATTAAAAAAATATATCCTAAAGCCCAAAAAACAGAAAGGTTTATATATTAATTGATATCATATAATATCAAAGGTGCAGATTGTGGAAAGAGAAAATTATGAAATAGAGATTAGGCATCATGCATTTATCCGGGCAATGCAAAGGGGGATTACACCAAACCTTATAGAAAACTGCATTAAAAATGGCTCAATAAAAAGATTTGGTAAAAATTATATCAAATTTATTTCAAGGTCAACAATCTGCATTGGGGAAATATCTGGATTAAAAATAAAGATAATAACAATTGAAAGGAGAAAAAAATGAAAAACTGTTCAGAATGTAAGGGAATAATGATGGAAAAGACCGCTAAAACTCCTGAAGGGATAAGTTACAATTATTTCAAATGTAATAAGTGCGGAGAAGAAGTAGTAAACATGAATCAACTGCATGAAATTGCAGATAAATATAGGCTAATAAAAAAATATAATGTAAAATTGTCTAAGTGGGGATTAAGTATAGGTCTTAGAATACCTAAAGAAATCGTAAAAAAATATCATCTTAAAGACAATGAAGAAGTAGCTATTATTCCAGAAGAGAGAGGCATTATAATAGTTCCTTCTTAAACTTTTGATAAAATTTTAAGAAGCCAAACTCAATAATCCTTTCTGCACTAACCATATAATAAAGATATAATACACAACACTAAACACTCCAAACATAGCAATGATAATAACAATCCCAGAAAGTATATCTATCACTCCTGGAAAACCAAAAAATATAATTCCTTTGATAATCAAATAAATAGCTAGAACCAATGCAAAATATTTAAGAAACCCAAACTTTAACAAAAACAAGCTTATTCCAGCTAATATATCCAATAACCCAAATAATTTTACTATCATTTTCTTCCAAAATAGAAAAAAGTATATAAACCTTGCTAACTTTAATGCAAAAATGCAATTAAAAGAATTTACTCCCAGATTATATCAAGAAACTATTTTTGATACATGTATAAATAAAAACACATTAGTCGTGCTCCCAACAGGAACAGGAAAAACTGCAATTGCATTAATGCTTGCATCCCATAGACTAACACAATTCCCCGAATCAAAAATTCTGATTTTATCCCCAACAAGACCATTAATCGCCCAGCATCTAAAAACATTTCAAAAACATCTTGACTTTCCTCTAGAAAAACTTGTTTTATTTACAGGAAAGGTAGCTCCAGAAAAAAGAAAAGAACTCTGGCAAAATTCTCAAATTATATTTTCAACCCCGCAAACAGTAGAAAATGATATAAAAGAGAATAGTTATAATCTCAACAATGTTTCCCTCATAGTTTTTGATGAATCTCATAGGGCAGTAAAAGAATACTCATATGTAAAAGTTGCCCAAAAATATTTAGAACAATCTTCTACGCCAAAAATTCTTGCTCTAACAGCTTCACCAGGCTCGACAAAGGAAAAAATAGATGAAATATGCAAAACACTTTCAATAGATGCAGTGGAAATCAGAACAGAGCAATCTCCAGATATGATTTTTTATATTCAAGAAAAAAACATTTCATGGATTAATCTTGAATTGCCTGATAAATTCAAAGAAATACATTCATTGATAAAATCATTTTATCTGGAAAAATTAAAATCATTAAAAAAAATGGGATTTTCAAAACCAATAAAATTCATAACCAAAACAGATTTATTGAAAATTCAGATGGATTTAAGAAAACGAATATTTGCAAAAGATAAATCAGCATTTCATTTTATCTCTTTGGTAGCCCAGTTGATAAAAATAGAATATGCTCTAGAACTTTTAGAAACCCAGACAATTCCTTCTGTGTCAAAATACTTGGAAAAATTAAAAATAGACCCTTCAAAAGCAGCTAAAAATATAATCTTAAACAAAAATATTATAGAAGCAACTAATCTTATAAATGATTTAAGCAAAAACAGCATTAATCATCCGAAAATAGAAAAAATAAAAGAAATTGTTTCTGAAGAATTAAAAAATAATCCAAGTTCAAGAATAATCATTTTTGCAAATTATCGCGATGTTGTGGATGAAATATTAAATACAATTAAACAAATACCAAATGCAAAACCAACAAAACTAGTTGGTCAAAAACTAGGCTTAACGCAAAAAGAACAAATAAAAACAATAAAATTATTTGAAGAAGGAATCTATAATATCTTGATTTCAACCAGTATTGGGGAGGAGGGTATTGACATTAAGGGAGGAGCTGAATTAGCAATTTTTTTTGATAGTACTGCTAGTGAAATAAGGCGCATTCAGCGTGGTGGAAGAATAGCTCGTCTAAAATCAGGAAAAATAATATTTTTAATAACAAAAGGAACAAGAGATGAAGCTTTTTACTGGGCTTCTTTAAATCGCGAAAAGAAAATGAAATCAATGTTGTATAAAATGCAGGAAAACCAATCAAAACTATAAAATGTCGAAAATTATAGATAAAAAAGTTATAAGCAAAAAAAGATTTTGCCCACCGCATTATCTACCGCATAAATTTCCTTGCGGAAAGAAGATTATCAATGAACCTTGCCATATTCACAAAAAGTTATATAATATGATTCATCATAAATTTTTCTGTAAATTTTTAAAGTGCAACAATTATAATTTTATGATTAAAGAGTATAAAAGAGAGAGAAAATGTCAAAAATATTAATTGATCATAGAGAAGATTCAAAAATAATAAGAGAATTAAGAGACTTTGATATAGAAAAAAGGCAGTTAGAAATAGCAGATTTCATAATTCAGGGAAAAGATTCAAATGGAATAATAAAAAATATTGCTATAGAACGCAAAACAAAGCAGGATTTTTTAAACTCAATCATAGACAAAAGAATTATCAAGCAATTATCAGATTTAAGGGAAAACTTTGACCTTCCTTTGTTGATAATAGAAGGAACAGAAAACTTGTATGAATTAAGAAATTTCCATCCAAATGCAATCAGGGGAATGCTTTCTGCAATAGCTTTGGACTTGCAGATTCCAGTAATCTATACAAGAAACTATAAGGATACAGCTTCATTAATACAGGTTATAGCAAAAAGACTTGAAAAATCAATTAACA
>CAZHCT010000025.1:6033-11432 GCA_964531355.1 Candidatus Woesearchaeota archaeon | reverse complement strand
CCTCTTTTTGTTATCTTAAACTAAGTTTTAAGGTATTTATAAACATTTATATGCTACAGTATATATTTGTCCGTCGATAATACAAGTTAGCCTTTTTCTAAGCATTACCTCATTTAAATTTGATTTAAAATTATAAGGAGTAGCTAAATACTTTTTTATATCACTTTAGTCTATCCTTTAATTCAGGAAAAACACTTTCAACACTTTCTATAATCTCGGATAATCTCTTTAGATTTAGACTAATATGATTTTCACCTGTAGAAATCTTTGAAAGCAAAAGCCCATCAGCAATCATTTTCTTTGCTCTTTTTTTAGCAAGATTATGTAGCCTATTAGGCAAACCTTGAATAACAAATATTAAAGGAGAATGTTTTCCGCCTATACGTCTGCCTAAGAATAATTTTTTTAATATCGTAGCATCAACTAATTTTTCTTCATTAATATTCTGCTCTTCCAATTTTTCACCTATCTTTTAAAAAACATTTATTGTAGGGAGAAGTTGCATTTATAAATGTTTCTAATTTTAAAATGAAACCTAATAATTATACTTTTTTATTTATTACTTAAATAGAATGATATGTAATCCGAAAGATTTATATACTTCAATAATCAGAGAATATACAAAGAGGTGGAGGATGATGAAAATGATGAAGGAAGGACAATCTATATTTTTACAGGTATTTGGTGGCTCACCAAAGATGAAGATACTTGATTTCTTGCTTACACATAGTTCTTTTGATTATTCTTTAACAGAGATAGCCCAAAAAACAAGCGTTAGTTATCCTATTGTTGTGAATGTAATAAACGATTTCTTAGGAAATGGGATAATTATAGAAACAAGGAAAATTGGCAAGTCTATGCTATTCAAACTTAACACAAACAGTGAGTTCGTTATGCAACTGTTAAAATTTCAGTGGGATATGGCAAAGAAGCCATTTATTTTAGCAAGTTCTACTGAACATCCTAAATCTGTAAATAATGATAATAAGGTTGAGGTTACAGCGTAAATATATTTGTAGAATTTTACATTATTTATCGTTTGATTCTCATTGGATTAGGAACCAATCCTTCCTGAGATTAAATAGTGGAATTAACAAATAAAGCAATAGTTTCAAATCTCTCTTTACAGTCAATAGAATTGGGATTGAAGGGGTTCTGACTTTAGTTCCATCTGAATAGATTAATCAAAAATATTATATTTTCTGTATAGGATTTCTACAAGGTGGATAATTATAGGTTATTTAAATATATTCTTAAGCACATTTAACTTTTAATTAATAAAAATAGAAACATTTATAAATAAATCAAAGCACATTAATATAATGAAAACTAAAGATATCCTTAAAAAAATTAATGGTATGCAAACAATAGAATCTATACAAAGTGCTTTAAATATAAACCGAACTAAAGCAATTTATATTGTTTATAGACTGCGAAAAAAAGGATATGTTCTTACAAAACAAACTTCAAGCAATAAAAGAATTTATCTTATCTCTCCTGAAAATGTTTTAGGGGGGATTAGCTATGTAGATATTATAAACAAGTACTCCCCAATTAAAATCTCATCATCAGAAATTTATAAAATATATGGAAGAGAGGTTACAATTGAAGAAACAATAGTTTATTCAATAAAAACGCATAGATTTAGATATATTCTAGCGTCATTAGGTTTATTCAAAAGAATTAATAATTGGGTAGAATTATACAGACTAGCAAAAAAGAACAATCTAATCAGAGAAATTGCAGCGTTGTATAATCTTGTAGAAGTATCTTTTCCAAGAATTAAAAAAATGAATAAATTATTTTTACATTACGGAAAACCAAAAGAAAGCGACGAATTTAAATATATAATGCCCAATTTTAAATCTAAAGATTACTCAAATATAGAAAATAGATGGAAAATATATCTCCCTTTTAATAGAAAAGATTTAATTGAATACAAAAAATGATTTCAACAACTGACCAAAAAAACTTGTTAATAGAACTTGGAAATAAACTATCTAGGGAGATTACCATTTATGCGATTGGTGGAACTGCAATGATGTTCTTAGGATTTAAAGAAGCAACAATTGATATAGACTTAGTATTTACAAATTCAGAGGATAGGAAATTGTTCAAAAAAACTGCTATCTCTTTAGGATATAAAGAAATGGATTCTATAGCTGTTTATGGGGTTAAAAGCAATAGACCTGAAATGATTAATCTTGGAGACTCTAGATTAGATTTATTTTTAAATGAGGTCATAGATTTTGTTTTTTCAGAGAGTATGCAAAAAAGAGCTGTGCAAACACATCAATTTGGAAAAAATTTAATTATTAAAATCGCAGATAAACATGATATTATATTAATGAAATGCGTAATAAATAGAACTAAAGATGAAGAAGATATAGTTGGAATTGTAAAGAATTCAGAGATTGATTGGAATATAATAATTGAAGAATCTAAACTTCAAATGAAACTTGGAAAAGAAACAATATTTTTCGAAATGGGCTCTCTTATAGAAAAACTAATTTATAAGCATAAACTTAATGTTCCAAAAGAAATAGGAGATATATTTTTTGATTTATTAACAAAACAAATAAACGAAAAAAAGACTCACAGATAGTTTATTTTTTTGCATCTTATATCTTTCCATTAGCCAGCATCCTTAAAAAAGAAAATTGCACTTCTACAATCTTCTTTCCAAACTCGCTATCTTTTCTCACTTCTTCTAATAATTCCCTGACAGAAATAGGTTTTTCTACGCCCATTAACATTATTTTTGAATCTTTATTTAATGTTTCAAGTCTTGAAATTACAATCTGCTTTATCTCTTCCCTTACACTCTCATCCATTTTCAATTCAGTTTTCATAGTAGCCCTAATTCATGCATCTTTTTTTAAAATTTTTCTTTGCTCATCCTTAATGCTCCCTCTTTTCAATCATAAGTATCTTGCACTATATAAATATTACGTTGACTATTTTAATTAATAATCAACATTGTTTTAAAACAACCAAAAAGTCTTTATTATCTTCATGTATTATATAGTTGCTTGCTAATCCCCCCACACAACCACCTATTTTTATCTTCTCTTGATTATCAACAATTACCTTAAATTCATATTTTTCAAAGCTCTTTTTTATAATCTCTTTAACCTCTGTTTTAAGATAATTACAGTCTTTATCCCCGCAAATCTTCCCATTAGGATTATTAACGCAGTTTCTGTTATATTCAACTATAGTATCCTTAATGCTGTTATCGCATTCATTAAGGTTCGTCTTCATCATAGCTATAAGCAGGTTATTAACCTGTATATTGCTCCTTAGCTCTTCAAAACCCTCATCGGGTTTAAGCGCAAAATACAGAAAAACCAATCCAATTACAGCTAATAATATAATAATCATTACAATTCCTATCATCTCAGTTTGCGCTTTTTTCATTTTTCTATTAGATTACTAAAGTTTTTCTGTTTCTTTTTCAGAAGCTTCTCTATATCTCTTAAATCAAAGCAATAAACCTTTCTTCCATTGAATTCTGAAATCTTCTTGCTGAATGATTTTGCAAATATGGCAAAAATCTCTTTTCTATTTTCTTTATTCCAATCTACAAAACTTGTTTTTTCTCTAAGTTCTTTTAAAACTTCAAGAGAATTTACTTCTTCTTTCCACTTGCATTCTCCAAATAATATTTCTTTCTTTGCATCATTTAATGCAACAATGTCTATTTCATAGACTCCAACATTTAATTTCCCCCACTGATTTCCTATACTGCTAAAATCTATTTCAGATAGAACCTTTTTCTCCTTAATCAAGGACATTACTAACTTTTCAAATTTTCTTCCAACAAAAGCATTAAACTCATTATTAAAATACTTTAAAATCTCATCAAATCTTTCTTGCTCTGCATAATATCTATTTTTATCATAGAAATAAAACCAGAATGATAGAAAATTATCAATTATTTCGTACTTTCCTATTCTGGACTTTGCGGGATTTTCTGTTATGGGTGTCATCTTTCTTACCATGTTAAATTCTCTTCGGAGTATATCTAGATATTTTATAGACTCATTTTTTTTATTATTAAATAAGCTTGAGATTTCATTTAATTTTGTTTTTCCCTCTGATATTGCAACCAGAACAGTATTGTATGTTCTCGAATCTTTTCCAAACTCTACAGAAAGAATTGCCTTGCCTTCTTCCCTTAATTGGGAGTCTCTCGAAAGAATCAAATTAAAGATATTGTCTCTTGCTGTTTTTTTTAAATCAATTAATTCATAATAATAAGGAACACCTTCAAAAACAGACCAGAGTTCAATAAATTCTTCTAAAGAAATATCCAATTCTTTGAATAAACTGCAGATATCCAGATTACTTAGGTCTATTTCATGGGTTTTTCGGCCGTATAAAGGGGAAGCAGAATCATAAAAAACTTTATTCATCAAAGAATAACTTGAGCCGGCAACAGCTAATTGAAACACTTTCTTTTTTTGTTTTCTTTCATCAATAACTTTTTGTATCTCTCCGTAAATAGACTTATCCACATTTAGAAGATTCTGAAACTCATCGATTATAATTATTTTATCTTGTTCAAATAAATACCCAAGAAGAGAGCCAAAATTCTTAAATTGCGGCAGTTTATACTCATTAGAGATCTGTTCCAATATCCATTCAATAGACTTATCCGGCCAGATAAATATATAAATTGCCTTTGGAAATGATTTTCTTAATAATAAGGTTTTGCCTATTCTTCTTCTGCCTTTAACTATCAAGAAAAAGTTATCTTTAGAAATCTCATCAAGCTTATTAAATTCATTCTTTCTTCCAATAAACTTTATGTTTGCCATACATTATGTATTGAATACATACTATTTAAGCCTTTCTATTTGTAAAACTCTATCATTAATTTTCCTATCCTATATTCTCTTTTATCTGCAAAATACAAGCTGATTGGGGTCTCGATTTTAATTGCTTCTTTCACAACCAAAGGTCTTCTTGCATAAACCTTCCAATACCTGCAGTTATCCGGATAAGTTGTATTTTGATATTTTAAACCAGTGCATTCTTCATTAATTGTTTCTGGATAAACTTGCTCTATTGTAATATTGCTATACCCCAAGATATCAAAATAATTATCTTCATTAAATGCCATAACCTTCAAAACATCAATGCATTGCTCTTCATTGCCTAAAAAACTGCATTTTAGCTCAGGCATAGAGCTTATGCTTGCTAACAATACATTATATCTCTCTTCTGTAAACTTCCCGCCTATATTGCTTATATGTTTTGTATAATATTGAAAATAAAATATTATTCCAAATACAATTATTATTACAGCTATAAACAAGACAATTATAGTCTCGCTTAATTCAATTTGTCCTTTAGAATAGCGTTGCGCAATCATTCCTGTTTAACTCCCTGTT
>CAZHCT010000025.1:0-5933 GCA_964531355.1 Candidatus Woesearchaeota archaeon | reverse complement strand
TTCAATTTGTCCTTTAGAATAGCGTTGCGCAATCATTCCTGTTTAACTCCCTGTTTTGCTCATCTAATTTACTGTTAAATTCTTTTAATCTTGTCATATCATTAAAATTAAATCCATTAATATAGGAATATATGCTTGAATAAAGTGTTCTGCATTCATTGCTCTTGGCTTTAACTTGTAATTTGCTGGCTTTATCCCTATATATATAGGCAATATTTTTTAGCCTGTCAACAGCTTTGCCTAACAAGCATTTATATTCTTCATAATCTGCAGTTAAGATAGCACCATACATCAATTCATCCCCAAAATAAAAGCTGTCTTTTTCTTCCTTGTAAAACATTACTCTATTATTTGCTTCATCTATATATATTACTCTGCTTAGCTCCCCAATTGAACCGGGATTGCTAAAAACAACCACAACACTGTCTTTATCATTAATCATTCCTAAATTAGTTATAGCTACTTTATCAAAGATATCTGGAAAAGATTTATATCTATTATCATTGATTGAAGTTAAGAAATAATATTTTGTCTTGTCATCGCTTAAATAAAAAAAGTTTCCAGCCTTGAATGGATATTTCCACGATAATGTTACTGCTTTTAATTTGCTTCCGCTTAAATCCCTCGCAAATATTATCTTATTCATATTTTTGCTGTATTCTTCAATGCTTAAATTCTCGCAGCTGAATTTAATATCGACCTCTTTTCCAATATCAATCTCCTTGCTTGATTTGCTTGCAATGCTGAATGCCTCTAATTGATCTGATAAAGAAGCTAATATCTCTCTATTCTCAAGATTTTGGTTCATTCCAGTTTGCAAAAAAGCAAACCTGATAAAAAATATAAGTATAATCGCTCCAGCAACTACGGAAAAAATCCATTTAAACTGCACAGCCAAGCCTTTTTTCATCTTATTTCCACATAATCTTTTTTGGTTTCCAATACAGCTTTAAAATTACCATTTGTCTCAATGCATAAAGGATTTTTTATTGCTTTGATATTCTTTATCTCATACTGATTTATCTTAAAATCTTTTATAGGAGAGATGAATATATTTTTCTCGCTGCTGCTGATAATATCTTTAAGCAGAGGGTCATTGCATTTGTCTAACTCATTATCATCAATCATACTTCCAGGATTTGAGATGCAGACGCATTTTACTTTATTTGGAATCCTTAAATCAATATTATTGCTGCTTCCCAGGCTGTAATAAAAATATTTTTGTGCTCCATTGTCTAAGTCTTTTACAAATGTTGCTAATTGCACATCTTCTCCAAACACGCTAAATCTCTTAACAGCATAAAAGCCAAATATTAGAATAAATGCCATAACAATAATTGCAAATATGAAAATAAATGGCTGCTCCATCAACTGCCCTCTTTTTTGCATGATTATAAAATAGAAATATTCTTTAAAAACCTTTCCAAAAATTTAACTAGCTTCAAGAATTGCTTTTTTATTCAAGACTTTACTGGCATCTAATACTTCTATTCCTATAAGTTTTCCTTCTTTATCAAAATCAAGTATTATATTTTCATTTAACTCTATAGTTTTTTTAACAGCGCCTTCTTTTATAGGAGATTCTAAATAAATATATGCAGCATCAACTTCTTTATCATATTCAAATTTCATGTTTATCTTTATTCCTTACGCGATATAATTTTTTAATAAATAATTTAATCATAAACACTTTTTCTATGGTCAAAACAAATAATAATTATTTTATCCTGCTCTAAGCGATAGATTATCCTAAAGGGAGGTATCCTAACGCTCCTATGATTTTTTAGATTATATTGTAATGGTTTTCCTGATTCTGGAAGTCTTCCCAATTTTTTTATATGATTGATAAGCCTTAATCTTGTGAGACCATCTTTAATCTTCTTGAATTCTTTCTTAAACTCTTCAGAAAAAATTATTTCCATTTTAAGCCATCAGTAAATCATCCACTTCTTTATCACTCATAGAGGTATTTGCTTTAACTAATCTTCCTTTCTTTATCTGTTCTTCTGCTGTTTGTATTTTTTCAATAAGTTTCATATCTTTCATAAGTGTTTCTTTTCTAATCTGCTTCAATAAGATACTACCTTCTTGATTGAACACAATAAATTTTGTTGATGGCTTTATTCCAGCATCTTTCCGAATCTCAGAAGGAATTACTAATTGCCCATTTTTTGATATTTTAGTTATAGATATTTCCATTTTTATTACCTACAATCTATTTTAGTATTAAAACATATTTTATATATAAACTTTTCGGTTTTTGTTCAATCTATCAATATAATTTGCATTAAGAAACTTCAATAAATCTACTCAAAAACCTTTCCAAAACTTTTATATATCTGCCAACTATCCCCATTCTCAAAGCGCTGGTAGTCTAGTGGTTAGGATCTGTGCTTGCCAAGCATAGGACCCGAGTTCGACCCTCGGCCAGCGCATTGATACATTTATGTCCGAAAAAAACGCAAACTATTTTTTACCATGCCAACAATTTCAAGAGAAAACATAAAATTCAAAGAAGTATTCCTTAATAGGTATAAGCAATTATTAGGAAAAGATATGGATTTATTCCTGGAATACTCAACAAAATTCTTAAGGCGCTCAATAAGAGTAAACACATTAAAAATTTCAATAGAAGAACTAAAACAAAGATTGGAAAAAGAATGGACTTTAAAGCAAATACCTTTTTGCAAGCAAGGCTTCTACATAGAACACATAAAAAAAGAAAGAAGAGATATAGGAAACTTAATAGAGCATTCATTAGGATATTTTTATATCCAGGAAGCAGCATCAATGATACCCCCATTGGTTTTATCTCCTGAAAAAAATGATTTAGTTCTGGACTTATGCGCAGCTCCAGGCTCAAAAACAACTCAGTTATCTGCATTAATGGAAAATCAAGGGCTAATAATTGCAAATGATCTAGAATATAAAAGATTAAAGCCATTAATAATGAATCTGCAGAGATGCGGTTGTTCAAATGTTATTACAACTCTCTCAAAAGGGCAGTATATTGAAGACTTAAAATTTGACAAAATTCTTGTTGATGCTCCATGCTCAGCAACAGGCGCAATAAGAAAATCATTAAAGACATTGCAGATGTACAATCCTTCTATGATTAAAAGAATAGAGGGCGCTCAAAAAAAATTATTATCCAATGCATTTAGATTGTTAAAGGAAAATGGAACTTTGGTTTATTCAACTTGTTCGTTAGAGCCTGATGAAGATGAAGCAGTTATAGATTCTTTATTGAATAACTTTGAAAACGCAAGACTGGAAAAAATAAAAATTGAAAATTTAAAATCTTCTCCAGTAGTCTTGGAATTTGAAAACAAGAAATTTAATCCAGAAATAGAAAAATGCTTGAGAATTTACCCGCAGGACAATGATACAGAAGGATTTTTTATAGCAAAAATAAAAAAGATTTAAATCCCAAATTCTTCTTTAAGAAAAGCAGGAAGAAGTGTCATCAAAAAACCAATTTTCTCAAAAAATTTAACATCTTTATAATCTTTCCAATATTCTTTATATTCTGAGTCAGAGGATAACGCTACCACCTTTGGATTTTTTCCCATACGCATTATTGCCTTTATTACCTTCGGACCAAATGGATAATTCCCATTGCACATCGTATCGCATATCACCAAATCATAATTATTCTTGCCTGAATACTCTGCTGCTTGCTGTTCGTTAACTGCAACATCTATTTTATTAACCCCGGTTCCCTTTAATGTAGTATTCGCTATATCAACAGACTCAGGATCATCCTCAACAATCAGCACAGATAAATCGCTTGCTTTCATGAAAAATAAGGTTAAAAACAGATTTATAAGTCTTTAGAAATTATATTCTATATTTTCTCTTGAGATAAACCCATCTAATTGTCCCATTATTAATTCTCTCCTTTCTTTTGATAAATTCTTAAATTTATTGCAGACTCTATAAGTATGATCAATCATTATCCCCCCAATTAAAATCTTTGAACCAATGCCGCTGACAGTATGAGATAAATAATAAATAGCTGCATTAAAAAAATCCCCTTCCCTAATCTCTTTTATAGTTAATACAGAAGTAGCAAATGCTATTCCATATAATGTAATGCCTGCACCAACTTTCAAATTATGTTTAAGTTTATTTTCTATTCCCATACAACCTCGCCATATTGCATAAAATTATTTAATGCTCATATCCCAATTTTTTAAAAATATCTTTCATTATCAAGCAATCCATCTCTAATCTTGGGCTTTCATTTATTATTGTAATATCTAATTTTCTCTTTAAAATTTCTTTGGCCAATTCATTAAAATCCGGCTTATTAACTTTAATCTCTAAATGCCTTAATTCTCCTTTATCACTATATTGTATTCCTGAAAAATGCGAGTGTATATGTTTTAAAAATTTTATTTTTTCAAATACTTCTTTATAATCAATCATTCCCCCATTAACAGCATAAATATGCGCAAAATCTACAACTGGAACGCAATTCTTTATCTCTTTGCTTAATTTTATATTCTCATCCAAATTTCCAAATGCGCTTTTCTTTCCCACGCTTTCTAAACCTAAATTAACATCATTAATCCCCTTTTCATGCATTATCTTAATCATATCTTCACAAGCATCTCTGCAAATTTCATAAGCTTCTTTGTTATTTAGCTTTCCTCTATAACCTGGATGAAAAACAACAATCTTCGCTTTCATGTAATGCGCTCTTTCAACAGCATCTAAAATTCTCTTTTTGCTCTCTTCCAATTTTTTCTTATCTGTGCTGCAAAAATTTACAAAATAACTTCCATGTATGCTTAATTCAATTCCTAATTCCTTGGCTAACTCACCAACTTTCTTAGCTTCATCATTATTCATATAAGTATTTCTTACAAATTCGATCTCTAATGCATTTAATCCTAATTCACTTGCTCTTTTTAGCCCATTAATTGTTCCGCTTCCTTTGCTGCTTATCGGCATTCCAGCTGTTCCAATTCTTATTTTCATTATCTAGTTAAATCCTTAATTTTCTTCAATAAAATTTCTAATGCTTATATCCAAACATTTTATCATAATCCTTATGGTTAAAAATATCCATAACAAATGTAATTATTTCAATTTGATTTCCAGTAATTGTATAAATTAATCTCCATCTGTCTGCTAACTCAATTCTCCAAACATTATCAACATCAAATTTCTGAATATATTTCGGAGGAATCTGTCTTTTTGGAACTTGGTCACCTGCAAAAGGATTTTGTTTCAATAAATCTCTTACTCTGTTTATCGACCTTAATAGAGTCTGATGAAAAGAACTATCAACCCCCTTTAATTTTTCTTCTCCAACTATCTTATTTAGCTCCTGATAAACATTATCTGCTTCTTCCGAAAGTTTAACACTAACCTCTTTTCCTTGAAACATTATATCTCCCTTGCGTTTTCAATTGCCTTTCTCAATTTAGAACTAGGATTGTAAATCCATAATATTCCTTTATGGCTATCAATTATCATACCTTTTTCTTCCAAATATTTTAAAATTAAGTTTAGAGTCTGGTGCATAATTTTAGAAGGCAATCTTCTCTTAAGTTCTTCTCTGTCTATCATTGTATCCGCTTCTCTCAAAATTTTTTCTACCATCAACATAGTTCTTAAGCTTGGATAGTGTATTATTTCCTGATCATTATATATTTCCATACTAATCTTTATATAAACTTATATATAAATCTTTTGTTTTTTATTGTTTGTATATTCTTTTAGAAAAAAGAAGCGCAAAATCATGCCCCTAAACAAAAATTATACTGCAGACAACTTTAAATTTTTCCTCTGCTTTGCTGCGGAACATTGCATTATAATATAGAAGTTGCCTCAAACTTTAGCATTAGGTTAAATCCCAAAAACCGACAAAACCAAAACATATTTAATTGGAATTATTCTTATAATTTTATGCACAACTCTAA
>CAZHCT010000024.1:10227-11984 GCA_964531355.1 Candidatus Woesearchaeota archaeon | reverse complement strand
TAATAAAAGCAGCAAGAATAATCAACAAGTATAAGGATAAAATTGCTGTAATGTACGATGTTATAACAACAAACCCTTATGAAACATCAGAAGATGTTTTAAACCTAATAAGATTATTGCAAAAACTTCCAAAGCCATATTATTTGTCTGTTAACAACCTGGTTTTCTTTACAGGCACAGAATTGTATAAAAAAGCAAAAGCAGATGGAATAATAAAAACAGAAAAAGATTCAGCTTCTTTCCTGAACTATTGGGATAGGTTTCAGCATATCAAGCTTAAGAAAAAAAATGCTTATTTAAATTTAATATTAAACCTAATGCGCGGTGTTGTAACAGAAAAACGCTTTGGTATTATGCCTAATTTTCTATTAAACTTTTTATTGAAGGAAAAATTTATTAAATTTAATCTTAAAAATACAGCATTTACATATTCAATAGGTTATATGGTTCAAGTAATGGACCTATTAAGGGAAAAAGTAGCTAAGCCATTATACAGGAGCATGCCTATAAACTTTAAAATTTGGTATGATAAGGTAAGGTATAGGGTCTAATTTATCCATATCTTGTTGGATCTTCTACATTGCTCCAATAAAACCCAGCTTGCCTTAATCTGCATGCTAAACAATAACCGCAATGTTTCTTAGTTCCAATATAACAGCTATATGTATCTTTAAAATTAACTTTTAATTTTTTTCCTAGCAATACAATCTCATTCTTGTCTAATTTTATTAATGGAGAAATTACTTTAAATGGTTTATTGCATGAAATCTTGCTCAAATTATTCATTTCTTTGACAAATTCTTTTGTAGCATCTGGATAGCTGTCTTTTCCCTCGCATTTAAAACCAACAGCAATATCATAAATCTTCTTGTCTTTTAGATATAAAGACTCAGCATAAGCAAGAGCATAAGAAAGAAAGATAGTATTTCTGCATGGAACATACCATTTTTTGCTTTCTTTTGCAGTATCTTTTAAATCCTCTTTCTTTAATCTTTTAACTTTTCCTTTTTTATTAATCAATGAATCTGAAATATTTTTAAGCCATTTTAATTCTATTTCCATAAATTCAGCATTTAGGTCTTTTGCGCATTTTTTTGAGCATTTTCTCTCTTGCTTTAATGTTTTCTGCCCATAATTAAAAAATAATATCTTTACCTTATCATAATTCAGTTTTTTCTTCAAATAATTTGCAGTTACAACACTATCCAATCCTCCAGAAACCAATACAATTGCATTCTTCATTTTTATACGGTTTATAATCGATATATTTATATATCTTATCCATCATTAATCAATTTATGACCTCACCATCAAAAATTGGAGGCGGAGTTGGATTAATCTTAATTGGTTTATTCTTAATTAATAGTTCGCCAAACAAGATAATAGGCGCTGTTTTGGGAATAATAAGCATCGCTTTAGGTATAGGATTAATGGCTTCTAAATAAAATGGATAAATTAGAATTAAAGAAAAATTGTTTAGACTTAGCCTATAAAAGAAATTTGTACTTATTAAATGCGCTTCTTATTATCGGTGTTGGTAGTATTATTACTTTCTTTGCTGGATTAATATTCAATCTTGACAAATGGTTTAATTATAGCGTAGTTCTCGTAATAGTTTTTAGTCTAACCTATGTTGGTTATATCAAAGTAGATAACAATCTAAAAGATATTTCAGAATCTATATCTAAATTAAAATAGATAGTATAAAAAACTTTATAAACATTTAGAATCTTTCATGTATATGCTAGTTCAAGCAG
>CAZHCT010000024.1:0-10127 GCA_964531355.1 Candidatus Woesearchaeota archaeon | reverse complement strand
TATAAAAAACTTTATAAACATTTAGAATCTTTCATGTATATGCTAGTTCAAGCAGAAACATTAAAAAAAGGAAATCATATTCTATTTAATAATGAAGAATGTGTTATAGACAACATTGAAATTTCTAACATAGGCAAGCATGGAAAAGCAAAATGCAGATTAGAATTAATAACGCCTAAAAAAGAAAAAAAAGTAATAATTGTTCTTGCTGATGAAAAATTTGAATTAATTAATAATTCTTAAACTTTATAAACTATTTTTTCAGCTTCTGATTTATGATATATATAATAATAACCGCATATGGTGAGCCAAAAGCAACAGAAAAAGCAATTAACAGTATTCTTGGTCAAAATATCAGGCAAAACTATAAAATAATTGTAGCAGATCCATTTCCCGAAACAAAATGGATGATAGAAGAAAAATTCAAGAATGTAGAATATTTTCAGGATCCAGACAAGGGAAAATCTTATGCCTTAAATCTAATATTCAGAAAAATCTTCTCTAATAAAAATGATATTATTATTATGACAGATGGCGATGTTTTCATAAGCAATAATTCTATAAAAGGGATATTAAAGCAGTTTGAAGACCCAAAAATAGGCGTTGTATGCGGCAAGCCAGTTTCTTTAAATCCAAAAAACAATCTTTTTGGATATTGGTCTAATTTTCAGTTCTATGCAATGAATAAAATAAGAAAAAATCTATCTGAAAAAAATGAATATTTCGAAACTTCCGGTTATCTATTCGCAGTAAGAAATGGAATAATAAAAGAATTTCCATTAAACTGCTCTGAAGACAGCATTATCCCTGCATTATTCTTTGAAAAAGGGTATAAAATATCTTATCTTGAAAACGCAGAAGCTTATGTTTTAAACCCCCAGAATTTCAAAGACTGGATATCTCAAAGAAAAAGAAACATTAAGGGCCATTTAAATCTTAAAAAAATTCTGCCTGAAAATCTGCAAAGAACAAAAACATTTTTTAATGAAATAAGAAGAGGCATTATTTTATCTTTTAGCTACATAAAAAGCTTTAATGAATTAATATGGATGATATTATTTTATTTTGCTAGGGTTTATGTCTGGATTCTTGCTTATTATGAATTAAAATTCAGGAAAAAATCATATCAAGATGGATGGCGTGTTGAAGAAATAAACTCTACAAAACCATTAGATTAATCTCTTCTAAAATCTCTTCATCACTTTTCCCTTTTTTATCAATAAATTTTATCCTATCAGGAAATTCTTTTATCAGCAATTTAAAGCCTTTATCAATCATTTTCAAAAATTCAACTTCTTTTTTACTATACTTTTTTCCATTTCTTTCTTCAGCCCTTTTTATGCATTTTTCAAAATCATCAATCAAAACTATTGTTAAATCAGGAATTCTAAAAAGTTTCTTTCTTATCTCAAATAACTCTTTAAAACTCACAATTATTTCTCTATCTTCTTCTGCCATTTGCAAAGCACTATACAAACAAGTAGTATCAACCCCTCTGTCCTGTACAACATTATTATTTAATAAATTATTTTTTACCTTTCTCTCAAATATATGCAAATCAACAGCTGTAAAGCATAAAAAACTGATTAATGGATTATCATTTCTAAAAAAAGGATCTTTTACTCTTATATTATCTATAACATTATTTTCAAAATCGTCTAAGTCATCATCCGGTATTATAACAACATTCTTCAGCTTCTTAACAAAAAAAGTCTTTCCAACTCCTTCAAGACCTTCAATTGTAATGTATTTATTCATTTTTTATCTCAATTAGGCTTTTTTTCAACTCATCAATAGAATCTACAATCTCAACAGAATTTGCTATCATAACATTTAATCTATCTTTATCAATTCTGATATCATCAATTATCCCAATTATTTTTTTTCTCTTTGAATAAGCATATCCAATCTCCCAAGCAGTCCCAGAATCAACATCAGTTCCATTTAAGACTGCAACTAAAACATCGCATTCATCCAAGCCTAAAAAATCTTTTTTAAATATCTCTTCTGTATCTTCCCCTAAACCAGCATCTCTATGCGGTAAAAAAGTATCTAATCCAATATCTTTGCATATTTTTGCTATCTCTTCTAAAAAGATTCTTTCTTCTTTGCTGAATAATGCTCCTGCAATGTAAGCTTTCATAATAAACCTCAGTTTCATTAACTTTAAAAATCTATTTTTTAAGCTTTATGAAAGAATGATATACAAATGGAAAAAAGATTGTAAATCCTTTATTGGAGTTTATGCTTGCGATACTTTAAAGGCTGAAAACTATAAAAGTTGCGAAGAATGCAGATTTTATGACCCAATCTCTAAAAAAATATTGATAATAAAGCTAGGAGCTATGGGTGATGTATTAAGGACAACAACTATATTGCAGGCATTAAAAGAAAAATATGGCTCAAATATAAGCATAACCTGGCTTGTTAAACAAGAAAGCAAAGAACTCTTGGAAAATAATCCATATATTGATAGAATTCTGGTTTATAATTTTGAAAATGCTTTAAAGCTGCAGCAGGAAAAATTTGATGTTCTAATTAGCCTGGATATAGATCCTCCAAGCAGTTTAATTGCAAATACAATAAACGCAAAAGAAAAATTTGGTTATTTTTATGATAATGGCTTTCCCTCAGCATTTAATAGTTCAGCAGAATATTATTTGGAAAGAGCTTTTTCAGATTTCATAAATAAAAACAACCGTAAAACTTACCAAGAGATGATGTTTGAAGCAGTTGAATTGCCTTATAAAAAACAAGATTATATCTTTAATTTGTCTAAAGAAGATGTTGAATACAGCAAAAAATTCGCAGAAATGCATAATCTAAAACAAAATAAGATTATTGGAATAAACATTGGCTCTGCCAACAGATGGAGCTCAAAATCATGGGCCAAAGAAAAGATAATAGAGCTAATAAACAAATTGCATGAAAATAATTATAACGTTTTAATTTTAGGCGGAAAACAAGAAGAAGAACTGCAGAAAGAATTGTTAAATAAATTTATAGGTAAAATAATTTCAAATAATCCAGAGAATACTGTAAGGGAATTTGCAAGTGTTATAAATTTATGTGATGCAATAATTACAGGAGATACTCTTGCATTGCATATTGCAGCAGCATTAAAAAAGAAAACAATAGCATTATTCTTTTGTACTCCCCCCTGGGAAATTGAAGATTATAGTATTATTCAAAAAATTACTAGTCCTTTATTAGATAAACATTTATTTAACGACCAATATTCAGAAGAATTAGTAAATAGTATTTCCATAAGTGAAGTCTATAAAGAAATTGAAAATCTTTTCTAATCTTGCAAAATTTCTAAAGACCAAAAAGCTTATAAATAAGATATTTCTTATAAATAAGATTAAACTTATTGGAGGTAAAATGATGGAAAAAATTGAAATGGCAACTGTAAGCTCAAGAGGGCAGATTTGCATCCCTAATGATATAAGAGAGGATATGGGATTAAAAGAGGGAAGTAAGGTCTTATTTATGCTAACTGATGACTCATTAATCATGAAAAAAGTAAACATGCAGACCTTTGAAGAAATAACAAAACCCTTAAGAGAAGCAATGAAAAAAACAGGGTTAAAAGAATCAGATGTTCCAGATATTGTGCATAGATTTAGGACCAAAAAGAATCAAAAATGAAGATAACGGTAGATACCAATGTTTTAATCTCTTCTACTTTTTGGGCTGGTTGCTCAGATATTATATTAAAAAAAGCAGAAAATAAAGAGATTGAACTTTTGATCTCTAAAGAAATCTTAGAAGAGTTCTCAAGAGTCTTAAATTATGAAGAAATTCAACAAAAAATTAAGAACAAAAATCTAGAGATGAGAAGGACAATCGAAAAAATTATCTCGATTTCAACAATTATAGAACCAATTAAAAAATTAAACATTGTTAAAGACGACCCAGATGACAACAAAATTCTTGAATGCGCTTTTGAAGGAAAAGTTAAATATATTATAAGTCAAGATAATCATCTTTTAAAATTAAAGGAGTTTGAAGGAATAAAAATAGTCTCGCCCGAGGAATTTCTGAATATATTAAAGTAGATAAAAACCTTTTTAAACCTGAAAATTATTTTAAAATAATGCAAAATCTAAAAAAGAGAAAAGAATTTTTGCTTAAAAATAAAACATTAATTATATTAATCGCAATTCTAATCTTGGCATTTGCTGTAAGATTATTCTATTTTAATATTACTAAAGACCAGGCAGTTTGGTGGGATGAAGCTGATTATCTGTTAAAAGCAAAAGATCTTGTCCATCCAATCCAGAATTATGAATTCCTCCCCCATAGAAACTTTGGAATGTCTTTGGTTTGGGCAGGATTATCTCAATTAGGAGCAAATGAAATTTTCTTCAGGTTTTTGTATGTCTTAATGTCAACTCTTACAATATGGATAATATTCATGTTAGGAAAAGAATTATACAATGAAAATATAGGTTTAATCTCATCTTTCTTATTTGCTGTTTTCTATTTGCATATATTTTATTCAATGCGCTTGTTACTGCACGTTCCAGAAGTTTTGTTTTTCACTTTAACACTATTGTTTTTCTGGAAAGGCTATAAATATGAAGAAAAACGCGCTTTCAACTGGATATTTGCGGGAATCTTCTCAGCTTTAGGATTATTAATGTTTTATTCAACAGGAAACTCAATCGCAATTATTGCTATCTTCTTGCTGTTAACTGAAAAATTCAAGATATTCAAGAATAAATCATTGTGGAAAATGCTTGGAGCTTGGTTTGTTGCATTATCTCCTTGGTTTATATACAATTTAATTAAATATTCCAACCCAATAAAGCCTATTACAGCAACTTTCATAAGATTCAAGTTTGGTGGCTTGTATGATCCTCAATACTCTGTTGGCTTGCCTTTGCCATATTACTTAAAATATTTTCCGCAGGGATTAAAATTAATATTATTTGTTTTATTAATAATCGGTTTAATCTCATTTATTGATTTAATTCTTGGTTTGGATATAATATTTAAGAGAAAAGAAAAGAAATTAGATGCAGATTTATTTGTTTTAATCTGGTTAATCGAAGTATTATTAATGTTTGGCCTTACAGGTCATTTTGAAGATAGATATATAATAACAATTTTCCCAGCATTTTTCATTGTTATAGGAAAGGGAATTCAAAAACTGCATTCTCTTACACCCGAAAAATATAAAAAAATAGCAGTAGTAATTCTTTTAGTTCTTTTATTGATTGCAGGCTACCAGCAATTAAGTTATGCTAATCAATTAACAAGAGGTATGTCAACTTCATATTTGCAGATAAAACAAGCATCTTTATGGCTTAAAGAAAACTCAAATCCAGATGACATTATCGTAGTTAATAACAATGACCTGTTATTTGGCTATTATTTAGGAAAAAAACTGCCTACATTCGGAGCATCAGATGAAGCATTAACAATTTTCATAAAAGAGAAAAAGCCCAAGTACTTAATAATTACTATTTTTGAGCCGGTTAAAGTTGATTGGCATTACAGCTATCCAGAAAAACACCCAGATTTAGTAACCCCTATCTATGGATTTTTTGCAGACCAAGAGCAAAAACAAGCTGTTATTGGGATCTACAAGGTAAATATTAGTTAAGAACGACAAATAAATATTATTTAGACGCTTGCATTTGGAAAGATTACTTTGAAAACCGATCAGATAGATTTAGACCTTTAGGTGATTGGGCATTAGAAATAATTAAGAAAATAATAAGAGAAAATAGATTTTTTATATTCAGCGATCATATTCTCAAGGAATTAGGAGAGCAATATTCAAAAGAAGAATTAAATAAATTCTTTGAAATTATCCCAAAAGAGTTGATTATCAAGATAGAGACTAATGAAAATCAAGCTAAAGAAGCGTTTAAATTAAAAATAAAACTGAATATTCCCTTTGGAGATGCGCTTCATGCAATTCTTGCAAGAGATAACAAAGCAACATTAATCTCTAGAGATAAACATTTCTATGAATTAACAAAAGAAGTAAACATAAAGAAACCAGAAGATCTAATTTAAGTTTATTCCAAACTTTTCTGCAATTGCTAATGAAGCTCTTCTGCTAGCTTCTTCATCATTCATCTTGGCCTTTCCTTTTAAGCTTCCTTTTAATCCAGCCAATTTTTTAATCACTTCTTCTTTTTCAAGCTCACTCAATTTATTTCTTATGGCTTCCCTAATAAACTCTGTGCGAGTGCTATACCTATGGCTTTTAATTGAGCTATCAATGTCATGAAGCAATCCCTCTTCCATCTTCAAACTTATAGTTTCCATGGTATTACTTTGTATATACTAAGTAATATATAAACTTTTTCATTTTGATATGAAATATAGAAAGATGTACCTAAAACCTAAGAACCATAAAGTATAAAAAACAACTTTTTCTGCTTAAAATCATGTTAAATTTAAGCATTGTAATACCCATTCATAATGAAGAACAAAACATTCCAATATTATACAAGGAATTAAAACAAGTACTGGAAAAACTAAAAAAATCATATGAAATAGTATTTGTAGATGATGGAAGCAAAGACAATTCATTTAAAATTTTAAGTGAACTGGCAAAAAAAGACAAAAAAGTAAAAATAGTAAAGCTTCTCTCAAATTATGGTCAAAGCTCAGCAATATCATCAGGAATACAAAATGCTTCAGGAGAAAATATAGTTACAATGGATTCTGATCTGCAGCATAATCCAGAAGATATTCCTTATTTAATAGAACCTTTAAAAGAATATCATGTTGTTTGCGGAAGAAGGATTAAACGCCCTAAAAATGAATCATTTTTAACAAAGACTCTGCCTTCAAAATTCTCAAATTATCTGATAAACAAGCTTACAGGATTAAACTTAAAAGAAACTACAGGGGGAATGAGGGCTTTTAAAAAACAAGTAACAGATAACATTGATATCTATGGAGAAATGCACCGTTATCTTCCGATCTTAGCAGCATGGAAAGGATTTAAAATAACAGAAGCAGGAATAAACATTAGGGATAGAAAATTTGGAAAAACACATTATAATTTTAAGAGATTATTCAGGGGTTTCCTGGACTTGTTAACCATTAAGTTTTTAATTTCTTATTCAACAAGGCCATTGTATATTTTTGGCGGAACAGGATTGGTTTCATTTGCAATTGGTTTTTTAATTGCATTATATCTTACAATCCAAAAATTATTTTTTAATCTGGCAATTGGAACAAAACTGCCTTTGTTTATGTTATCTATTTTATTAATGATTTCCGGTATAATTTTCTTATGCTTTGGTTTTATAGCCGATATGATATCATTAAATTCAATCAAGCAAAGAAAACAATATATAATTGAGAAGGTAATTTAAAAATGAAAACTCAAAATCAATATAACAAAGAGACAGAAAACAATTTCTCCAATCTTGAAACTAAGATTATATATTTATCAGATAAGATAAAACCAGGCCATTTGAAAAAGCTTTGCTTGCTTTACTCCCCTTTAATTATTACATCAATAGTTGCAGGCACCATATGTCTATTAAAAAGGGATGCACCTTGGTCTATCATCTACTATAGTCTAGCAGCAACTATTACATCAGATGCAATAAAAAATAGCACAGAATACAAGGCACACACACTTTATGGGATAATCAAGAAATGGGGTAATACTACTTATAAAAAAAGGTAATTTAAAATGAATAACCCCGCCCTAAAGGGACGGGGTATCATCTGATAAAAATGTCAACTCCAAGAACCTTGCGAAGAAGAAATGTAATGTTGAATGGTTTCACTAGTTACATTTCCAACGCTCCTAAAGAATTTTCCAGGGCTCCAGAGATGTCCAGTTTTAAAATGTCTTCTCAACCAAGGATGTTGCTTAAGAATCCGATAAGCAGAATATCCCTTAAAAAGCTGCAGGGCCTTGGCAACACTCATTGTATGGGGCACTTCAACAAAAAGATGAATGTGGTCTGGCATTACTTTAAGTTCGTAAATCTCAAATCCATATTTTTTAGCTACTTCTCTCAAAACTTCTTCACAAAGTTTTCTAAGTTTTTCAAACTTAAATGGGTCTTTAGCATATTTAGGCTTCCACACGAAGTGAAAGGCATTTTGCCCAACTGCATGTCCGAAATGTGTAAGTTCCATTTTTTTAGCTCCTGCGCAAAGTTTAAGAATACAGCTCACACTATTACAAATGTTGTTGATGTGTGCGCCGATTCCGGTGCGCACTATTTCTATTCTTTTCAAAATTTAAGAAATAGGAGGTTGGACATACCTAGTGCTAAAGCACAAGGTATCCTTTGCATGTAATGAATCAACCAAAATGCTTATCAAAAATATTAGAAAGATTGCCAATGGAGCAGATTTCTAATCTGCAAAAACAAATGCGGTTAACTATGGATGGATTAATAAAAGTAAGCGAAGCCGTAGAAACTATAAAATTAGATGTTAAAATGGGAAAATGTCCATTTAAAGATTTAGATTCTGAAATTTTTAAAATAGAAAAAGAATTTGTTAGCTATGCAACACCATACTATAAAAATTTATACCAATTATCTTGCCCAATTCAGGGTATAGAAAAATCAAGGGAATTTATTGCAGACTTAATTGAAGTTATTTCTTATTCCCTAAAAAAAGAAATCTTAAAAAATCTAAATCTCTAAACCTCACAATACAAATTAATATGCCAGCTCAGCTTATTTCTTAATGGTATCTTGGCTATAGTTTTATCAATAAATATCAAAAATCTTGACAAAAATTCATTTCTAGCAATCAATCTAAAAGCAAAAAATACTTCTGGAGAGCTTAAAATAGGCATTCCAATATAACCAAAATATTCTTTTTTTATAATCTTGAAATCTTTTTCTAAAACATCAAAAAACTTTTTGTCCAGAACTTTATGTTTGCTGAATCTTTCTTTATTCAACATCTTATTTAATGCTCTGGGAATCCTGATTAAAAAATTGTCAAACGGTTCAGAAATAATTAATTTTCCATTTTTCTTCAAAACCCTTTTAATCTCTTTAAGTCCTTTCTCATATGAATGAAAATGATGTAAACTGCCTCTGCAAAAAACAGCATCAAAACTCTTGTCTTTAAAAGGCAATTTCTCAGAATCAGCATTAACTAAATTCTTCATCTTTGCAGCTTTCAGCATATCAAAAGAAATATCGCAGCCATAAGCATTTTTTAATTCTTTTAGTAAGATTCCGCTTCCGCATCCATTATCTAATATCCTTCCTTTATTGCAGAACTTAGTTAATTCATTATTCCAATATTCATGAAATAATTTGCTTCCTTTAAAGCTCATTACATTAGAATAATCTTCTACTATCTTTGAATGCACTTCTACTTCATATTTTTTTCTTTCACTTTCTTTCATAGTTCACTTACTTTAACAAACTTTTCATCTTTAAACCTATTTAATAATTTTTCTAGCTCTAAGCAAAACTTCTTTCCAGTATTCCTTATAAACAAGAAAGAAACATTTTTGCTTTTTATCTCTGTGAACTCCCATGAATGAAAATATAAAACCGGAGTAATATTTCTCTTTAATAAAGCATTTATTCCTAGACTAGTCCATCTATAACCCAAATTTCTCATAAAAATCCAATTAATAGGCAATCTCAAAAAAGGCATAGAAGCCGCAGGAATTTCTTTAATCTTTAATTCTTTTATTGGCTTGTAGATATTTAAGGGATAATTAAAATTATAATAATAACCAGGCAGAAAAGCAGGATGAATCGAGCTGTCATATTTAAAACCTTGTTTATCTAAAATCTTTATTAATTCAAATGAAAATCGCATTTGAGGAGCTCTAAATCCTAAAACTTTTTTATTAATTATTTTTTCAATCACTTTTTTAGATTTTTTAACATCATTTTCAATATTCAAATCTTTGTTATTTCTATAAAAATGGCTATAACCATGGCAAGCAATTTCATGCCCTCTTTTCAATATCTCTTTAACCTGCTCCTTTTCTCTCTCAGCAAAATAACCAGTAATAAAAAAAGTAGCCTTGATTTTATGCTTGTCCAATAATCTCAATAAATTCTTATTTCCTTCTCTGCTGAAATCAGTATTATTGTTTTCTTTAACAATTCTTCCCCTTAACAAAGGAGAATTCCATTCCTCACAGTCTA
>CAZHCT010000023.1:6469-12078 GCA_964531355.1 Candidatus Woesearchaeota archaeon | reverse complement strand
ACCCTTCCCTTTCTCAATCCTTTTTCAACTTGTTTTAAAAAACCAGCTTTTTCCAATTGCTGCAATGCAACCCTTATGACCTTTCCGCTTCCCCTGTATGTCCTCATTGGCTTGGTTCCCCTATGTTTTCTTCCACCATATTTTCTCTTTAATTTATTAACACCAATTGGCTCTAAAACATATATTTTTCTCAAGACCGCAGCTACTCTTACATGCCACCAATCTATTCTTTCAGGAGGCCTTTCTTTATGCATTCCTGTCTTTGCAAACTTGCTCCATTCAGGAGCTTTAACTGCGTCAATCTTTTTTAATTCCTCGCTAGCTTTTTCTATAAGCTCATTTGGATCAACATCATATACATTTGTCATTTCAGATTTAGAATCTAGATAATCTTTAAAAACCTTGTGTTTTGGGCAATAGAAACTTATTTATAGTAGAAACCTAATATATTTGGGTTATGTGGATTGCAAAGATAAAGCTAAAGCATGATTGCATTATAGGAACCAGATGCATAAAATTTAATGTCATGGATACAGGAATTTCTTTTAACATTTACCAGGAAAAAGGCATTACCTATTCTCCGCAGATTCATACGGTTCATGGTGATGAAGAAAGCATTAAAAAATTTTTAAAAGACTTAAAAAAAGACAAAAGAGTAAAAGCTCTTGAGATAGAAGGGAATTCATTTTTCTGCATTGAGGTAAGAAAAGAGAAAGTTCCCTCAACATTCAAAACAGAAAAGCTGATTTTTGTAAAGCCTGTTTTTGTTGATAATAAAGGTTATGAAACATGGGAAATTGCCTCATGGAGAAAAGATATATTGAGGGAATTCATTAGCAATGTCAAAGAAGAAATAAAAGATACAGAAATCCTTAAGATCCAGCAGACAAAATTAACTGATGTTTACTATCCTCATTTAATGCCTAAGCTGACTCCTAACCAGAAAAGAGCAATTGAGCTAGCATTTGAAAATGGATTTTACGATTTCCCAAAGAGGATTAACATGGAAAAATTAGCTGAAATCATGAAAGTTTCCACTCCTACATTCTGCGAGCATATTAAGAAAGCTGAGAAAAAACTGATGCCTGACATAATAAGTGCAATAGAATAGACACCCAAATATATTAGGGTAAAATTAGATATAGTCAATATTTCTTACTAAATAGTAATTAAATAAACTTTAATGGAGGCAAAATAAAATGGAAATTAAAAATAAATATCATCCGCCATTCGGCATTGGTATCCAATATATAGAAAATCAATTTAGTTATGGTCTTTTCAGAACATCCATTAGGCATAAAAGTAATTGGCAAAATATAGACATCATGTATAGAGTAGAAAAGGTAGCGAATCGTTATGTGATAAAAAGAGGGCAATCATCAGGATTCAATATATACCCCGTAGAATTAAGAAAAAAATTAGAAACCAATAAATCAAAATTGAAATATTGGAGTCCTATTTGGTACGAGCAAAAAATCAAAACTCAAGAACCATTTAAAACAAAAGGAGAAGCAATGATTAAATGCTTGAAACTGCTAAGAGAAGAATTAGATTTAGAAGGTTATCTGATGTTACAAGAGGTATATAAAGATAAGGTCAAGGTTCAACCAAAAAATTTGAAAGAATTTGAAAAAGCACTAGAGAATACTCAATATAGTGAAGATATTTTAGGATTAGTTGGAAGTGTATGGGATACAGAGATAATGTCAGACTATATTAAGAAACAGTGTCGGTTGTCAAGAATAATTTTGTAATGGAAGTAAAAGAAAAATGGAAACAACAAACCACAAAACTAAACATAATATCATGGATCAAATAAAAGAAAAAAGAAAAATATTTGGAATAAAATATTTCAAAAAAACCCATTCAGCCTGCTCCTTAGAGTCCAAATCTTAATAAAAATAATCTTGCATTCAGCACATCAATTCCTTTGTAGTTTCTTAATTCCAATAAATGATTGTCTCCAGAAACTATTATTCCTACTTTAGCAGAAAGGCGCAGTTTATAAATTTATTATCTTTCTCATCTTTTAAAACAGCCTTTTCATCAAATATTGGTCGAATAATGACTGAAAGGTTTTTAAAATTATCCAAGATGAATTTTCTATAATCTTCATCAATAACCTCTTTAAAGAAAGGTCTTTCCATCACTTCTTCAATCTCTTTTACAATCTCTTCAGTTGTATAATTAAGTATCTTCCCTTCTAAAAATAGCTCAAATATGCGAGCAGGGTTTCCATCTTTAGAAATCGCAGCCGAAATTATAATATTAGTGTCTAAAACTGCATTAATGCTTTCTATAGGCATGTATCTCTTCCTCAATCTCTTCAGGAGAAACTTTCTTTGCTTTGCTTCTCAACTTTTTGAATTCTTCAATTAATGATCTTGTATCCAGTTTTTTCATAACTATAGTATCCTTATTTATAGTGCCGAAGGCGAATATAGTATCTGTAGATGCTCCTACTGCTTCTCTTACCTCTTTGGGTATTATTACCTGTCCTCTTTCAGACATTTTAGCTGTTTCAATAACCATTTGCATCACCTGCTATAAGTATGTTATACTTATTTATAAACTTTTCGTAAAAATACGTTTTTAAGTTCAAGGATAAAACAAAAGAATATTTATGCTACCTTTTTCCACATAGTTCCCTTATCACCATCTTCTATTAAATAACCCATATTTTTTATCTCTTCCCTTGCATCATCAGCTTCTTTAAACTTCTTTTCTTTTCTTAATTTTTCTCTTTGCTCAATCAATTTTTTTATCTCATCAGGCAGTTTCCCTTTCTCTTTTAATATCCCTAAAACCTTATCAAAATCATTCATTAAGTCTTTGACCAATTTAACGCTTTTCTTGTTTAATTTTAGTCTGTTTATTTCATTCATGAACTCAAATATAACAGCTAAAGCTTCAGAAATATTTAAGTCATCATCCATTGCCACATCAAATTTTTTCTTGGTTTCATTGACAATTCCCTTGACTTCATCATTTCCTTTTGCTTCTATTTTATCATAGAAATCCTGTATTTTATCAACAGCATTTTTGCTTGCTTCTAGTCCTTCAAAAGTAAAATTTAACTGCTGCCTATAATGTGTTGATAAGAGCAGATACCTTATTGATCCTGCATCATATCCTTTATTCAGCAAGTCCCTTAATGTGTAAAAATTGCCCAGGGATTTTGACATCTTCTTTCCATCAAATAATAGCCATTCATTATGCAGCCAGTAATTCACAAATTTCTTTCCTGTTGCTGCTTCGCTTTGAGCTATTTCATTCTGATGATGCGGAAAAACCAAATCAATCCCGCCTGTATGAATATCAAATGTTTTTCCCAAGTATTTCATTGACATTGCAGAGCATTCAATATGCCATCCTGGACGACCGATTAATTTAATTTTTATTTTGGGCATTTTCCTTAACTCCAAATTGTTGTATTTCTCTGAGTAAAAAACCAGAATCCTCCTTTCTAATAAGATTAATCTCTTTATCCATCCATAAAGCTACATTAAAACCAGCTTTTTTAATACCTTTAATTTTATCACCCATAAAATTTGAAATACTCTTATTACTAGATTTAACTTCAATAATCAAATTGTATTTTGGTAAAAAGAAGTCAGGAATAGTATTACAGATTTCTCCTTTTTCGGAATTAAAATATTGTATTGGAAAAGGTTCATATAACCATTTTATTTTATTAGAGTCTAAGAATTTTGCTACTTCAAATTCCCATCCAGAGCGCAACCAAATTATAGTACCATAATTGGATTTATAAAGGACTTTCTTAGCAGGAACTATCTTAATTAATCCCTTCTTTATTTTTTCTTTTAACGTTTTTGATATCCTTCTATGTCTCAATTCCTTTTTCCATTTTGGTTCTATCTGATGATTTAGTTTTCCTTCATCCGCTAGTTTTCTTAATGCTTTACGGATATTTCTAAACCTTTTTTCTCTTAATTTTTTAGATTCTGTTTGTTGAGGTAAAATTCCAAGCTTTCCAAGTTTCTTAAGAGTATTAGAGGATTTTTTATTCCTTTCAGCTGAATGATTTTTCTTACAAATTTCTGGATTTTGCATAGGATTAAGTCCAAGTTTTGCTTCCAATGACCTATATTTAGAAATTGATTTTGCTCTTTTCTTTTCTAATTCTGGACATGTTACACAAACCCGATTTCCCTTTTTCCATTTTACTTCACACCATCCTTTATACATTGCTTTATTCCCACATCCACCTTTACATAAATTTATTTTTTCCATTTTGTTTTATCAATCTTATTTAATTTCAAAAATTCTTCATCTTTATTTTCAAGAGCCTTTTCAACAAGTTTTTCATACTGTTCTTTAGTCACTTCAATTTCGAATATTGCATCCCAAAAAACATCTCCATCTTCTTTGTCATAAAATTTCCATAATGCAAAATCATCTGCATCTTCCTTGTCATAAGAATCAACATTTACCCTTACTCCGGATTTTAATTCCTTTATTTTGATATTTGCTAATTTTCCATAATCTTTGAACTTTGATATTCTATAATATATTCCATCATCTGCCTTGTAGGCAAACCCTTTTTTAAGCAATATATTTATTAATTCAACCATCTCTTTGATATGATTAGTTGCTTTTGGATAATGCTCAGATTTCTCAATATTTAATATTTTAATATCATCAAAAAACGCATCTTCATACTTTTTTGTTAATTGCTTTAAAGAAACCCTTTCTTCTTTGCTTTTCTTTATTGTTTTGTCATCAACATCAGTTATATTAACAACCTGTTTTACTTTATACTTTTTGTATTCCAAATATCTTCTTAATAAATCCGCAAAAATAAAAGACCTGAAGTTTCCAATATGTCCATAATTATAGGTTGTAAGACCGCAGCTGTAAATATTTGCAAATCCTTTTTTAATTGGTTTAAACTCCTCTTTCTTTCTGGTTAATGTATTAAATAGTCTTAACATTTTATATAAAAAATAAAAGAAAATTAAGTTTTTAAATTTATGCTACTACAGTTATCAAAATTACTTTGCTATCATATTCTGAACCACCTTTATTCACTATTATTTTATAAGAATATGTTTTTCCAGGTGTTGTGGTCTTGGGAGCCTTTATAATTACAGGTATTCCCATCTTTTCACCAAGTGGGATCTTCTGTTCCCCTGGAATAATAAACTCAAGCTCAGGAAGAATATTAGTTCCACTCTGTACCTTAGTCAATGTAAAACTCTCACTTGTTCCTCCAATATCCGCAAGATTTTGTATACCTATACTTATCATCTTATCCCCATTTACTTTAATATCAAATGCTTGACCAGAGACATAAAATCTTTCATTTCCTCCCATTCTTTCTCTTATTTCTTGATCAGCTTGTTCAAATGCTCCTGTAGTTAAAATAGTGATTTTCTCAAATAAACCTCTTACCCACATTAAACCCAAACTTAATAAAACAACACCTATAACAATAACTATTATAGTAGTCATAGAAAGTTCAATTGCACCCTTTTTACTTACCTTTTTTGTTTGCATTAGATTTAGTTACTTTATCTATGTTAATAAATTTTTTGGAAATTCTTCCTTAAAAAACTCGCGAATCTGCCAATGAGCACGTTGTTTTT
>CAZHCT010000023.1:0-6459 GCA_964531355.1 Candidatus Woesearchaeota archaeon | reverse complement strand
CATAGAAAGTTCAATCGCACCTTTTTTATTCATCTTTTTGCACCTCTTTGTTACCTAATTTAATGGTTTTATGTATTATTTAAACTTTTCTCTAAACTTGAAAATGGGACGAGCGTGATTTGAACACGCGACCCCATGGTCTTCAGCCATGTGCTCTCCCAGGCTAAGCTACCGTCCCAACAAGAAAAAAATTAGATTTGAACTATTTAAATATTTCCAAAAGATATTTAAATTAACAAAGAAACAAAATTAAAAATGGAACTTCCCCAAAACTATAATCCTAAAGAATCAGAACCAAAATGGCAGGAGTTTTGGATAAAAGAAAATATCTATAAATTTGATGAAAATAGTAAAAAACTAGTCTACTCTATTGATACACCTCCTCCAACTGTTTCAGGAAAAATGCATATTGGTCACGCTTTCTCTTATTCCCATCAGGATATAATTGTAAGATATAAAAGAATGAAAGGATTTAATATTTTCTATCCTTGGGGTTTTGATGATAATGGTTTAGCAACAGAGAGATTTGTAGAAAAAAAATTAAATATAAAGGCAGTAGATATGAAAAGAAGTGACTTCATAAAACTCTGCTTAAAAGAAACAACAGAAGCAGAAAAAGAATTGCAAGCTTCATGGAAATCAATTGGCTTATCCCCTGAATGGTCAAGAAATTATAGAACAATAGATAATGATTCTAGAAAAATCTCTCAGCTTTCTTTTATTGATTTATACAAACAAGGAAGAGAATACAGAACTGAAACAGTTTCAATATTTTGCCCAACATGCAGAACAGCAATAGCTCAAGTTGAATTAAAAGATAAAGAATTAGAAAGCATATCTAATGACATCATATTCAAGGTAGATGGAAAAGCAATTATAATTTCCACAACCCGTCCAGAATTATTAGGCAGTTGTGTCGCTGTTTTTGTAAATCCCGAAGATGAAAAAAATAAATCATTAATAGGCAAAAAAGCAAAGGTTCCATTATTCAATTTTGAAGTTCCAATATTAGCAGATAAAAGAGTAGACATAGCAAAAGGTTCTGGAATCGTAATGTGCTCCACTTTTGGAGATTTAACAGATATAGAATGGCAAAAAGCATACAATCTCCCAATAAAGATCTCAATAAACCCCGATGGCAAGCTTAATGAAATATCTAAAAATTATAAAGGATTAAGTATTCATGAAGCAAGAAAAGCAATAATCCAGGACTTAAAAAAAGAAAATTTAATTGTATCACAAAAACCAATAAAACATGCAGTTAACGTTCATGAAAGATGCAATACAGAAATTGAATTCTTAAAGAGTAAACAATGGTTTATAAAATACTTAGATCTAAAAGATAAATTTATTGAATTAGGAAAAAAAGTTAATTGGTATCCCGCTCATATGTATCATAGATATGTAAATTGGATTAAAGGATTGCAATGGGATTGGTGTATATCTCGTCAAAGATTTTTTGGAGTGCCTTTTCCTGTTTGGTATTGCAAAAAATGTGAGGAAATTATCTTGGCAGATGAAAAAGATCTTCCAATAGACCCCCTAGAAACAAAACCAAAAATAAAAGAATGTCCAAAATGTAAATGCAAAGAATTTATTCCAGAAAAGGATGTAATAGACACTTGGGCAACTTCTTCCTTAACGCCGCAAATAGCTTTAAAGGACAAAAATCTATTCAAAAAAATATTTCCTATGTCCTTAAGGCCACAATCTCATGATATTATCACCTTCTGGGCTTTCAATACAATTGTAAAATCCTGGCTTCATGAAAAAAACATTCCATGGAAAGATATTATGATATCCGGCTATGTTTTATCCGAAACAGGAGAAGGAATGAGCAAGAGCAAGGGAAATATAATCGAACCAAAAGAAATGCTTCAAAAATATTCTGCAGATGCATTAAGATTCTGGGCATCTAGTTCAAAATTAGGGGAAGATATTAGATATCAGGAAAAAGATATATTAACAGGTCAAAAAACAATAACAAAAATTTGGAATGCATCAAAGTTTTCAATTTTGAATTTGCAGGATTTTGACTTTAAAAAACCAAAGAAAATAGAATTAATTGATCAATGGATATTATCTAAATTAAATACTCTTGTTAAAGATGTTACAGATTCATTTGATAAATATGAGTACAGCAAAGCAAAATCAGATTTAGAATTCTTCTTCTGGCATGTCTTCTGCGATTATTATCTGGAAATAATAAAATACAGGTTGTATAATCTAGAAAAATTAAACAAAGAAAAAAGAAAATCAGCTCAATACACACTTTACAATACATTGCTTTCAATTATAAAGCTATATGCTCCAATAATGCCTCACATCAGTGAAGAAGTTTATCAATTATATTTCAGAAAAAACGAAAAGCAGAAAAGTATTCACCTATCTAATTGGCCAGAATTTAGCAAAAAATTAGAAAATAAAAAATTAGAATCTATCGGAGATCTTTTAATTGAAATAATCTCTCAAGTTAGGCAGTCTAAAACAAAAAATAACCTCTCTCTTAAAATCCCAGTTTCTAGTCTTACCCTAGAAAAAAAGCATGAAAAACTTATAAAACCCATTCTGCAGGATTTAAAAGCAGTTACAAATTCAGAAAAAATAGAGTTTGGGGATAAATTTGAAATTAAATTTTGACAAACTTTAAATAATCTCATTTCTTCCTAATTAATATGGATACAAAACAAACTCACAAACTAAGGAAATTCATTAAAGAACTAGCTTCAATTAGAGGCAGGCATACAGAATTAATCTCAGTTTATGTCCCGGCAGGCTATGATATTAATAAAATAATCCAGCATATGGAAGAAGAGCAGGGAACAGCTTCAAATATCAAGGATAAAACAACAAGAACGCATGTAATAGACTCTTTGGAAAGAGCAATAAGGCATTTGCGATTATTCAAAAAAACCCCTGAAAACGGTATTGCAGTTTTTTCAGGAAATGCATCTGAAAGAGATAACGTAGTTGATATAAAAGTATGGTCATTGGAAACGCCAGAGCCATTAAAATTTAGATTATATAGATGTGACCAGACATTTGTTATAGATCCATTAAAAGAAATGCTTGAGCACAAGGAAACATACGGCTTGATTGTTTTGGATAGAAGAGAAGCAACAATTGGATTATTAAGGGGAACGTCAATTTCTCAGCTTATTAATATTACTTCAGGGGTTCCAGGAAAGAGTGGTGCGGGGGGACAATCAAGTCGCAGATATGAAAGAATCCGTGAAGGCATGACTAAAGAATTTTTTGTTAGAATAGGTGAATTAGCAAACAAATATTTCTTGGATATTAAAATGACCCTCAAAGGAATATTAATAGGTGGTCCAGGTCCAACTAAAGAAGAGTTTTTCGCAGGAGATTATTTGAATAATGAAATAAAGCAGAAAGTTTTGGCTTTGCAGGACCAAACATATACAGATGAAACGGGCTTGCACGATTTAGTTGATAAATCAAAAGAGATTTTGGCAAAAGAGATAATAATCAAGGAAAAGCAGTTAATGCAGAGATTCTTTGAAATGCTTGCTAAAACCCCTGAAAAAGTTTCTTATGGCTCAAATGAAACTAAAAAAGCATTGGACTTTGCAGCTGTTGATACATTATTATTATCAGATGATTTGGAAGAGTCAATAATAGAAGAATTTATTGCAAAAGCAGAATCCACAAATGCAAAAGTTGAATTAATCTCAACAGAAACAAGAGAAGGCCAGCAGCTAAAGGATTTAGGCGGAATTGGCGCTATTTTAAGATATGCTTTAAGTTAAGTTATTGTTATGCTCACTAAAAAGAAATATTTTTAAAGAATTAAATTTTAATGTTTTAATATGAAATTAAACCCAGTTCTTTTATTGACAATTTTATTAATTATGGTAGTTTTGATAAGCGGGTGCACTCAGATCCAATCAAATCAGGGAGCGATGCCAAATGAAACAGGCTCCAACGTTTCTGTAGGTGTAACAATACCATTCTCTAGCTGCACTTCTGCTCAAAGAACAGACGAGTATGGTGATACAACTAATTTAAATCAAATTAGATTTTCAGGAACTGTAACAGGACCCATTGGTTCTAGGCTTGAAGTATTTTTGATTGAAGGTGGCGGAGTTCCAGAAAATAACGCTTTGCAGTGTACAAACTGGGAAAAGGTTTCTGGTGTTAACGCCTGCATAAGCGATGGCTCGGACGCAACGTGGTCATTTTACTGGGAAGATTATTCACCAAGCACGATTAAGTATAGTATAAGGGCAAGAATCTCCGGAATAGACCAAACAGCTACCGCAAGATGCTAATAATCCCATTTTTTATTTTGAAATAAATATCTGCTTCATACTCCAGTAAAATTTAATTATTTCAATTCTATTAAAAAACAAGTAATACAAAATCTTTAAAAATTCATAATTCTTATAATATATATGCAAGATCACAAAAAAAAGATAGAAGCAATCCTTTTCACAACAGGCAGATTTGTATCAATAGAAGAAATATCTCAATTATGCAACCTATCTCAAGAGCAAATAAATCAGGAAATTGAATTATTAAAAAAAGATTATTCTGAAAAAGACTCGGCATTGCACCTAATAGAAGAAAATAACAAGTTCAGGTTAAACATTAAAAGTGAATATGGATTTTTGGCGAATAAATTAGTATCCTCAAAAGAATTTGATAGCCCGACAACTAAAACTTTATCAATAATAGCCTATCAACATCCAGTATTGCAGAGCAAAGTAATAAAAATTCGTGGAAACAAGGCATATGATCATATCAAACTGTTAAAAGAATCAGAATTAATTACATCTGAAAAAGCAGGAAGGACAAAATTATTGAAATTAACCCAGAAATTCTATGATTATTTTGATGTGGCAGAATCAATTTTAAAGGAAAAATTAAGCCAAATAACCCCCGAGCAAAAGCCAGAAAACCAAGAGCAAAACATTCTTAAATAATCAAAAAAGAGTATTATTATGCTTACTGAAATATCTGTATGGACAATGTATTTTTTTTCCTTGTACTTTATAATATTCTGGTTTCTAGTATTTTTAGAAAAAGGTGCAAAGGAGAGAGATCTAAAATTAAAGAAATACCCCTCTGTAACCATAGCAATTCCTGCATATAATGAAGGAAAAAACATAGAAAAAACAATTAATTCTGTGTTAAATCTAAATTATCCAAAAAATAAGCTGAAATTGATTATAGTAAATGATGGCAGCAGAGATAATACTAAACAAATAGTTGAAAAAATAATAAAAAATAACAAGCAATTTAATATTATTCTGATTAATCAGCAAAATCAAGGAAAAGGCGCTGCTTTAAATAATGCTTTAAAAAATACAATCTCTGAGTTCTTTGTTACCTTGGATGCAGATTCATTTGTCAAAGAAAATGCCTTGCAGAAATTAATTCCTCATTTTGGAAAAAACATAGCAGCAGTTTTGCCGATAATAAAAATAGATAATAATAAGTCCTTTATAGAAAAAATTCAAAACTATGAATATCCAATTAACTTCTTTTATAAAAAAGTAATGGCTCACTTAAATTGCATTCATGTTACTCCTGGACCATTCAGTGTTTACAAAACAGAAATAATAAAGAAAATAAAGGGATTTGATGAAAATAATCTTACAGAAGACATGGAACTTGCCTTGAGGTTGCAAAAAAATAATTATAAGATAATCCAAATTTTAAGCGCAGAAGTATTGACCATAGCTCCAAAAACATTTAATGAATTCTACAAGCAGAGAAATCGCTGGTACAAGGGAACAATCTTTAATCTGATAAGATATAAGGAAATGTTATTCAATCCAAAATATGGCGAATTAGGCATATTCTTCTTGCCAATGGTTTTATTAGCTGCAATATTCTCTGTTACATTATCCATCTACTTATCATATACATTATTATTAAGGCCTTTATTCAATTGGTTGTATGATATGAGTTTTATTAAATTTAATTTTGTACCTTTAATAAATAAAACCCTTTCTTCCTTCACCCCATTGGATATCAACTTAATGAACTTGTTTTTTGCAATAATTATCTTTGCAATTGCGATATTCTGGTTAATCATCTCTTTCAGATACACAAAAGAAAAAATAAACTCTCCAGTAATATTCTATCTATTCCTATACCCCTCAATAATGTCTATTATCTGGCTAGGGGTTTTATTTGATATTCTAAGGGGAAAAAAGCAAAAATGGTAGAAATGGAAATTAAAAAGCATATTACTGCATTAGTATTAACCGCTGCAATATTCATAATAGGTTTATTGATAGGAATAACAATTACCCAATCCAGATCAACTTATCTGGAAGAAGCTGTAAGATCACAAAAATTAGATTATGAAAGTATGCAGCTGCAATCTCTTTATATAACCTCATTAAATCAAAGTTGTTCAGTATTATCCAAAGCTCTTGAATCTAGCTTAAATAATCTTGAAACAGCAAGAATAAAACTGGAGAATTA
>CAZHCT010000022.1:0-12349 GCA_964531355.1 Candidatus Woesearchaeota archaeon | reverse complement strand
TCCTGTGAGTTATGACGGAGCGAGTGTTAGCGAGTGAGTAATAATTAGACATAATAATGTTATGTTCCCTCAAAGGCAACCTTTTAGGTTGAGTTCGGCGGAGAGGGATTATTTTTTCTTAATTCTTCAATCTCTAATTCTAATTTTTCATTTTGTTTTTCTAAATTATCTCTTTGTAAATTTTGAATATCTCTTCCTTTATCCTCGTCTTTTTTAAGACCAAATAAGAATGTAAAAAACCCAATGATTAAAAGAATAATTGAAGAAATATAGAATATTAACATAATAAAATTAAAAATATTCGTATAGCATTTATTAATTAAACAAGGAAATAGATTTTCTGGTAGATTTTGGTTGCTAAAAAAGTATATCAGAAAACCTATCATAATTATACTAAAACTATTTCCTTTTATCCATTCTGTCATTCTTTTAAACCATCTTTTCTTTCTATTTAAATCTTCCCGACCCGCCGAATTGAACATAACTGTCTATATGCGAATTCCCTTATTTTCCACATCTATAAGGCTTGATTCCCCTGTTTTTGCATGCTCATAACTCAATTTTCTGTCCTCTTTCTGTAGTTGTGAATCATTAACCTCTTTATTAAATAAGTCTAAACTATCCAATGGACTTTTAACTGCTAATAATCTAGGGGAGGCCATGTGTACATATCGCATAGTTGTTTCTACACAATTATGACCTAAGAGCACTTGTACATTAACAACATCATAGCCATTCTCAATCAAATGAGTAGCATAAGAATGCCTTAAAGTATGGCAATGAACTCTTTTCTTTATTCCTGCTTTATTTGCTGCTTTTTTTACAATTATTTGAACAGACCTCACACTCATATGTCCATTATAACTATTAAAAATCCATGAATCTTGCTCTAAATTATCCTCTTTTATACAATTGAATAATTCATTTCTTAAAAACATTGGAAGTATAAACAATCTATCTTTGTTTCCCTTGCCATGCCTAACCCATCCGTGATTATTTTCAAATTCGATATCTTTAACTTTTAAATTAATTAGCTCGCTCACTCTTAAACCAGCACCATACATTAATTCTATCATCAGCTTATGTTTTTTATTTTCTATTGAATTGATCAATCTGATTACCTCTTCTTTTGTTAAAACAATAGGCATTTCCTTAGAAACTTTGGAATATTTTATATTAACAGTCAACCTTTTATGCAATACACCTTCAAATAAAAATTTCAGAGCATTCAAATTTATATTAATTGTATTTCCGCATGCCCCTTTTTCTATCAATCTATCTAAATAGTCATTTATATCATTTTTAGATATTTTCTTATGTTCCTTATTTTGGTAACTTAAAAATCTTCTTAAACAAAAACCATAAGTGCTTATTGTTCTCAAACTATAATTTCTTCTTAACATTTCTTTTTTCATTAATTCAATCGCATCCATTTAAATCACCTCTTTGCTATTCGCATTTTTTTCAAATAACCCCACAAACGAATAGAAGTATTGCCTCGCTATTCGCATATTTTTTCATGAGGTTAAATATTATTAAGCAAGACTTATTTATAAACATTTTGTGTGCGCTTGTCTTTTTGTCCTTTTGACATATTCTATAAAATATATATTATAATAATACCTTTACAAATGTAAAAATCCCTATAGATGATTTATAATATTATTTATCAAATCTTTTTCTCATCATTCTATCTGCTTCTTTTCTTACTTTTGTAGAAGCCCATATCAAAGCAACAAACAAAACAGAATAACTCAACAATAAACCAATACTTGTTATTAATGGCTTTAATGAAGAACCAAATATGAATAATTGTTTTATTACAGCTTCGCTTATAACAAATGGATTAAAGTGAGCTATTTTTGCAATCATTACAGGCATTGATTCCATAGGAAGTATTGCATTAGAAAAGAATATCAAAACAGAAGCAACAGAGATTGACGCGAGATTGCTTGTTTCCTCTGTCCTGAACAAGTAACCAATAAGCATTCCCAATAATATGAATGCTGATGAAACTATGAATAATGCCAATAAAACACTTGGAAGATTAGACAAAATTTCCTTCTTAAAGAAAAATGAAGCTACAATAAAGATAACCAATAACTGCAACATTATTATAAATAAGTTTGTCAGATAATGAGCAAGTATAAATGTCCAATTTGAAGTTGGAGAAATATAATTTCTAAAGTAAGCTTTTCCTGTTTTTTCCTTGATAACTGTTGTAGATGATAAAAGTATTGAAACAAACATGATTACTAAAACCAATAATGTAGGGAACATAAAGCTCAGATGAGTTTTTTCTGTTGTAACAGTTTTCAATGATGTAGTTATAGGAGAAACTATTTTTTTGGCTTCTTTTATTTCAATTGAATTAATAGAGGATTCTATGCTTGATAATGCTGACTTTATTGAATTTGCTTTTTCTGTGTTTGAGGACAGAGATGTTTTTGCTTCATCAAGTGTTTTAGCTGAAGATTCCCTGAATTTGGATGCTGCTGCAAGCTTTGCTCCAAAAGCAGATAATTTTGTTGATAAATCATCCAAGAGTGAATTTAATGTTGCTGCAGATGTATTTTGCGAAGCTGCTACACTGTTTGCTTCTTCTTTTATCTCTGAGATATTAAAGTCTGTAAGATTATAATCTAAATTAAGAGCAGAAAGGCTTAAGGAAATTTGGGAGACTTTGGATGAAACGTCCTGTATGCCTGATGTTAATGTGTCTGCAGCTGTTTTCTTGTCTGTTACTTCAATCTGAATCTTGCTCATTGCAGTTAATATTGCCTGAGTCATCTGCAGGCTTAATTCAGAGCTTTTTGCTTCTATCTTGGATGAAACAGTGCTTAGGATAATCCATACAATATTTACTCTTGAACTATCAACATAAAAAACTATATTTGCATTTTCTGATTTAAGAGATAGGTCTTTAGGAATAACCATGCAGACATGATAAAGTGCTTTTTTAACACCTTCAACGCATTCTGTTTCTGTAATTGTCTTTGTTGTTTGAAATTGAGATTGGGTTAGTAAATCCACAATTGAATTTGATAATTCAGAATAACTTTCAGAATATGATGCAACTTTTATATCATACAAGTTTGATGTATTAAATGCTGCTCCAATCAATAGTATCATTAACAAAGGTCCTAGAATCACGATTAAAGCAGATGTTTTAGACCTTATCAAAAGGCTTAAATTCTTTTTTATTATTGCGAATACTTTATGCATTTTCCAATAAAGCAAATATTTCTCCCAGATTTTTCTTTTTGTATCTTGATTTTAATTGAGCAAGAGTTCCTGAATCTGCAATTTTTTTATTGTGAAGAATAGCTATTTGATCGCAGATTGTTTCAACTTCCTGCAATAAGTGAGATGTAAGAACTATGGTTTTTCCTTTTTTGTTTATTTCCTTTATTAAATTCAAGATTTCTTTTCTCAATAATGGATCTAAATCTTCTGTCGGCTCATCCAGAATTAAAACCTGGGGATTATGCATCAAAGAGATAGCTATGTCCAAACGCCTTTGCATTCCTGTTGATAAATGGTCTCCTATAACATTCTCAGCATCTTTCAGTTTAACCAAGTTTATTATTTCTTCTGTATTCTTATTTATTATATCTTTTGGGAGCTTGTATAAACTTCCGAAATATTCAAGATTTTCATGAACTGTTAACTGGCCGTAAAAGCAGTTTTCTTGGGTTGCAAATCCAAATAATTTTTTTACTGTTTCCAAGTCTTTTATAACATTTCTTGATTGGAATAAAACAGAGCCTTTGTCAGGTTCGTAAAAACCAATTAGAACTTTTAATAAAGTAGTTTTACCAGAGCCATTTGTTCCGATAATTCCAAATATCTCGCCATGAGGAATATCACAGCTTATATTCTCCAATATAACTCTTTTTCCAAATCTTTTTGTTATGTTTTGAACTTCAATGAATGGAGTAGACATGTTAACCTCTTTTAGTTTTAATGAGCATAGATTTATATTTAAAGTTATCTGTTTATTGAATTTTTAGCTGAAAATATGATAAGGGAAAATTTATAAAAAGAAAGAATGTTATTGTTTATATGAGAAAAGACATAGTTGCATTGATTCTGGAGTATAAAGGGAATATCTTAGTTGAGAGGAGAAAGCAATCAGAATCAACTGTTCCTGGAAGCATAATTTTTCCAGCAGGGCATATAGAAAAAAATGAAACAAGGGAACAGGCATTGTATAGAGAAATGCTACAGGAATTGGGAATTAAAATATATGCCCCTAAGCTTATTTATCAAGCAGATTTTGATTGTGAAGAAAAACAGAGGATTTTTTGGTATACATGCGGATTTTATGAAGGAAAGATAATAAATAATGAGTCTGAAAAACTTTTGTGGATTAAACCTTCTGAATCAAATATGTTGACACATAAAGTTAGTAAAGATGCTCTTTCTGCTTATCTAAAGAGTAAACAATTATTAGTTACTTAATAGTAGTTAGGCAATAGAAAGGTTTATATACTCATAATTTATCATTAATTATAGAGCATTGATATTTACGAGAAAGCACTTGATCAGTTTTATGAACATTTGGCTTTTTCTAGTAAGTGCTAAATAAATATATACGAGGTAAAAAAATGAATGTATTTGAAGAATTTAGATTAAGCAATCAGCTAATCACAACAATTAAAAAATTAGGATTTACTGAGCCAACTCAGATTCAAAAAGAGTCTATACCCTATATTATGGAAGGGAAAGATGTAATAGGAGAATCTGCAACCGGTTCTGGAAAAACTTTAGCTTTTGGCTGCGCTATTGCAGAGCATGTAAGCAGTGAAGGAGGCTTGCAAGCATTAATATTAGTTCCAACAAGAGAGCTTGCTGAGCAGGTAAAAATGTCACTAAAGCAGTTTTCAAGCCATAAAAAGATAAATATTATTTCTGTTTATGGGGGAGTTTCTATTAATCCGCAAATTAATGAATTATCAAGAGCAAATGTAGTAGTTGCAACTCCAGGAAGAATATTAGACCATATGGAAAGAAGAACAATTGATATGTCAAAGATTAAACTGTTAGTTTTAGATGAAGCAGACAGAATGTTTGACATGGGATTTATAGAAGATGTAGAGCAGATAATTAAACAATGCCCGACTAAAAGACAGACTTTGTTTTTTTCTGCCACAATTTCAACATATGTAAAGAAATTAGCGAATAAATATATGATCCAGCCAATAAATGTTTCAGCTGTCAAGCAAGTTGATCCAAGCAAGCTTAAGCAGGTTTATTATGATGTTTCAAGAAATATGAAGATATCATTGCTTGTGCATTTGTTGAAGAATGAAAGTTCTGGGTTAGTCATGATTTTCTGCAATACAAGAAGAACAACAGATTTTGTTGTAAAAAATCTAAGAGCAAACAAGATTGATGCAATTGCAATTCATGGAGGTCTATCGCAGAATAACAGGACAAGAACTATGGGGTTGTTCAATAATGCCAAGGTTAATGTATTAGTGTGCACTGATGTAGCTGCAAGAGGACTGCACATTGATGATGTCTCGCATATATATAATTATGACATTCCAAAAGATGCAAAGGATTATGTTCACAGAATAGGAAGAACTGCAAGAGCAGGAGAATCTGGAAAAGCTATTAATCTTTTATGCGATTATGACTATGAAAACTTTTCAAGGGTTTTGAGCGAGTATAGAACATTTTCAATTGAAAAATTGGAAAAACCCTATATAGAAAGAATTATTTCGATCAGAATAGATAGTTTTAGAAGACCGCAAAGAAGAGAACAAAGATTTTATGGATATAGGGGATAAGACAATCTTGATTATCCAAATATCTTTCTTAATAATTCCAATGCTGCTTTATCTGTTTTATTAAACAAAGCTAGAGAAATTTTAATGTGAAAGCAGTTTCCATGATCCACTAATTCCAATTTATTTTCCATTAACTTATCTTTGTCAAATCTCAGGTAAAAACTGTATTCTGGATTAAGCCTTGTCAATGCCTGATGCAATATCAACTGTTTTGTTTCATTTGAGAGTTTTTCATTCAGGTTTTTCAGGAATTTATTTATATGAGACTCTTTAGTTAAGGTTGTTTCAAGAATAAATATTCTCTTTTCTTCAAATCCTTTAGCATTAATCTTGTTTATTTTTATTTTTTCTTTTTCAAAATCAAACGGCAAAAAAGACAAGAAAACTCTTTCTATTTCAGGCAAATTCTCGTGCTCATGGACAAAAACATTTAAGTTTACCAGATTTGCGTATTTCATGGATAAATAAGCAATGAGTTACAAATATTTAAATACTACTTTTTTTGAAGATAATGTATGAAACATACATTAAAGATTACTATCTTGTTGATTACTTTGTTTTTATTAGCCCAGATAATCGGGTTGATTGTTATAAAAAATTATGAAGTCAAGAAACTGCCTTATGGAATTGAGCCTCCAAAGATTGAACCTCAAATAAGTTTTCTGCAGATTATAGGATATATTGTGATTGCAACTGTTTTACTTTTAGTATTAATGAAATTAAGATGGAATAGATTATATAAAATATGGTTTTTATTGGGGGTATGGCTGTGCTTGTTATTAGCATTCAGCTCTTTTTTAAATGAGATGATAGCTTTAGGAATTGCCTTGATATTAGCAGTATGGAAGGTTTTCAAGCCAAATGTGATTATTCATAATTTTACAGAAATATTTATTTATGGAGGTTTAGCTGCTTTATTTGTTCCGATATTAAACATATTTTCAATTTCAATGTTATTAATATTGATTTCTATTTATGACATGATTGCTGTGTGGAAAACAAAGCACATGATTAAATTAGCAAAGTTTCAGACCAAGCAAAAGGTTTTGGCTGGATTTTTGATTCCTTACAAGAAAAGAGTTGCTATATTAGGGGGAGGAGATGTAGGATTGCCATTATTATTTGCTGGAACAGTATTAAGAACTTATGATATTTTCAGCGCCTTAATTATTGTCTTGTTTGCTGCTTTGGCTTTGTTAATATTATTTATGAAGACCAAAAAAGAGAAGTTTTATCCTGCAATGCCATTCATCAGCATTGGATGTTTTATTGGATTGTTTTTTGTGTTTTTGCTAAGGTTTTACGTATTTTAAATTCTTTATTTTTGCATAAGCATTCTATATTTGTTACTTCGCTGTCTACTGCATAGATTGCTTCGCATTTAGTGCAGATTATTTCATTCATTTTTTAGTTTCCTCTTCAGGGTGTTCTTTATAATAATCAATGATTTCCTCTAAATACTCGGGTCTTGTATGCTCTATAATCTGGATTGCTGGCGTGTTAATTGTAGTTGGAATAGTTGTTTCTATCCTGTATACTCTATGTTTTTCTATACCCTCATTAATCAATGAAGGGCATAATAATGTAGTTTCGAAATCAGTAAATATAATTTTTCCTATCGCTGTTTTTGACTGCGTATGCACCATCACATATCTATCGAGGTATGTCATATAATTTCCTTGTGGTTTTTTATCACTGGTGTGTTTTAGATCAATCATTTTAATATATCACTCCTATTAAGATATATTTTACTTGGTCAAAACGGATTTTTTCAGGGTCTTGATCTGGATTATTATCTCCTTTCAATATAAAGTATTTTCCCTTAGCATCATTCCCAGATTCAATAACACGATGAACAACCAAGCCATCAACATAAGAAGATTGATATGCAATTACATCACCAACATGAATATCATTTTCATTTTTGGGGATTATTTCCAAGCCATTTGCATCCTTGTCAAATAATGGATCCATTGAATTTGTATCTGCATATCTTGAGAAAGAAGGGTTGTCAACATAAATTATAATCTTGTCATCAAGAACTTCTATCTGTGATTCTTTTACATGGTCATAAGGGGATGGTTTTTCTTTTAAAACTGTTTTTGAGTTAGCATAAATTAATGTAGAAAAACCGATTATTACAAATAATATTACTGCAAATATTAATGGTTTGTTCATTACTTTTTAGTAGTATATTTGATTTATAAATCTTTCGTTTATATTAATTATAAAGTAGTAATTACTTAGTATTATGAAGCGATATCGTCGCTGAGATAAAAACATTAAAAATTGTTTATCGTCGGTTAACTTCAGAAAGCTAAGTAGATACATAAAGTAGAAATATTTATAAAATCTTATTTTATTAAGAAACTAATGTTCTATGAAAATTTGGTTATGAAAAACATTGGAATTTTGGAAAGATTAACTAAGGGTCAATCTTCTCTAGAAGAGTTAGTACAAACAACAAAATGCAGAAAAGGTGAATTATCCTCTTCTTTAAAGATTCTAGAACAACAAGGATTAGTGCAACAGGATCAAGAGGTTTATATGTTAAAGGATAAACAACTTGTTTCTGATACCCTATCTTTAATCAAACCCTGGATTTCTTATTTTAATGGATCATTTTATGATATTGCAAAAGATGCTGTAAAGGTAATATTTGAAAAGTCATGGGAAAGTAAAAGAATTACTGATATTCTATTATATGGTTCAACCCTAACAAAACCCAATCCAACAGATATCGATTTGTTGATAATCCATGATGGTGGGTATAAAATGCAATGCTTTTCTCCATATTCAACACTTAGAGTTGATGAACCTATTGGAGAAAAAAATGCTAGAGATGGTGCTTTTAGTATGCTTAAACAAATAGGGTATAAAGAAGGAGCAAAAGCAAATGATACAGTTGTTGCAGCAATCGGTAAAAGAATTGAACCTCTCTGTGCTGGAACAGTTACAGATGAAGAGATAAAAAAAGAAATAAAATATAAAGGTTGGTATGAGGAAACATATGGTTGTTCCTTTGATATCTCTAATAGAATAGATATTCATGGAATAAACAATATTTTTGATGTGAATATATTACATCAAGCAACATTATTGCAAGAAGATGATCCAAGACTCAAAGGTACATTTTGGAATATCAATGAAGTTAGACAAAAAGCCATTGAATCTTGCAAAGACCAAACTTTTTGGTATACAATATTATCCAAAGGAAAATTATATGATAGGGCTAAACATGATTTTACATTGAACATTGAAGATAAGTACCCTAAGGCATTATCACTATTTCCTAAAGAATAATCAGATTAAAAATTATTTTATCCTTACACTTTCAAGATTTCTAGGGGCTGAAGTTTCTATGCTGTTTATTTTATGCAATGAGGAGGATAGATCCAAACATCTAGAGCTTTCACCATGATTAACAAGAATGCGCTTTGGTTTTGGATTTAGAGAATACACAAATCTTATTAATTCCTGCCTTGATGAATGTCCAGATAAGCCATCTATTGTGTAAACCTCCATTCCCATCTTAAACTGCTCTGTTTTTTCTCCGTTAGCAAATGTAAATGTTTTTTCACCTTGCTGTATTCTTCTTCCCAAAGAGCCTACACCCTGATAACATGTTAAGACCAAGGAGTTTTTAGGGTTTTCAGCCAGAGCCTTGAAATATTCTACAGATGGACCGCCACTTAACATTCCTGAGGTGGCCATTATAACGCAAGGACCTTTTTCATTTATTATTTCATCCTGTTCTTTTTTAGAGCCTACCCTCTTGAATATTGGAGAAAGAAACGGGTTTTCATCTTTATGAAAAATTGACTTGCGGACATTCTTGCTTAAGAAATCTGGGTATGCTGTATGAATTGCAGTTATATCCCAAACCATTCCATGAATATAGACAGGAATTTCCTCTAATAATTTATTGCGGATTGCATTTTCTATTATCAATAAAACTTCCTGAGAACGGCCAACTCCCAGAACAGGCATCAAGACTTTTCCTTTTCTTTCAATTGTATCCTTGATTATCTTAAGAACTTGAGCTTCACATTCATGACGGGCAGGCATTATATTTTCTTTTCCGCCATAAGTGCTTTCAATTGCAACTGTTTCCAATCTCGGAAATTCTGTTGATGCTGATTCAAGCAATTGAGTTCTTCCAAATTTTAAATCTCCTGAATATAAAAAATTGTGCAAACCGTTTCCAATATGCAAATGAGACATTGCTGAATTATGAGAGATTATACCATTACTTATAAAACTTTGATGCACTGGAATAGAGAGGTCGTACACCTCCTTAAAATTGTTCTTTATTTTTTTGATATTTATCTCTCTCCATGCTATATCCCCTTTATTGATTAGATCCAAAAAATTTAGAGATTTATGCAGTTTTTTATCGTTTAATATACTCTCTAGATCTTTCAATAAAATATTTCTAATAATTTTTATTTCCTTTGGTTTTTTTGATTTTTTTATTCTGTAATGAATAACTTGTGGAGAAATTCTTAATGCGTTCCCTATCTGATATACACTACTTCTTAATATTTCTTTTATTTCCCATAAATTATATTCATTAAAATTTTCTTTAAGCTGATTAAGTCTATCTAAATGTTTTTTAAATCTACCTAAAAGCAGTTTAAGACCTTCTTCACTTACTTTATGTTTACCGGATTCGTAATGCTTTATAGCAATCTGAAAATCTTTTCTGCCCAATCTTAATTTTTTTCTTATATATCTTAAATCATTATGGATGTAAGGAATTCCAAACATTGATTTTCTTTTAGGATGTTGTGAACTATTTTTCAATTTATCCAATTTTTCTTTTTTATTTATATCAGAAAACTCAATTAAATTAGAAAATATGTTTATACTCTTTCGATCTGTTATGATTAATCTATGCAACATATTTTTACCATAGCCATATTGTTTTTTTTCAGTTTGTTGAGAGATTATACCTAATCTAAGCAAGAATATTTTAATAACCTCAATTATATTTTTGCTTGTTAAACTTATTTCAATTTTGTCTTTTCCAACAGAAGCTTCTGCGTCAAATAATCCCTTTAAAAATTTAGCAATCTCCTCGTTCGTTGATTTACAGATTATTTGAGGTATTTCTCTTTGCGGAGAATAATTTAAAATTCCTGAGAAATTTAATTCAAGAAATCTAGCAAATTCTGTACAGAAGACAAAAAGTTCGTGCCTTCTTTTGCCTGTTTTAATTATTTTCCCTTTAATTCCGAAAAGTCTTTTGATTAGATTATTATAGCTATAAAGATTTTGAATATTTTTATCTGTTAACGTAATGGTTATTGATGGTTTTCTTTTTCCCTCTGATTTATGCACTATTTTGCATCCGTCACCTAATAAATAGCCAATTAGTTGCATTAGCATTGGGGAAGTTTTCTTTTGTATCTTTATATGTTTCGCATTTGAAGCAGTACCTTGGAAGTTAGTTTGAAGGATTTGATTCTTTCCATTTATATTTATCTTTTTAGGAACGGCAATATAATCCCCATTTTTTAATTCATCTGCTCTTCTTTCTTTGATTTCTGAATTTTTGATAATGAAGAATGGATGTTCGGGTGTTGCAGTTAATTCTCCAACAGAGGTTTTTATATTATAAAGGCTGTCGTTATGAATTTTTTTAAATGCTATTCCATTTGAGGGCATTATTTTTAGATCAGAGTTCATAGAGATAGCTTGGATTGGTGTAGGGTTAGGTTTACCTACGACTTCGTTTATTTTTTTAACACTTCCATCTGCTAAGACAATCATAGTATCTTTAGTAACACAGCCGATCGTATGGCCTGCATTATAAAATGTCAAGCGAATATCAGGCGTGATGTCAGAAACTTCTTCATAATCCAAGCAGATAGTATGCTTTACCATTTCTTTTATATCTGCAGAATTATAGATTGATTTTTTTGCTTCCTTAAACGCAACTTCGATATAATCCAATGCTAATAAAGCTGCTATATCCCTAGTAGGTGCAGTCATGTAGCAAGGTCCCCTATATCCCATTTTGTACAAAAACGGGACAAGCCCGACGTGGTCAAGATGACTATGAGAAATTATAACTGCATCCAGGTCATCTATCTTAAATTCAGGAGCATCTAAATAAGGATATTGCTGATCTTCTGAAGCAGCTGCTGGATTTAAGCCGCAGTCCAATAAGATTCTGGATTCGGGTGTTTGCAAAAACAAGCAAGAGCGTCCAACTTCACGGCCTGCTCCAAGATAACTTAAGCGAACCCATTCATGTTTTTTCTCCCTGTTTCAACCATCATAAATTCTATGGCCTACTTTGTTCAGGAATTTTTTCCTGTATTCTGATTCTTCATATAAAACCTGCCTTATATTATCAATTATCTTTGACCTTATAGCAGGTGTTCTTCTTACTGTTGGCACCCATAATGTCTGTTTTTTAATCTCTTTCAGAATTTCACCCTGCTTTCCGATTGCCAAACCTGGTTTTTCTGATTCGATGATAACTCTAGATCTTTGAGGGTCAAAAATTACATTGGATGTAAGAGATTCTGCTGGAACTATTT
>CAZHCT010000021.1:0-12743 GCA_964531355.1 Candidatus Woesearchaeota archaeon | reverse complement strand
AAGTTACTATCCCACAACTTGCTTGGTTATTTTATTTGAGATTCGGGACAGAGCCATATAAACCATAAGCTTTAAATAGAGATTATTTTAAATTTAGTTCATGGAAGAAGATGTTTATGAGCCAGAAGATGCTCCAGAAAAAGAAGAGGGAATTTATGATGAAGAGGGTATGGAAGAGCTTGAAGAGGGTGATGAAATAAGCCCTGTAGAAGAAGCTTTCATGGCTGGTTATGCAGGAGCAGACAAGCAGGAAAAAAAAGTTAAGATAATAAAAGAAGAAGAGCCTCCAAAGAAAAAATCTAAAAAGAAGAAAAAATAATTTATTAAGACAAATCTTTTATTTTATAAAAAAGAGTTTTAGTGTTCAGAAGTTTGCTAAAACATTCAACTCTTTCTTTCTCAGCTTCTCCACTCATGTACGAACTTTCAGTATAAAGTATGAATGGAACATTATATTTCTTTGCTATCTTATTAAGATTCCTCCACTGACCCCATAACTCATCAGAAATGATTACCTTAATTTTCTGCTCTCTTAATTTTTTCTCTAGTTCAGATAATTGTTTTTTAGAAAGTTGTGTTTTGTCTTCTTTTATAAGAAAAACATCGGTTTTATATTTATAATAATCAGCACAACACCTGAAAAGTTTTGCATCAAGCCTATCTTCTTCAATTAAGATTATATTTGTCTTGTTCATTTTTCATACACCCTTTAATTTCCATAAAGACATAATAGCCGCAATAAAACATATTCCTACTAAAGGAACTAAGACTAAGCTGATTAAAAAGTTTCCATAATTCAGATACGAACTTATCAAAGGTATGTACTTTATGATATAAACATGAAAGATATTATCTGTATATTTAACAAAATCAATTAAGAATATTAAAGCCATGCAGATAAATCCAAATATTACAATGCTAAAATCATCTTTCTCTTCAAGTTTTCTGCACCTGAATAAATAACCAATTGTGACTAAGCATAATATAAATACTAAAAAACTAATTCCAAGTAATATATAATTTATCATTTTTTAGCCCTCTTAGGATGATATGATTCTACTAATTTTTCTAATGCTTCCTTATCTATCTCCATATTTTTAAGAGAATGCGTCGTTTCCCATAAATTACAAGGGATAGTAATGGGGTATGCTTTAAGATAAGCATTTAAAGTATTGTATATAAGATCCCTCATATCCGATTTTAAAGATCCAAAATCTTTTCCTAATTTAAAATAAACTTTTTGATAATCTCCGTTTTGAATGCCCTTAAATGAATTATATAATATTTGTTGTATAATCTTAATCTCATTTTTATTAAAGGTTTTATCTTTTTCTGCTGATTCCATAAGCTTCTTTGTTCCTTTTATTATATTATAATTTTCCCAGAACTTATCGTCTTTAGTTGATTTCATTTTCTCCTCTTCAATATCTCTAATTCTTCCTGCAAATCTTGGCTTTTTTCTCTTTCTTCCATCAATTCTTTCTCTTGTTTTCTAACATTTTTCTTTAAAGATTCCAGCTCATTGTCTTTTAGCTTTACATCCCCGTAAACCTTTTCAAATCTTGCTTCATTTTTCTTTAATTCTGCTTTTTCTCTATCCATCCTTCTTTTTTCATTTTCAACAACTTCCCTTTCTTCTTCAAGTTTTTCTTCTAAAACAGTTACCTCATTTAGTTTATTGTTTATTTTCTCGGTTTTTGCTTTAATATCTTCTCTTACTTTTTCTATTCTTCTTTTCTCATTTTCAACTTCATTTCTTCCATCATCCAATTCTTCTTTTTCCTTTTCAATCAGCATTAGCTTGTTTTCCATTTCTTTCTTGTCATTCCTGATCTTTTCTTCAATTCTTTTGATTTCATCTTTGCTTCTTTCAATTTTTAATAATACTTCTTCATTTTTCTGTTTATTTTTATCTAAAATATCCCTTTCTCTATGTAATTCTTTTTTCTCATCTTTAATCTCGTCTCTTCTAACCTCTACCCCGTCTTCAAAAGTTGTAATCACGCCTGCTCTTGCTTTTAATTTTTGTCTAAAACTTTCTAAATCGTGTCTTGATCTTTCCAGGTTTTTATCTCTTAAATTCAAAACTCCTTCTTTTCTCTTTAACTCATCTTCTTTGTCTTCTAAATCTTCTTGTAATTTTTCTAATTCATTTCTTTCTTTGATTAAACTTTGCTTGTATGGACTAAGTCTTGTATATTTATCATCAATTTTACTTTCTATTTTATCTAAATGCTTTAACTTCTCTTCAATCTTTTTGTTTGCTTCCTTGATTTGTTTTGATTCAATCTCTAATTCTTTCTTCTTTTCTTCTAATCTCTTGATTTCTGGCTTTACAACCTCTCTTGCAAATTCAAACCTGATTTCTTCCTTTTTGCTTAACAAATCCTTTAGATCTTCTTTTCTTTCACCTTTCTTTCCATAATATAATCCAGAAATCCGATTTATTAATGCTAAAAAACTAATAAATATTAACACATAATAAATTAAAAGCACATACATACCAGTTAAAAATATTCTTATAATTAATATTGCTCCAATCAAGAAAATCCAGAAAGAAACAGCTCTGCTCAATATTTTTCTGACTCTAAATTGCAATAAAAAAGCTAGCGCAAGCAATATAGCTCCAATTACACTCTGATTTTTTATTAATAACCCCCATTCCATAATTATCACTTCAGTATAGTATTTTCTTGTTATTAATTATAAGGAGTATATAAAGATTTTGGTTTCATTTAAAGCTTATCTCTAAACCCTTGCCTATATTAACCAATTTGCTCTTGTAATTTTTTCTTGTATAATCCAGGTAATCTCTAACCTTTTCCTCATGCGAAACCACATTATCTGCAGCAATAATGCAATTTTTCTTCATTAAATTATTTTTTTCAATCAATTTCAAAAAATTTAAATAATTATTTTTGCTTGCATCTATGAATATAAAATCAAACTTCTTTTTCATTTTTGGCAAAACATTCAATGCATCTCCTTTTATCAATTTTATATTTTTGAATTCTTTAAGATTTTCCCTTGCTTTTTCATATCTATTCTTTGAAATTTCTATTGTAACCACATTTCCATCTGCTTTAGCTAAAAATTTTGTTGAAAACCCTTCTCCTGTTCCTATCTCCAAAATATTCTTGCATTTCATATTCTTTATCAAGCTTAAAAGAAAATTTCCTGTTTCTTCAGAAATATTGGCTATCATTTAATCAACAGATTCAATAGGTTTTTTGTGTAAATATCTATCATCGTCCGGCCTTATTATGCTGCTAGTACAAACAGTTATAGCCCTGCTTTTATAAGTAATAATGCCTTCGCTCATAAACTTCTCTATTTTAGGTTCATAAGAAGTATCTATTTTATAGAAAAATTTTAAATCTTTTTCTTTTAATCCCTCTTTAATTAATTCTTTCTTATCAAAAAGTTCATCTATGGATTCAATTGGTTCAGCGCCCTTAAATTGTCTTGGAATTCTTGTTATATCAAAACCATTATCCTCAAATCTAACTTGATAATAAATTCTAGCCGGTTTTATTTTATTTTTAGTACTTGCCACAGTGAGGACACCCTGTTGAGATTGTTTCACTTGTTACAAAATATGCCTTTCCGCATAATAAACACTTAAACTCTTTTTGTTTTTCTCTTTTAAAAGGTTTTATTTGCTCCATCTCTTCTAAAGTTAGCTAACTAATATATAAACATTTATGTTTTAAAAACTACATTTTTTCAACAACATCTATTCCCAATAAATTCAGGGAATTTTTGATTGCCTGCTTGACTGCTAAAACCAAAGCTAATCTGGATTCAGATATATTTTTATCAGCTTTTAAAACAGGATATTTTTGATAAAACTCATTAAATAACTTAGCTAATTCATATGCATAATTTGCAATTAAGCTTGGTTTTAATTCTTCTGAAGATTTCTTGGCAATCTCTGGAAATTCAGCAATCTTGCTTATTATTTCTAATTCTTCTTTTTCTTTTAACAATGAAGCTTTTGGTTTTAACTTTGCTTTTCTTAATATCGAAGCTGCTCTTGCATAACTATATTGAATATATGGACCCGAATTGCCTTCAAAGTTCAATGCTTCTTCCTTGATGAATATGATTGTCCTGTTAGGATCTTGCTTCAGCATGTCATATTTCATAGCAGCTATTGCAATTGCTAACGCTCTTTTATCCAATTCTAAATTTGAAATCTTTGGATATCTCTTTTTGATTTCTTTTTTTGCATAATCAACTACCTCATTTTTAAAATCAGAATAAAGAATATTATCCCCTGTTCTGGAAGACATCTTGCCTTCAGGTAATTTAACCAATCCAAAACCAACATGCTTGTAATTTTTAACCTGCTTGAAATTCATCAATTCTAAAGTTTTGAAAAGCTGTTGAAAATGCAGATTTTGCTCTTCTCCGACAATTGAAATCGCTTTATCAATTTTAAATTCCTTGAACTTCTTCTCTGCAAGAGCAATATCTTTAGCAGAATATAAAACAGTCTCATCTTTCCTGAGCAATACCCAAACACTTAATCCAAATTTCTCTAGATCTATAATTGTTGCTCCATCAGATATCTTGGCAATTCCTTTATTGACTAATTCTTTTGAAATTTTCTTTCCATTTTCTTCCAGCTCAGATTCAAAAAAATACTTGTCAAATTTTGTATTCAATTCCTTGTAAATAATCTCTAGAGAATCAAGGCAGATTTTTCTTGTTTTTTTCCATAATTCCAATAATTTTTTATCTTCCTTTGAATCTAATCTCCTGTTGATTCCATCAACTTCATCTTGAAATTCTGGTTTTTCATTTAATCTTTTAACAGCCTCTACATAAATTTTGGCAAACCAAGATTCATCTTTTTTTATACCCTCTTTTGAATGATATTTTAAATAGCACCATATCCATTTTGCAACATGCATTCCAATATCGCCCTGATAATTTGATCTTATAACATTATTTCCTCTGAATTCAAATATTCTAGCCAGGCTTTCTCCAATAGAAGTTCCTCTGATATGCCCGACATGAAATGCCTTATGGGTGTTTGCCTGCGAAAATTCAATCATTATTTTTTCTTTTTCATTTCCATTCCCATATTCATCTTTTTCTTTTAATATTTTTGCAATTGTTTCATTTACTAAAATGTCTTTATTCACGAAAAAATTCAGATAAGGCCCTTTAGCCTCTATTTTCTCTATAGATTTATTTAATTTTATTTTATTTGCTAACTCTTTTGCAATCTCAACAGGATTTTTCTTTAGTTTTTTGGCTAATTCAAAGCAAGGAAAAGCATAATCTCCAAATTCAGAAATTGGTTTTTCCAATATAATCTCTTCTTTTACCTCTTTTTTTAATATATTTTTAATTTCTTGTTCAAAATCCATAAGAAATAAATCTTTATCAAGTTTTTAAACTTTTCTTAGACCCTATTCCTTCTTCTACTGCGCGGTAATATTTCTCCTGGTCAAACATGTTAAATTCAGATAATGCATTGTGCAGATAAATTGAATGTTCAAAATGCCCTTCTTGCATGTTCTTGAAAACTCCCTCAAGTTTATCCATCAAATTTTTTCCGGGTGTTCTTTGCACTCTTATTCCTAAGTTTACATTCTTGCAATTTAGATATTCTTTAAATCTTCCAAAGGTTTTTATCAAATCTTTTTTTAATGTTAAATCAATAGCTGGATAAAAAAATCTGGGGGACAATGCAATAATCATATCTCTCAATCCAAGTTTATACTTCTGTAAAATTCCCATATAATCTTTCTCAATCCCAAAATTAACTAGGTTTATCCAATCATCAATAAGTATATCCAGCTTCTTAAGATCTAACTTATTAAATTTATAGCATTTTTTTGGTTGTAAAGATACCTTAAAAGTCTTAAGATCAACATCATATCCAATGCCTAGCTTTTTATTATCTAATAATTCCTGATATAATTTATGAGCATCTTTAATCAAATAATAAAGTTCAGTTTTATAATCTTTTAACTCATACATACTTTCTTTATCTCAATCCTAGTTTAAAAATTTTTAATTTGTCTATCATAATCATTGCAGTATACAAATTCTCTCAAATTTTGGCAAAAACAAAACATTTTAAAATACTGCTGTTTCTTGCATAAGCATGAAAGGCTCAAGGCAAGAAAAAAGAATGGACTTAAAGGAGAATATGACGGTTAAGGATTTTATGAATGAATTAAATGGAGCTGGATTTAATGGAAAAAGATTGGCAGAAGCAGTTGAAATCTACAAGGCAATGATGAAGGATAAAAACTGCGTAAAAGTTCTTGGTTGCGGGGGAGCTTTAATAGCAGGCGGTCTAAGAAATGTTTTTGTAAAATTTATCAAAAAAGGCTTTGTTGATGTTTTGATTCCTACAGGGGCAATTTTAACTCATGATTTAATAGAAAGTTTTGGTGTTCATCATTATCAAGGTTCTTCTGTAACAGATGATGTAAAACTATCAAAAGAAGAAACAATGAGAATATACGATGTTTTTCTCCCGAAAAAAGGATATCTGAAAGTCGAAAAAGAACTATTGAAAATACTGCCATTGCTTCCTCAAAAAGAAATGTCTCCAAATGAATTTTTATATGAATTAGGCAAGCATATGAAAGATGAAAACTCAATCATAAAAGCCTGCTATGAAAATAATGTAAAAATATTTTGCCCTTCCATAACTGATTCTGTTCTTGGATTTCATTTATGGATGTTTTCCCAAAATAATAAGCTTAAAATAAATCCTCAATTAGATACAGAGCAGATAATGAACTTAGTCTGGAAAAAAGATGCAACCTTCGGTCTAACCATCTTAGGCGGAGGAGTTGGAAAGCATTACTTGCCTTTAATGATGCAGGTTTCAGGAAAAGAAATAAATTATGCAATACAGATTACATTAGACAGGCCAGAACATGGCGGTGTTTCAGGAGCTCATCTTGAAGAAGCAAAATCATGGAGAAAGCTTTCAGCTGATGCTTTGTCCACAACAATAATAAGTGACGTTACAATAGCTTTTCCTTTGATAGTTGCTGCTTTAATCTAAGAAAAAAATTGAGTAGAGTCTTGTCTTTTTAATAGTTTTTCAATATTCATTTTTTTAGGTTTTCTTTTAATTTTGAACACCTTCTTAGCCTCCGATTATAACTAGACTTCATCTTCTCCGCTTCGGACTATAACATGAGTTCCCCTCATAACATATTTTTCTTTAAGTTTAGTTATGTTCTCATTACTTACTCTTATGCAACCATGACTTGCTTTTCTTCCAAGTTTTTCTGGCTCATCTGTTCCATGAATTGCATTAGAAACATCTTTATCAAGAGATATGATATCAAACAACCAGGGTCCATAGGGTCTTCTATATGGTTGAGGCTCCCAAATATAATCTGAACTATTTTCTATTGAAGTTATTTTAAATCTTCCTTCTCGCGTTTTACAATCATAACCATTTGACCGGATCTCAGTTCCAGTTGAACATAACATTTCTTCAATTGAATCGTTACCTTTCATTACATATAATTTTTGTTCGTCTTTATCAATGCTGAGCCAATAGTTCTTTTTCATTTTTGATTCCACCTCAATCTTGAGTATTCTTCAGCATCTTCTTTATTTCTAGAGTAACCTGCAGCAATGCATAATGCACCACAACACGCAAATGGAATTCCTATTATTGGATGACCGACAACCGAAAAAAGATTTCCGTTCAAAAAAAGATAAGGTCCAATAATTGAATTTAATGTTTCTGCAATTCGCAATGCCTTTTCAGAGGGTTTAAGATTTTTGTATAATTGTAAATAAACTTCTATGGGTTGTACAGTAAGATATCTCAAAGACTTCTTATTTAAGTCGTTTGTTAAAATATCGCCTAGCCCCTCATTAGGCCCAAGCTCCCTTATAAGTTTATTACCGCATTTCTTTATAACCCCATCGAGATTTTTTCTTATTTCGGATAATATCATTTTCATTTCCTCCTCGTTTAAAGTCTGAGATGACTATTTTTATTTATCACAACTTATTTGTTGTTACTCATTAGTATAAATAACCACATATATCAAACTTTTTATCTGTTTTTTTGTCAAAATAACAAAATTTATAAACTAATTGTTATTATATTATAATATGCTCTCAAAATACCTTGATTTGAAAGATCGAAAGATTTTATACCAACTTGACATAAATTGCAGGCAAACAGATTCAGAAATAGGAAAAAAAGTTGGCTTAAGCAAACAAGTAGTGGATTACAGAATTAAAAAACTCTTAAAAGACAACATCATCACAAGATTCTCCACTGTAATTGATACTTACAAGCTTGGATTTTCAAAGTATAAAATATATCTTTCGCTTGAAAACGCAAATAAAAAAACAATAAGCGAGATTATCGAGTTTCTAAAACAGCATAAAAAAACAGAATGGATTGCTACCTGCTCTGGAAAATTTGATATAATTGCAGGATATATAGTCAAAGATGTTTATGAATTTAATGAAGCAATAAAAGAGTTAGATGAAAAATTCAGCCAGCATATAAGCTTAAGGGAAACTTCAATCAGCACAGGAGTTCCTCATTGGAGGAAGGAATACCTTTTGGAAAACAAAGAGCCATTTCCTGCTGTTTTTCAGGGCGGTAAAAAAGATAATTTAAAAATAGATAATATGGATGAGGAGATTATAAAGATACTTGTCAATAATGCAAGAATGCCTATAATCGAAATAGCAAAAAGACTAAAAACTACACCAAGAATTGTAAATTATAGGATAAAAAACCTTAAAAAAGAAAAGGTTATCTTAATTAATAGAATCTTCTTAGATTTAAATAAATTCAACTGGATTTACTGCAAGGCATTGATAAAATTCAGGAACTTGACAAAACAAGGATATAGTCAATTTTTCCAGTACTGCAGTTATCTGAAAAATCTAACATATATTATAAACTGCATCGGCGAATGGGATATTGAATTGGATTTTGAAATAGAAGATTTTAACGCATTCCACAATGTTATGTTAGATATAAGAGACAAATTTTCAGATATAATCAAGTATTATGATTTTGTAATTGTTATGAATGAAAATAAACTTGATTATTACCCTGGATGCTATCCGCAATTTAAATAATGACTAAATAAGTTTATAGAAATATATTCTAAACCATAATCTTCTTTATAAATTCTAAAATCTTGATTTAAACTATGAAAACAGGAATAAAAGTAATAGATGCGATGACTAAAAATCCGATTGCAATAGAAAAAACAGCAACAATAGAAGAAGCTGCTTTAAAAATGCTGAAAAATAATGTAGGCTCTTTAATCATAAAGGAAAACAACAAACTCTTAGGAATAATAACCGAAAAAGACATGATAGATAAAGTTCTGGCAAATAACCTGAACGCAGAAAAAACAAGGGTTAATGATATAATGTCTACACAAATAAAAACAATCTCTCCTCAAATGGATCTGTATGATGCAATAACAAAAATGCGCGATGAAGATGTAAGAAGATTGCCTGTAATAGAAAATGATGAAGTTCTTGGATTATTGACAGAAAAAGATGTTCTGAAAATTGAGCCAAGTCTTTTTGATGTTTTAGTTGAAAAATTTAGGATTCGCGAAGAAAAAACAAAATTAATCGGAAGATACCAGGAAGGAGAATGTGAAAGCTGCGGCAATTATTCTTCTTTATACGAGGTTAATGATCAATTAATATGTGAAGTATGCAAGGACTCGACAAAATAAAACCGAAAACATTATTAAGTAATTTTAATTAAAATTTCTATATGAAAAAAGAGATGTCAGATGAGAATATTGTTATTCCTCCAATAAGAATAAGAAGCAAATCTATCTTTAACTTACAAGAATTATATGATTCTGTTATAGGTTTTCTGCGTGATCATAGCTATTATATCATCCAAAAAGGCCAAACAGAAAAAACAAAATCAGACGGAAAAGAAATAGAAACAGAATGGAAAGCAACGCGTAAAATTGATGATTACTTAAGATTTGAAATTAAGATACATTATCTCTTCTTAAGATGCAATAATATTTTAGTTGAAGAAAATGGAAAAAAAGTTAAAAAACAGGTAGCAGAAGTGCAGATAATGCTAAACTCTTCTTTAGAAAAGGATTATTATAAAAAATTCCAAAACAAGGATTTTTTAAGAATATTATATGAAAGATATATAATAAGAAAAAGAATAATAGAGGTAGAAGATAAATTAAGGGATGAAACCAACCAGATAATAGACTTGATAAAAGATAACTTAAAATATGTTGGAAAGCTAAAAACATAAATTTTAAGAATAATAAAAACACACTAAAACTATGTCACAAAAAGATTATGTAACAGATGAATTGAAAATAAAGCAAAAAGCAATATTCAGGTTGGATGAGTTATACAAATCTCTGACTTTTTGGTTTAAAAATTATGAATACAAATTAGACGAAAAGGAATATTTTGAAAGGCAGGAAGCAAATGGAAAATCAATAATGATAAAATGGCTTGCTAAAAAAGAAGTTAATGAATATATTAGATTTGTCATAGAAATGGACTTCTTGATTCTGGGTGTGGAAGATGTTGAGATAGAGCAGGATGGCTTGAAATCAAAAGCAAATAAAGGCGAGATAGAAATGAAGATTAATGCTTATTTATTGAAAGATTATGAAGATAACTGGTCAAAAAACGCATTCATGACTTTTTTAAGGGAAACTTATGACAAATTCATAATAAGATCAAGAATAGAAAGTTATGAAGATGACTTATACAGTGAAACATACAAATTTGTCAATGAAATCAAGGCTTTTCTGGAGTTGCACAGGTTTTAATTAAAAGAAATGGTAAAAATAATCAAACAATTATTAACAAAAGATTAAAAAAATGAGGGCAAAACTGATATTTAAGTGGTTTGTGGGGTAGGTCTTTATTAGGATAAAAAAAAGAATACTTTATTTCTTTCCAATCCCGATGTTTGGATTAAAAATTTCTTTTTAGTCTTCTGTATAAAAAGTAGCCTTAAATCATGACATTACAAAAGCCCATAAAACCGAAAGCTTTATATATAGCTCTATGGTATACTATATATACTATGGTATACTTTAAAAAGTATAGTATACTACTTTAATTAATGAGAGATAAAATGTTAATCCCCAAAAAATTAAATGCTATAATCAAGATTTTGCTAGTTAATATTATAGAAAATAAATCACCTTTACAGTTGGGTATATTAGCTAAAAAAGCAAAGATTACACCTTCTATGGCAAAAAGATTAGTTTTACGTCTTCAAAGAAGCGAATATGTTACAATAAGCAGGGGAGGAGTAAAAGTAACTGACCCCATAAAATTAATGGTTGCTTGGGGATATACATATTCGATTAGAGAAGTTGAACATTCAGAATTTATAGCTGCAGAAAGACCTCAATACATTATGTTAAAAATTGCTAATATAGCAAGAACTGAAAAATTGCAATATGCTTTTACTTTATTTTCGGCTACAGAACATATAAGCCCGTATGTTGCTCCATCAGATACTTATATCTACATTCTTAAAAAAGATTTAAAGAATTGGGAAAATCTTTTTAGAAAAGAAAGTATGTTGCCTACAGAAAAAAATGGAAATTTAATATGTTTATTAGTGGATGAAGACTCTCTTGAAGGTGTTATGGATGTAAGAGATGTAAAGGTTATTTCATTACCCCAAATATATGCCGACTTATTTTCATATGGTGGCAGAGGACTTGAAGCAGCTGATGAATTAATGAAAATAATAATTGATAAAATGGGGGCTAATCAAAATGTATGATCCCATGGAAAGTGAATTATCTTTTAATATACTTAAGGAACTTTCTAGTGAATGTAAAAAAAGAAATATTCCTATCGCGATTATAGGGGGGTGGGCTACATTTTTTTATGTTAATGAAACCTACATTAGAGCATTCGGAAAATCTTATATGGGCTCAAGGGATATTGATATATTCTTTGAACATGATAAAGAAAAAGAATTACGTCAATTAATTGAAACAATGGGTTTTACCCCAGATGGTATGCATTTTAGATGGGAAAAGAGATATAACAGAATAACAAAGAAATTTATTCAACCACAAGAAGCTAAAAGTGAACAAGTATTTAATTTAATTCATATTTTTTTAGACATTTTCTGTGATAAGGAAACAAAAATATTACAAAGTTGGTGTCTTGAAGAGGCTTTTAAAAATAAAAAATATAATATTATAAATGGTTTTAGTGTAGTTGATATAGACGCATTAATTAAATTAAAGTGTATAGCCTTGTTTGAACGAGATAAATCGGATAAGGAAAATAAAGATGCGTGTGACTTATATGCTTTGTTAAATTATAGTCAACAAAAGATTAAATCTACAGAATTACTTGAAAAGTCTATTGAGAAGATAATAAATCGTCCAGATTTGTTGTATGTAATTGCACAGCATGTATTACTAGACGCGGGTAAACAAAACATAGTTCAATATTCATTAAATTCTAAACTTAAGGAATTGCGGAATCAGTAATATATTAATTTTAGATTATTTTTATATAAAATATTAATTTAAGCCCAAATTTTTTGTTTTTCTCTGAATAACCATAAAAACATTAATATTTTTGAGTTTATAGACTTTTTACACAAGAATTACTTTATACACAAAGCCCAAAAAATCCACAAACTATTTAAACTAGCAATTCCTGTTAAAAAATGCCCGCCATGAGAATACTCAACGGAGCACACGACAAAGTTCAAGCAATGAACT
>CAZHCT010000020.1:0-12975 GCA_964531355.1 Candidatus Woesearchaeota archaeon | reverse complement strand
TTAATGCCCAATCATGGGTTCTTTTTAATGATTCTATGATATATTTCTTTTCTATGTGATGAGGAACATCATCCAAGACCATTGCAACATCAGATTTGAGTTCCTGCTGGATTGATGCAACTTTTTCAGGAGTAATAAAATGCTTTTTCCCATCAAACGGATTTTTAAGAGTAACTCCCTTATCATTCACATTTGACAAGAAAGTATCATCAAGCATTTGAAATCCTCCTGAATCTGTAAATATTACTTTTTGAAAGTTCATTAAATTGTGAATTCCTTTTGCTTTTTTGATTAGGTTTAAACCGGGATTTAGATAAAGGATAAATGCATTTGAGATAATTGCATCTGCAAGATTATTCAGTTCTTCAGAGCTAATGTGCTTTACGCTTATCTTTGTTGCTACAGGCATAAAGAAAGGCGTTTGTATTTTTCCATGGCGAGTCTCTAATATGCCTGTTCTTGCTTTTTTTTCTTGATTTATTATTTCAAACATAAGAAATTAGTTATTTAACAATTTAAAAAGGTTTTTAGAGCATTATAATTTCTTTTTTGTAAACTTTTATTCCTTTATCTGTTATTTCCATCCTAAATGTTTTTTCCGGGATTTTGGTACCGCGCATTTTTAATATTTCTAATGCTCTTTTTCTTATTCCTTTTATTTTACTATGATAAAGGATAATTATGCTGTCAACTTCAAATTCCAATGCAGCTGAAATTTCGTCTCCATCAATACTAAGGTTTTGCGCAGTTAATAAAGCAGTGCAATCCCAGTTATTTATTAATTCGAATAATGCTAATGATGCTTCTTTTTTTGTTAATAGATCTTGATAAAGCAGAGTAAATGATGTTATTGAGTCTATAGCAATTCTTTTTATTTTCTTTTTTTCCACTATCTGCTCTATTATACCCCCTCCTTCTTCCAGAACCGCTTTTATCTGCTCGGGGGTATATTCTAAAAAGACGAAATTTCCTTTTTTTTCATATTTTTCAAGATCCCATCCAAATTCAAGCATATTTTCATATACTTTTTCTTTTTTTTCTTCAAAGGTTAAGTATAAACAGTTTTCTCCTTTTTTCAAGCACTCCATCAGAAATTGAAATGCGAATATTGTTTTTCCCGAGCCTGCTCCTCCGGCAACTAAATTAATTGATTTTTCATTAAAACCTCCGCCAATAAGAGAGTCTATTTCTTTTATTCCCGAACTTATTTTATTCATATTAATTTAAGTCTAAGGATAGGTATTTAAATTTAATGGAAAAATTTATATATACAACAATGATAGTTAATATATGGAAGAGATGTATATTTATGGAGCAACAATATTGTTTAAATTATATAGTTTTTTCTATAATAAATTTGAGTTTTTAACAGGATTGACATTGATATTAGTGGGGATATACACTGTTTATAAGCTTTCTAGATTTTGGGTTGGATTAAGCCCCGGGTTATTCAAAACAACTTTGTTGTATTCAACTGTATCACTAATATTAATAAATGCGGCTGTCATAATGTTTTCATGGTTTTATAAGCCTACAAGCACTTTAGTCAGTCTGATTGGTTACTTGCTTGTTATAGTTGCTTATATCTTGATGCTTTACTTAGTAACTATTTTGAAGAGAGTAACAGTTACTAAATACGGTTTTATTCTAAAGAAGAGTTAGACAAATAAACCTGCAAGCAGTCTGCTTATTAAGAATCTTACTATAAAGAATATTCCCAAAGAAAGGATTAATAATGGCAGGGTATATTTTAGACCTTCTTTTTCTTTTCCCTTTGCAATTAAACCCAAGACAAGACTTCCTAAGATAGAAGTCGTAAACAAAGATAGAACTGAAAATCCGAATATAAAATTAGGATCTATGTTTATTTTTGACAAGCCTATTGGAATTGCTATGGCAGATACTGGAATGCTTATAGCAGCTAATTTTTCTGTCAGGATTTGAACTAAAAAACTGCTTAAACCAAACAAAATTGGGGCACCTATTCCTGCAGCTGTAAAAATAAAGATAACATACATCAGAACGCTGCTTCTTATTTTTTGGTCAATTAAGTCCTGGTTTCTTAGATTATAGGAGCTTTGGCTTAATAAAGAGGATAATTCTCCTCCAGATTTCAAGCCAGAGATTATGAGCGATATTGTTTTTTCTAGTTTTTCTGATTTTATTCTTGAACTCATTTTTAACAAGGAATTTTCTATTTTTTCCCCAATTGTAATGTCTTTCCCAACTTTGTTTATTTCTTCTGCCAATATTCCAAATTCCGGCCTTGAGCTTAATAAAAATGCTTTATCTGTTGTGTATCCTGCTTTAAGATTGCTGGACATCAATGATAATGCATCCGGCAAGACTTTTTCTATCTCTTTTCCCTTAGCATCAGCGCTCAACAACAAGTAGAAATATATCAATGCCTGTATAAATACAAACAATATCAACCACATAAAAAAAAGATTTAAACTGCGGTTTATCATTAAAATGTTTAAGGATAAAGCAAAGCTTAAAACAAGACTAAAAGACAACACAAAACCAATAAATCTGTCATATTGTATTTTTATACCGGAGTAAGTTAATAGATTTTTATAATTATTTCGAATATTAAAGGGGTATAGTCTAGCGAATAGTCTGTACATTTTAAACCAGATTTGGCCTCCTTGTTTTGATTAAGCCTAGAAATGTAATCTGAAAAAATAAAACAAAAATGTAAAGCCCTGCGAATATGATTTTTGTTAAGAATTCCTGCAGATTCAAAAAGGAGATCAGGATTATCAGAAAAGTTATTCCCAAAGAAGGAAGGATTATCGCAACTAATAAATAAAACATTGCTAATGGATTTAATTGAGATCCATAATTTTGAATTTGAATTAACTGCTGCTCTCCTAATGAATTAATTGTCTGTTGGAGAACATTTGCCATATCACTACCTGATTTCATTCCATTAACTATTTGCCATATTACCCTTCTAAATAATAAACTTGGATTGTAGGTAATTAAATTTTCCAGCGCTTCTATCTGAGGGGTTCCTGTATTGATCTGCTTTATTGTTTTTTTAAATTCTTTACTTACTTCACTGTAATTTGAATTAGACAGGTTAACCAAGATGTCAAATAACGGAATTCCTGATTTTAACTGTATAAGAAAATCTTGGAAAGCAGGCATTAAATTTCTCTCTAGTTCACGAATCCTTCTGCTTACAAACAGCCTTGGATACATTATCTGCTGCATAAAAACAAAAATAGAGATGAAGAAGCCAAGCAGGGGGGCGATTAATAAATTTCCTTTAAACGCCAACAGCAACAATATCAAAACAAGGTTTATAAAAACGAAGAATATTGATGTTGCTGCTAAACATAAACTGATATACTCTTCTTCTTTATATTTAATTTCAGCTTGACAAATTGTCAAACTTAAAGATGGGAAAAATTTTTTTAAATTTTCTGATGATGCTCTAAATAGATTAGCAAAGATTCTTAAGTGTTTTAAAGGCAAGATTGAAAATGGAATTTTGAACATTTATAACTCCAAAATTTCCCTTGGTTTTTTGTTTTTCTTGATAATATCTTGGATAAGATCCGGATTAATGTAGTATTCTTTCATGAATTTTCCAACATATTCTATTGTTCTAAGTTTATTTTTTACCAGATAATCTAAGATCATTTTTTTATCTTTAATTTCTTTGTTTATTTCCTGCATGCTCATTCCAGTATGCCTGCTTAATTCATCAAAGAATCTCAGAGAAGATGCATGCTCAACTATAGCATCTTTTCCAGGGTTCCACCTATAAAGTATATTTGGTTTTGGAACAACTTTTCCTTCTTCCTCTGCGCTTAAAAATTCCCCGACTTGATAAACCCTTCTTATTCCCTTTTTTCTGTCTCTAAACATTACAACATTTAGATTTACCGCGCTTAACAAATTTGGAGAAACATTTATCGGGGGGTTTATTAAACGTTGAATTGTTTCATTCATAGAATCTGCATGAACTGTTGAATAAACTGAATGACCCGTATGCATTGCTTCAAATAATACTTCTGCTTCTCTTGCTCTTCTTATCTCTCCTAAGATAATTCTATCTGGACGCATTCTTAATGAATTTACCAATAAATCAAGCATTGAAACTTCCCCTAAGCCTTCTGGATTTGGCTGGCGGGTAATTAATGGCGTCCAATATAAAAACTCAGGTAATTGAAGTTCTCTAGTATCCTCAATACTTAAAACACGGTGATTAGGAGGAATAAAGGGCATTAATACATTAAGGAATGATGTTTTTCCTGATGCTGTCCCACCGCTAATCAAGATGTTCATTTCATATTGGATAGCAAGCCATAAAAGAGCAAAGATATTAGAATTGCATGTATTATTTTGTATAAAGTCAGCAACAGTCCATGGATCACGAGCAAATTTTCTTATTGTAAGCGTGTTTCCTTTTGTTGCAACAGGATACAAAACAACATTTGCCCTGTCTCCTGTAATTAAGTGCGCATCTAAAAGCGGATTCAAAGTTGTTACTTGCCTTCCTACCCTTCTTGCAATTATGTTTCCATAGTTTTGGATTTGATCTTCATTTTTGACAGAGATGTTTGTTTCCAACCAACCATATTTTTTATGATAAACCCTTATTGGTTCTTTGCTTGAAACAATAACAATTTCCTCTAAATTTTCATCATTAAGCAAAAACTCAAGATTTTCCAATCCAAGCATCTCATTAAGCAAAATACCTGTAAGCAATTTTAATGTATTTTCATTTATATCCTGCAGTTTATTCTTTATTATTTCCTTTGCTTTTACACTAAATCTCTTTTTTAGACTTTCAATAATTTTAATGTCTAAGATCTCAGCTGTGCTAATCTTTACTTCAGTTATTAATTCGTGCTTTATTTCATCCAGCAGCGCTCTAGTGGCTTCTTTTATTTCTGGGATGATTAGTTCATATTTTTTTGTTAAGCCAGCTTGACTAGTTATGTTTACATCTACTATTAAGCCTTCTGATTTTATTTTATATGATTCTATTATTTTTTTCATTTTTTAATTTCGATATAATCTAAAACTCTTAATTCTGGTTCTCCAATCGCGGGGTAATGCAATATTGCTAATTTATGATCTTCCAAAATTTTACACCATTCTTCTGCTTTTTTCTCATTGATATTAAAACTTTGCTCAATTTCGCTCAAAGTTAATTTTTTAAATGTATGCAAGGATTTATACAAAATATCAAAATCAGTTTCATTAGACCTTTTTCTTGATAAGAACAGCTTGATCATTCTAATGGAATGCGCGGCTTTTATTTTTTTATGACTTCTTTTTTTAAATTTTTTAATTATTAGTATTATCAATATTAAAAAAATTAATATCACAAAGGCTAAGTAACTCCATTGAGGGATTATTCTTATTGTTTTTAAAAAAATATCCAACCAAATTTGGACAGGAATTAAATTTTTATAGTATAAGATATAAATAGAAGCTGCAATAAGAATAATTATAGAAAAGACCAGGCTAATATTGCGATTTTTCCTGTTGATTTTTGGTTTTTTAATATGCTCTTTTTTGACTTGATGATATGCTATCTTGAATAAATGCTTTGGCCATCCTGCTTGCATTGCTTTTTTTCGTATGTGTCTTTTTTTGTGATTTAATTCCAGAGATTTTTTTATAAAATGCTTCAATGACGCTAATGTACGCTCTTCTGTTTTAACCATGGATTTTATTAATCTATTTTTTCTAAAGCGAATAAATAAGATAAAGGATATTAGCAGAAGCAATAATCCAGCGCTTATGCCTAGCAGGATATAAAAAGAAAAATTGATGTTTAAAGGAAGATTTATTATTTCAAATAAACCTGATTTCCAGTTGAGTATTTTAATATTTGGGTTTTCTTGGAATAGCGCAATAATTATAATGAATAAGATAAGACTAACAAGACTCAGGAATAATGCCCTATTTTTTATGATAAATTCTTTTTTAGAATAAAATTTTAATTTTAAATCTTCTAATAAGCCTAGACTAGATAATACTAAACCAAAAAGTAGGCTAATTATAAAAAATTTGTTATAAATGAAGGCAAAAGCTATTAAAAATAGACCTATCCAAAATAAAATATCAAAAAATACCTCTTTTTTTAAAACCATAATCAAAAGTTTCTTTTTTTGTTTATTAATCCTTTGTTCTACTCTTAAATAGTTACACTATTTTGACATGACCTAACTTTGAAATATTAAATTGACTAAAGGCAATATTGATTAGGTTAGGAAGATAGACGTGTATTTTATCATTTAAGTTATTAAATGCAATAGCTGTTTTTAATGAAACATCTGCAGCTGCTTTGTTTTCTATTTTAACTTTTCCTAGACTGCTAAAGGTTAATTCAATATTATCAATACCTAAGCCAGAGATTGTTGCTGTTGTTGTTTTTGAAGGATCAATATTTTGTATTTTTTCTTCATGCCACCCTGGAGCATCTGCAACAATGATCACTCTTAGGTTTCCTGAAGGCGCTGTCGGCCAATTTATAATTCCATTTTTTGTACTGCTGTAAAACCTAAAGTAATATGTATCAAAGTTTATCTGTTTTGGGATAATGTTGATTATATTGCCTCCAAAATTGTTGTTATGATTATAAGAAATGCCATTAATGATTAATTCTGCATTATTATTCAGCTGATCAACATCAAGCTGTATGTTATTAAATTGGCTTTCAGTATAATTTTTGAATGAGTTTATTTTTTCATTAAATTGGTTTTTATTTGCATTGGGCAGAGATTCCTGGATTGTTACATTTAGGTTGTTTATATCAATTATTATTCCCGAGTATGCATTGAAGATTTTTTTAATGCTGTTTTGCAGCGAGGAGTCTATATCATATAATCGGTCTAGGATACTTAATTCACTAAATCTATCAGCATTGTATTTATTTAAATCAGAAAATATTAAAGATAGACTAAAGACTAATGCAACTAATAACAAAATACTTAATGTGAATAATACTGCTTTTTTCATTTTAGCCATATCCAATATTGCGCAATGCCATTATAGGTTGTATTTTGCTGAATTATCACAATTATCCTTTTTCCGCTTCCTACAAATTTATTTGCTGGAATGGTTTTATTAGTCTGCAAATTAGTGAATTCTCCTGTAAGTCTTATTTTCATTTCATATGATTGAGGAAGCAACAAACTTAATTGTTGTTCTATAGTGTTTTGATTTAAAGTACTTAGCATATTGTTATTATCCAGTATAGCTAATATATCCGAGCCAATTCTATTGATTTGCAGTTTTGGAAGAGACTTTTCTTTATTAACATAGAAACTTGCAGTCATCAGAAATATAATTACTACAATGATTGCAATAGCTGAATCCAATGCAAATATTATTCCTTTTTTATTTTGATATGGTGAATTCCATAATCGCTTTTTGATTGCCATAATTTGCTATTCTCCTTAGATTTACAAGTTCTTCATTATTTATGACTCCATACTGCAACAATTTACTTCCATTTATGGATTTAATAGTAAAGTAAAAATCATAAAGCTCTATATTGAATAATTGTTTAGTAAGATTATAATCAAGAGATGTAAAATTCTGGACTTTTGCTAAAGATAGATTTCTTTCACTTTCCATTAGACCAATAACCTCTAAACTAGAAATATTTTTCTCCCATGCACTAGGATAGCCTTCTGTTTTAGTCAGCAAGTCTGTTATTTGAAATGCTTTAATCTGCATATCTTCAAAATTAATATCTTCATTTAGTTTTGCATTATATCTAGCCCAGGTTAAAAATACTATCCCTATGAGTATTATGAATATTGATAATGCGATAAAAAGGTCTGTTGTGAATAATTGCGCTTTTTTCATTTTATAAATACCTTATCGTCTTGCTTATAAAAACTGATTGAACCTTTGCCCAAGGAAGTAGCATTAACTTGATTAATTGGAATAGTACAGGATAAGTCTTCTATATATATTAACCTTTGAGCTGGAATGATAGAAAGATTATAAGAGATGCTTGTTGTTATGTTGATGTTATTAATGAAGGTTTCTAGAATAAAATTCGCAATTTTTAAGCAGTCATTTCTTTTTTCCACAAAATCTTTAGTTTTTTTGATTTCTATGTTTTTATCAAAAGAGATTAGTGTGATGATTAGGAATAAGATTAAAATTGTTCCGATACTGTATAATAATTCAATATTAGCCTGGGATTTTTTCATTTTAAGGAACGCAACAACAAGTATCAGCCTGCGGACCACCAGTACAATATGTATCTCCTTCACTTCTATATACTCCATTATCTGTATGAGGACAAGATGAGCTTGAATCACAGTTTCCAGCACTGTAAGCTAGTTTCACACACATATCTGGGCAACTATCAACAAGATTGCTGCATTCTCCAGCACAACAATATCCTGTTGAGCATGTGCTTGTATAATTAGCACAGAATAGATAAAAGTCGCATTGAGTTGGCTTGCATGCCTGTCCTGAACAATCTGAGTCTAAACATCCATTACAGTTTGCCGGGCAACAACCATCGCCGCTGATACATTGAGTAATTTGTGTATAGCTGCAAGAAGCACTACATGCTCCTGGATTTAAACAGGAATCTTGCGTACAGGCATTGCCATCATTGCAACTTCCGGTTGTGCATATATTTTTACAACTTCCACTACAACAAAGCTGATTTGTTTGACAGGAATCAAGTTCATTTTCACAATCTGCACAAGCACAGTTTTCATTATAACCACAGATTCCATCACCACAGGTTTCAGATATGGCACCAATATTAACTATTCCACTGGCAAGAGTTTCAACAGCTATTTTATATGTTCCTGCATTATTTGGAACATCACCTGTAATATTACATTTACTTTTTGAGTATACATCCCCATATTTTGACGTTACTATGATTATTTCTTTTCCATAAATAAGACTTGATTTTGTACCTTTTGGCAATGTGATCCATACATAATCTTTGCTTCCAGGTCCTAGAGAGCAAACAGAATTTGCAGCATCTGCTAAGGTATTAACTGCGTCATTTGCTTCATAGATTCTTGTATCAGATAGTTTAGTAGTTGAAAAATAGATTATAGGTATAAACGCAATTAATATTATTCCAATAAGAATAATATATTCTAAACTTACCTGTGACTTCATAAATTAAAAAGTTAGGATAGTTTATATATAGTTTGTTATTCTTTAATAAGTAGCAACAGCATTATAGTTAAATTTATATATTCTGAATATTCATTTAAGATTAAATAATAATCTTAAAAGGAGGTTTAACTATGGAAAAAAGAGGACAAGCAGCTCTAGAATTTTTAATGACTTATGGTTGGGCTATTTTAGTGGTATTAGTTGCAATAGGAGCTTTGGCTTATTTTGGCGTATTAAATCCAGGAAGATTTTTGCCGAATGTATGTACATTAACACCTGGTTTAGGATGTCAAGATTCGGTTATTACATCCACTCAAGTTCAGATGGTTGTACAAAATGGAATGGGTGAGGATTTAACAATAACATTTGATACACCAAGTTGCACTGGTTCATCTGCTACTATTAAAGATGGAGCTAAAGCAACAGTAACTTTGTCTAGTTGTTCATTTTCAGGCGGCAGAGTAAATGAAGACATCACCATGAACTGGACAAGCACAGAGGGATTGGCTCATTCAGCAACTGGAAAGATAACTGGAAAGTACTAAGATTTTTATTTCTTTTTTTTTCATTTAAAATACTGAATAGAGATGAGACTAAAACTTTATATAAAAGGCAAGAAGATAATAGTTGAAGGCTTAGAGAGATGCGGGCTGATCAAGAAGGTGATAGGATTAATGTTTAGCAGAAGAGAAAGAGCAAATGCTTTGTTGTTTGATTTTGGAGAAAACAGAGTTGGGATACATTCATTTTTTGTTTTTTTCCCATTTCTTGCAATATGGCTAGACAATGATAGCAATGTTGTTGAGCATAAGATGGTTTATCCATTTACACCTTTTATTACTTCAAATAAAGAATTTTCTAAGTTGATTGAGATACCTTTTAATGAGAAATATAGAAAGATATTTACTAGTTTAAAAATTAAAATATAAAAAAGAAAAGAGAAAAAGGCAAATAATAAGTTTGATATCTTTTGAGAATTATCTAACTTTTTGGGGTATTCTCTACGTATTTAATATATTCTTCAATATGTTGCATAAAAAGATGGTCTTTAGATTTGGTTTCCTTTTTTAATTTGTTTTCAAAATGATTAACAAATGGAAGGCTAGCTAAATAGGTAAAGCCAAATGCTATAAAAGCACCTGCAACAGCGCCTATTGATGTAGCAATATATGTAATTGATTTACTGCCAGTAAGATAGTCTGTTAGATATCCTGCTCCAACACCGCCTGCAAAAAAGCCAGGAACTACCATTACTATAGCTACTTTAGCAGATATGCCGCATGTAGTATGTAATTTATTTTGCAGAGTTTTTTCTTCAGCGGTTGTTTCCCTTTTTGGCAAACCTACAACATCTGTAAGATCTATATTACCTACTTTAGGAACTTTTTTTAAGTCTGAATAGGCATACTCACAAAATTCATTCCATGCTTCAAAAATTTCTTGCTTTTTAGGTGGTTCTCTATTAATATATTTAGTATTTCTAATTTTTTTAAGCTGTTCAGCAATGCGCCCTCTTAAATCGATTACTTCATTTTGGTCTAGCCCCTTTGTACAAACAGAATTAACAAAATAAAGGAAATTAACATCATCCCATGCACTTTCGCCTATAGTAGCTAATTGATGACCCATTTATATTTCAGCTCCTTATACTCTCTAAAAAAAGAAAAAATTAATAATAAGTTTGCTCACCAGATGAACCTTCTAAAGGCGCTTCTGGCTTTTTTCTCATTGCAATTGCTAGTATTCCTACAATTATCAAGATTACTATTAATGCAATGAATACATACATTAATATTGTCTTTGCGTCTAAAGATGATTTAGCAATTTCCAGATTCAAGTTAGCTTCTTTAACTACTTTATCTTCTGCTAAAACCTTGACTGTAAACATCTTTACACCAGGTTCTGCATCCTGCTTAGCTTTCAAGTAAACAAAGATTTCTCCTGTTGATTCAGATGCTACTGTAATAAATGCTGGGTCAACTCTAACATCTGCATAAGGCTGAGCTCCTGAAACTTCAACAGAATAAAGACCTTTTTCCTTGCCTAGATTTGAAAACATTATCTTGTAAACTGCTTGTTCATTTGGCTCTACTTTTTGAGAGCTTGTATCTATTGAGATTAATGTTTTTGATTCTTTTACCTGTTCAACGCCTTTAACATTTACTATTTCTGTTTTTGAAACTATATCATGACCTTTGTTGTATTCAACATCAACCTTTAAATTGTAAGTTCCTGTTTTTGCGTCTGAAGGAATTGTCAAGTAAATTTGATTGCTTGAAGCTGATGTTTCTTCATCATCTCCGCTTGATTCTTCTGCAACTAATTCATCTATATAATCCCTGTTTGAAATTCCTAATTCTGGAATTGAAACTGTTACTTTGATATCTTCTTCTTTTCTATCCCCTGTGTTTTCAACTCTTACTGTTGCAAACAATGTTTTTCCAGCTGAAATTTCTGTTGAGGGCCTTAATATAACATCTTGTATTTTTAATAGATGTCTTGTTTCCTGGATTCTTAATGTGATTGTATTAGCTTCATATTGATCTTGGTCATCATACACTTCTATATTAAGAGTATAATCTTTTGAAGCATCTATATCATCTGGTATTTCTAGGTTTAATTTTTTGATGTAATTAACACCAGATTCAACATCAAAAATGCCTGTCTTGTATTGAACATCTCCAAATTCATAACCACCTATCCATGCTTTAATTCTTACATCACTAACATCTGCTGTTGCATTCAATTTAACAGCAATATCCAATGTTTCTCCTCTTTCAGCATAGATTGTTTCAGAAGCACTTTGCAATCCATTTATAGTTATGTCTGAAATAGAATAACCTTGAGCGCTAACTAAATTAGCCAAAGCTAAAACTCCGATTATAAACACTAACATTACACTGAATTTAAATTTCATTTTTTGAAACCCCCTTTAGTCTATTTTTATTAAGATAATTTGTTGTTATTTTAGAGTTATAATCCATATATAAACTTTTTGGTAGTAAATATGTCCTATGGCAGTAGTAATATATATTTATCTTTTTTAATTTCCTGAATCTCCAGGGTTGAATAACCTATTGCTTTGTAATCATTATTTCCTACATTGATCCTTATTAAATATTCTCCAGGCAAAGCAGATTCTGGAATATTAAAATTTATTTCTGCATATTTTATATCATGAGGACCTAAATAAATGTTTTGTTCTGCTATGAAATTAATATTTAATTCTGGAATTGAAACTGAAACTTCAATATCTTCTTCGGGCAATTGACCTTTATTGCTTAATCTGATATAAGAAATATAATCTTCTCCTTGAGAGAATGACTGAGCATCTGTTGCTGGCGTGATATCCAAAGAGAATTTATGAGATTTATGCAGTAAATGTCCCATCAAAATATCAAATGATTGTATTGTGTAATCTATCCCATCATAAACTTTAATTGTAACATTATTTGTTTTAATTCTTGCTTCATCAAATGTAGGAGTCCATATAATTAATCCTGTTGATGAATTAATAGTCATATTTGATGGGGACTTTATTAAAGAATAAGATAATGTATCATTATCCAAATCTGTTGCTATGATTTGATAAACATATTCTTCACCTTCTGTTGCGTTTAATTGAGGGGCAGAGGTTATTACAGGAGCTCTATTGGAATTTCCTACAGCAATGCTGATTGTTTCTGAGTCTGCTATAGTTCCATCTGTTGCGGAGAATGTCACTTGGTATGAGCCTGATTGAGAATAATCTGGTGTCCATGAAAAGGTTTGCGTAGATGAATCAAATGCTGCTCCTGAAGGCAAATTAGCTGCTGAATATGTTAAAGGATCTGAATCTGG
>CAZHCT010000019.1:12140-13199 GCA_964531355.1 Candidatus Woesearchaeota archaeon | reverse complement strand
ATGCCCGCCATGAGAATACTCAACGGAGCACACGACAAAGTTCAAGCAATGAACTTGGGAGTTAGTGTTGCGGGCAATATTATCATTAAGAACAAGACAATTAATTTATATTCATTCAATCAAATTATAGGGGATCAAAAATTGAAATTAAATTTAAATAAGTAAAGAAAACATTTAGCAGATTGAATTATGTTAATTAGCCTTGTTCTAGAAAACTATTAAAGGAGTGGTAAAAATGGGAAAGATTAGTCCAGTTTCAGCAAAATATATAGTTCATACTCAGATTCAGATTGAGGGTGTTGTAGACAAGCCAGATGTTGTCGGAGCTATATTTGGCCAGACAGAAGGTCTTTTAGGAGCAGACTTGGAATTAAGAGAACTGCAAAGATCAGGTAGAATAGGTAGAATTGAAGTAAATTTGGATACACGCTCTGGAAAAACATCTGGAGAGATTATAATTCCTTCTTCATTGGACAAGGCAGAAACAGCGATTATAAGCGCTTCTCTTGAAACAATCCAAAGAATAGGCCCTTGCAATGCAAAAGTAAAAGTAGAAAAAATAGAAGATGTCAGGATTTCAAAGAGAAATTATGTTCTGGAAAGAGCAAAAGAATTATTAAAAGAACTGACAGAAAGTGTATTGCCGGATTCTCAGGAAATAACAGATGAAGTAGCCCAGTCAGTAAGAATGATGGAAATGCGTGAATATGGAAAAGACAGGTTAAGCGCAGGTCCTGCAATAGATGAAAGCGAAGAAGTAATTGTTGTTGAAGGCCGCGCAGATGTTCTTAATCTGTTGAAACAAGGTATAAAAAATGTAATTGCAATGGATGGTACCAGAGTTCCAGATACAATAAAAGACTTGTGCAGGAAAAAAGTTGTAACAGCTTTTGTTGATGGAGATCGTGGAGGAGATTTAATATTAAGAGGGCTTTTAGAGGTAACAGAAATAGATTATGCAGTAAAAGCCCCAGATGGAAAAGAAGTTGAAGAAATAACAAAAAAAGAGATTCATAAAGCTCTTAGAAGCAGGGTTGCAATAGAGCAGATAAAAATGGA
>CAZHCT010000019.1:0-12040 GCA_964531355.1 Candidatus Woesearchaeota archaeon | reverse complement strand
CTTACAAACTCAGATCTGCAGGCATAGAAAGTATTTTAAATATCTTTTCCTTTTTCTTTTTTATGAAAAAAGAGTATGTGATAACAATAATAGTCATAATAATATTAATTCTAATATCTGGTTTTTTAATGCTCTATAAAAAAGACTGCAAAACAAAAGAATGTTTTGATTCTGCAATTCTTAAATGCCAGAGGTCAGAATTTACCTCAAGCAAAAACAATAATATCTACATTTATAAAATTGATTGGTCTTTTGGAAAAGAATGTTTATTGAATATTAAGCTGTTAAAACTTGCAGAAGGCGCAGATGTAGACACAATAAAACTTTTGGAAGGAAAAGAAATGTCATGCAAAATTCCAAAAAATGAAATAAATACAATAGATAAAATTCCAAATCTTCTTGATTATTGTACAGGTCCTTTAAAAGAAGCAACTTATTCTTTAATAATCAAAAGAATGTATTCTTTGGTTTTAAAGCAGTTAACTCCTATAAAAGAGGAATTAGAAAGAACAATTGGAGTGAAATAAATTTATGATGTAAGGGTTACCAAATTTTCAGGATACTGAACTTTCCATAGTTTTCCATTTATTCTCAGCTCCAATTCCCCATCATCATAAATATGAAGTTCATAATTTCCCTTATGAAGTATCTCTAATGTTTTTTCATAAAATTCCTTAGCCCTCTTTATTGTTTCTTTCTTTAACTCATCAAATTGTTCTTGTGAAGCAAAACTACAGAGAGGAGAATAAGAACCTAAACCACAATGCCTATAACCCTGTTTATATTTTGCTATTAAAGCTATTCTAACATAATTTCCTGTTTGCTCTAGTTTTAAGAGTAGTTGAGAAGGATATTCCTCATGATATTTTATATTATCTAAAACAAACGGAATATTCTCTTCTTTTAATGGATTGACTGTTATTACTGACATTTGTTTCAAAGAATGCTTAGAATATAAAAACATTTCCATAGTAAAAGATATAGATGCAGACACGCTCAAAAGTGGATATAAACCGCAATTATTAGTAATCCTCAGCACTTCCTCCACTCTGTTACCCCTCAAGCGCCAATATCAATACTTACGATTGCAATATTCCTATCCTCATCGAGTTCGTAAAGATATCAACCCTGAAGGACAAAGCTTCTTTGTACATGCTAAGGCTAATAATCATAGATTATACCGCCTTTCAAGCTTCGGTTCTGTCATGAAGCCCGTTTACAGTAACAGAGTAGGGCTAATACTCCAACCTAGTCCGCAATATGCTTGTAGAATCCACATTTTTAAAGATTATGGATTTAACGCTCTTTCTTCAGAAAATTATAAATGCTGAATGCAGCAGTAACTCCCTGCGCTGCTCCTGTAATAGCTTGCTTGAATTCAGTATTAGTAACATCGCCTGCAGCATATACCCCCTCTAAGTTTGTCTTTGAATTCTTGTCAATTATTATCTCTCCTTCCTTGTTTAGCTTAATCCTCAATTTTTTAGCTAATTCTGATTGCAATATATGCCCTATTTCAACAAACAAACCATCTAATTTCAATTCCCTGCTTTTGTTATAAGCTTTATCCAAAACAATGCTCTCAACAAACTTATCCCCTTTTATCTCTAAAACATTTGTATTATTGATTATTTTGATTTTTTGGTTATTTTTTATTCTCTCTATGTTTATTGGCTCTGCTCTCATCTTTTCCTTTCTGTAAATAATATAAACCTTCTTTGCATATTCTGATAATAATAAAGATTCTTTGGCTGCTGAATCGCTTCCCCCAATTACTCCTACAATTTTATTCCTGTATACAGGTGAATCGCATAATGCGCAGTAAGACAATCCATGAGAAAAAAATTTCTTCTCCCCTTTAATATTCAATCTTTTTCTCTCGCTGCCTGTTGCAAAGACAATTGTTTTTCCAATATATTTATTCTTGTTTGTTTTGACAATAAATTTCATTCCTTTTTTTTCAATTTTGATTGCTTCTTCTTCGACTAAATCTACATTATAATCTTTAACATGCTCTTCAAACTTTTTCACTAGTTCATAGCCTGAAATAGAGCGATAACCAGGATAATTCTCAACTACATGAGTATGCTGCAATAATCCGCCATATCTCTTGGCAATAATCAATGTCTTAAGATTAAATCTCCCAGCATAAATCGCAGTAGAATAACCAGCTACGCCTCCTCCAATTATTATTATATCATAATTATGCTTCATCTCTACTGTATTGCATAAAAACCTATTTAAACCTTTTTATGCATTGATATTTTATGGATATATTTTTTAAAAAACTTATTGAACAGGTTAAAGAAAAAAATCTCAAGACAGACAAGGAAATATTAAAATTAAGGGATGAATTATGCAAGATTTACACCCCAAAACAATTTCCTTCTTTAATTCAGATTCTATTATATCTTAAAAACAAAAATCTAAAAATAAAGCCTCAAAGAACACTTTCAGGAGTAGCTCCAATTGCAGTAATGACAAAGCCGATTGCTTGCAAGCATGGAAAATGCATTTATTGTCCCGGTGGTCCTAAATCAATTTTTGGCAATATCCCCCAATCCTATACGGGAAAAGAACCAGCTGCATTAAGGGCAATAAGAAACAAGTTTGATCCCTACTTGCAGATATTCAACAGATTGGAGCAATATACATTATTAAACCAAATACCTGAAAAAGTTGAATTAATTGTGATGGGTGGAACTTTTCCGAGTTTTAATAAAATTTATCAAGAACAATTTATAACTTATTGCTTTAAAGCTCTAAATGACTTTTCCTCTTTATTCTATAAAAACAAATTTAATTTTAAAAAATTCAATGATTTCTTTGAACTTCCATCAGAAGATATACATGATAAATCAAGAATAAATCATTTGCATGAAAAAATTCTAAAGCTAAAAGCAAAATCTTCATTGGAAAAAGAGCAGAAAAGAAATGAAACTTCAAAAATAAAAGATATTGCATTATGCATTGAAACTCGCCCTGATTATTGCAAAAAAATTCATATAAACCAGATGCTTAAATTAGGAACAACAAGAGTCGAATTGGGAGTTCAAACAGTTTACAATGATATATTAAAAAAGATTAATCGCGCTCATTCTCTTCAAGATTCAATTGCAGCTACTCAACTTTTAAAAGATTCATTTTTAAAATGCTGTTATCACATTATGCTTGATTTGCCTTATTCAACAGATGAAAAAGATGTTTTAATGTTCAAGGAATTATTTTCAAACCCCGATTTTAAGCCAGATGCATTAAAAATATATCCTTGTTTAGTTTTACCTGGAACTAGATTATATAAATTATGGAAATTAGGTAAGTTTAAGCCAATGACAACAGAAAAAATTGCCGAGATTATATTAGAAGTCAAAAAATATATTCCTGAATATTGCCGTATCCATAGGATTAATCGCGACATTCCAACGAAAGTTACAACTGCAGGTATAGATAGAACAAACCTAAGGCAGTATGTTCATGAACTAATGCAAGAAAAAAACATTAAATGCAACTGTATAAGATGTAGAGAGCCTAAAAACAACGCAATCAACATAGAAAAAATAAAAATATTAAAGCAGGAATATCAAGCAAACAATGGAACAGAAATTTTTCTCTCAGCTGAAGATACAAAAAATGATTTATTATTAGGATTTTTAAGATTGAGAATTCCATACAAGCCATTTAGAAAAGAAATAACAAAAAATTCTGCTGGTATTAGAGAATTGCATGTTTATGGACCTTTAACGCAATTAGGAAAAAAAGGAATAATACAGCATCAAGGTTTAGGCAAAAAATTATTATTAGAAGCTGAAAATATTTCAAAAGATTATGATATTAAAAAATTATTGGTTATATCTGGAATAGGCGCAAAAGAATACTATAAAAGATTAGGTTATAAAAAAGATGGAGTTTATATGTCAAAAATAATTTATTGAATCCTATCTAAGTATATAGAAACCCTGCTTAAGTATTGTTTAACTCCCTCTTGAGTTTCATTTATAGGATCTATTACAAAATGATCAACATTTCTCCGGTCTTTATACAAGCGTAATTTTATGCTCTCTTTCCATGCTTCTGTTGTTGTTTGTATTTTATCTTGTTTAAAAAAACGCATCACTTTAGTTAACAAACCATATTTAGGCTCAATTGGTTTTGGTTTTAATAAAATTATCTCTGTAGATTGATATTTGTCAACTTCTTTAACAGAACCTAAATTATATTCCTTTTCAAATTTATCTATGCTAATTGCCCTGAAGCCTAAAACCTTAGCAGTATTCAATAAAACCTTTTCTAAAGTCTCAGCTTTTACATCTTCTTTTAGATTCACAAATACCATCTTAATGCTCCATCCCTTCAATCTGCCTTATTCTGTCATTAATCTTTGCGCCAGTTCTTTTAGCAGATAATTTTGCATATCTGATAGATCTTCTTGCTTCTAGAATATCCCCTTCTCTCATAAATCCCTCTGCTTCTCTTAAATATTTTTCTTCAACAGTTAATGGCTTGTCTTCAACAATGCTTTTCATCTCAACAGGCTCATTTCTTTGCTTGTTCTCTAAATTCTCATAATACTTTAATTCTGCTTCTTCATCTTTTTTCTTGAAAAACTTGAACATTTTATATATAATAGCATGAACTTATTTATTAAACTTTCTCTTCAAAAAAAGCAAAAATCTTATAAACAATTAAACTATTATAATCTTATGATAGAGCTCGGTGGAAATATAAAACTTGAAAACTTTGAAAACTTAGATCCAATAAAGCTTGTAGTAGTCAAAAAAGTAGTTGGAAATTATGCTAAAAAGATTTCAGAAAAACATGCTTTCCAGGAATTAAAGCTGGTTTTGACAACAAATGATGAATCTAATGTAGAAGCAATATTAACCGAAGACAGTAAAGAGACAAAAGCAAGTTCCTCAGACAAAAACCTGTTCTATGCTCTAAACCAAGCCTTGGACAACTTAACAAAAGCTTTATAAATCAAATTCAAATTCTTTATAAAATGACAAAACGAATAGGCGGTTTAAGAAGAAAAACTCGGCATAAGCTTAAAAAGCATATGAGTGAAAAAGGAAAAATATCTATTCCTCAATATTTTAAAATATTCAAAATCGGGGAAAGAGTCTCCTTAAAAGCAAACACCTCAATTCAAAAAGGCATGTATTTTCCAAGATTTCATGGGCTTTCAGGATTGATAAAAGCAAAGCGCGGTAAATGTTATGAAGTGGAAATAAATGACAAAGGAAAAAGAAAAACATTAATAGTTCATCCAATTCATTTAAAGAGGCTATAAAATGGCAGAAATAATAATAAAAAACGAAACACCTTTAAGCCCAATTGAGCTAAAGGAAAAACTAGAAGAAATCAAAAAACGAGATAAAACATTAAATTCAAAAGCATTAAAAACAATGGAGTATTTAGATAAATTTGCAAAAATAAGCAAAAAACAAGCAGAAGAGATAAAGAAAAAGGTCCAGGAACTGAATATTTCAAGAATAAAAGACAAGCACATAGCAAAACTGATAGATTTAATGCCAGAAGACATTGATAGTTTAAAGATAATATTCGCATCAGAAAACCTTACATTAAAGCAGGAAGACTTGCAAAAAATACTAGAGATTATCAAAAATGTATAAATTAAAAAACAAAAAAAATGAAGCCCATAGTAAAAGAAGAATACGTAGTAGTGCTAGACTTTTTGCCAAATGGATATCCGTTCGACAAAAAACCACTGCATTTAAAGACAGCGATAGCTCAAGCTATGGGAAAAAATCATTTTATATTGCTGGAATTAGTGCCTAAAAAAGGGGTTTTTCTTCAGCCAGGCAAGGAAGTTTATATCGGTGAAGGCAAGCGAGATGAAATACACCATATAATCGAGAAAATTCCTTCTGAAAAATTAACCCAGACAGCAAAATTTGAGCTGGAAAATGCAATAGAAAAAATAGTTATTTCCAATGAATCTAAATTTGTTGATTTTTTCAATAAAGCCCAGCCAATAAACATTAGAGAGCATCAGTTAGAACTTCTTCCAGGATTGGGAAAAAAACACATGTGGCAGATATTGGAAGAGCGTGATAAAAAGTTATTTGAAAGTTTCTCAGACATAAAGGAAAGAGTAAAATTAATGCCAGACCCTGTAAAAGCAATAATCAAGAGAATTACCCATGAAATAGAAGGCAGGGAAAAATACCATTTGTTTGTCGATGTGTAATCCAATGCAAACGACCGAAAAGCTTAAATACTAAAGTGAATAACATTATTCATTAAGTGAATAACATAATGAGACAGAAAACATTGCTTAAGATTATAGGGCTAATGAGAAAAGATTTATGTAAAGGTTTAACTATTTTAGAAATATCCAAACAGCTTAAAATCGGCTATCGCCCCGCTTATAATCATATAAGCGAAATGGAAAACGAAGGAATTATGCAAATAGAAAAAATAGGAAGCGCTAAGCAATGCAAACTAAATTTTTCTAGTCCAAAAACAAGGCACCTTCTAGAATCTTTTGATATGCTAAAAAAAGAAGAACTCTATAAAGAAAATCCAAAACTAAGAATAATAGATAATTTAATCTCAAAACTAACAGAAAAGTTTATTTCCGAGATACATTCAGTTGTTTTATTTGGAAGCTATGCAAAAGGAACAGCATCAAAACAATCGGATATTGATCTCTTGTTTATAGTAAGTAATTTAAAAGATAAATCTTTAAGAGAAATAATAGAGAGAGAATGCGCAAGTTATCAATACTCACATAATATAAAAATAAGCCCATTAATCACAGATATTGAAGAATTTAGGAAGATGTTAAAATCGAAAGAATTAAACGTCGGTAAAGAAGTAAAAGAATCTGGAATTTCTTTATATGGGCATGAGTTATTTTGGAGGATTATAGAATGAAAGATAGAAGTGAGGTATTAAAGAGAAAAATTGATGGATACTTGAAAAAAGAACAGATTTCCAAAGATGAGGAACATAAAAAACTTGAAAAGCCATTTTTGGAAAAAGCAAGAAAGAATTTTGCTGTTGCCAATCTCCTCTTCAAAATTTCTGAACAAGAAGGCATGAGAAAATTGCTTAATCTCAGTCATGATTTTGAGATGTATGATTGGGTTATTATTGTTTCTTATTATTCTATGTACACATCTGCTCTTGCAGCATTAGCAAAGCTGGGCTTTAAATCAAAAAGTCATGCAGCAACAATAACTATTCTCGAGCATCACTATGTTAATGAAAACAAGAGTCTAGAATCAAAAGACCTTCATAAGCTCGTCAAAGCATATGCAATTAGCGAAGAGCTTATTACTAAATTAATACAAACAAAAACAAAAAGAGAGACTGCTCAATATGATGCAACCCCTTCAATAACAAGAGAAATGGCTAAAACATCTTTAAATGATGCTGATGAGTTTATAACTAAAATTGAAGAGATTTTTGAAATTGTTAGTAAAAGAATAGCGGAAAAAAACAAGAACATTTAAAAGTGTAAATTTTCTCTAAAACCAAATCTTTTTAAAGACTTTTTAGGTAACTTAAACAAAGATGGAAAATATAAAACAGATTATAAGAATTTGCAATGCTGATTTAGTCGGAACCAAAAAAGTTCATCTTGCCTTGAGAGGTATAAGAGGAATCAGTTATAGTTTCTCAAATGCAATATGCAATGTATTAAATCTTGATAAAAATAGGCAGGTTGGTTCATTAAATCCTGAAGAAATTAAAAAAATAGAAGAAATAACAAAAAATCCATTAAAATTTAATATTCCATCATGGTTATTAAATAGAAGAAAAGACTTTGACACAGGAATAGATGCTCATTTAGTTGGCTCAGATCTGAAATTAAGAACAGAATTTGATATTAAAAAATTAAAGAAAATAAAATCCTATAAAGGTGTAAGGCATGCAATGGGCCAGCCAGTTAGAGGCCAGAGAACAAGAGCTCACTTCAGAAAAGGCACTTCATTGGGAGTAAAGAAAAAAGAATCTAAATTAGCAAAACAAGAAAAATCTAAAGAGAACAAAAAATGAAGAGAATCAGAAGAAAATTCATACCACCAACGCATCCCTGGCAGTCTTCTAGAATAGAAAAAGAAAAAGAATATATTAAAAATTATGGTTTTAAGAGAAAATCAGAAATTTGGAGAGCAGAATCATTATTAAGAAAATCCAAGTCTCAGGCAAAAAAATTAACAGCTTTAAAAACAAGGCAGTCAGAATTGGAGACAAAACAGTTGGTTAACAGGCTTGTATCTTTGGGATTAATAAACGAAAATGCAAAACTCGAGGATATTCTTGCATTAACATCTGAAAAATTATTTGAGAGAAGATTGCAGACGCAAGTTTTGAGAAAAGCCCTGGCAAAAACAATTACTCAATCAAGGCAGTTTATTGTTCATGGCCATATTTTAGTGAATAACAAAAAAGTTACTATCCCGTCTTATCTTGTCTTAAAAAATGAAGAAGATAAAATTCAGTTTTCTCCAAAGTCAAAATTAAGCAATATTGAGCATCCGGAAAGAATAAAAGAAAAACAGGAAGTTAAAACTCAATTAACTATTCCTGCAAAAGAGGAAAAACCAAAAAGAACTAGGAAAAGGAAAGAAAAATGAGTGAAAAATTAAGATGGGGAGTTGCGCATATTTATTCTAGTTATAACAACACGATTATTCATTTGACAGATCTAACTGGGACAGAGACGATTGCAAAAGCATCTGGTGGTATGATGGTAAAAGCAGATAGATTAGAAAGTTCTCCTACAGCCGCAATGGGAGCAGCAAGAAAAGCAGCAGAAGAATGCCTTGAAAAAGGAATAAATGCTATACATATAAAGATTAAAGCTCCCGGTGGTCATCAAGGACCACATTCGCCTGGACCTGGAGCGCAAGCTGCTATAAGAGCATTGGCAAGAGCAGGTTTAAAAATAGGCATTATAGAAGACATTACAACCATAGCACATGGAGGATGTAAAAAATCCGGGGGAAAAAGGGGACGTAGGGTATAGTTACTTATTAGTGATTAATTATTAATAAAATCTTTCGCCTTTTCAACATCTTTTATTCCATAAATTCCTACTTTAGCATAACCTCCTCTTCTTAATATCTTTTCACCAATCCTAGTAACTATACCAAGATTAATTAAAGAATCTCTATAAGTCGGATGACCATTTAAATGTCCTATAATTGATGTCTGCTTTACACATAATTCCTTTGCTAATTCCATTATCGTTTTGGGATTTTCAAATAAGGATTTTACTATTAATTTTTTAGTTTCGTTTGTTTTTCTATGTGTGTTAGTATTCTGTCTTTTAACTAAGAATTTTAAATTTTCTTCCTTATAGTCTATCGGTAAAGGGGAGATTGAATTATTTAAATCTCTAAAACTTTTTGCACTAAAACCAAATTTCCAGCTACTAGAAAAATGATTCCAAGCAGGATTTTTTTTAAAGTATATATATCTTTTTCTGAAAGATAATTTAGTTAGTTTGTAATAAGTAGAGATTATTTCATAAAGGTCTTTAACTAATTGTTCATTACATAACTCTGCTTCTATCTTATCCTCAACATAAGCTTCATCAATAATTAAAGCCTTAACTATTTCATCAGCCAAAATCTTATTTTCTTTAGCTAAACTCTTAAATTTATTTGATAAACAACATTTCATTGACTTAAAACTTTCAATCTCAAGAATTTTAGAGGCAATATACCCTAAAGTATATGAAAAGTATAATTGATTTTCTTTTTCGAGTAAATTCGTTGGAACATCTCCAAACTTGCTTAATCTCTCTTTATGATAATCAACAAGACTTGGTTCGTAAGCAAAGAAGTAACCGCCTTTTTTAAATCTAAAAGAGCCATCAAATATTAAATGCGAAGCAATATAAAAAATATCTTTTAAATGAAATGGAAATTTAGGATTTTTAATAATTGTTCCATCTTCTTTATTTCCAATAGTCTCTATATTTTCTTCAACCTCTTCTTTTGAAAATTCAGTAAATTTTCTTAATATTTCTAGTTCTTTTATCGTAAATCTAATTTCTTTGTTAAATAATCTTTTTGCATGCCATTCTGGACATTTAAGAATTTTATGAAAACAATTCTTAAATTTATGATTTATTTTATTCTGAATTGTAAAACAAAATCTTTTATGAAAATCATCTTTCAAGCTAATAAAAATATCTTCTGGTAATTCCAAATAATGAATAAATAGAGTTTCTTCCATTTTTATTTTTTAGCTATTCCCCACATTGTTTCAAAGAATGTTTTAAATGATTGTGCTATCTCTGGATTTTTTATTGATAAACAAGATGCTTCTTCCCCATAAGTAAAGATCAGAACTCTTTTTCCAATTATGTCAATTGCTGAAGGGGTGATGCCTTGCAGGAATTTAACTTCTGTAAATTTCATTTTCTTGAAAGCTTTATAATAATCCGTATTTTTATCAGAAAATATTACTTTGCAGATTATTTTCTTGTTTATTCTTTCTTTATGCCATCTTTGCCACAATATATTATATTGCTCTTTTTTATAAGAGATTATTCCCATAGCAAGAATATCATCTTTTTCAGTTAAATCTTCTAAAGCTTCAAAAATCGCTGTTTGTATTCCTTTAAATCCCTTAAAAAGGCTTGTTTCATATTCTTTTTTCCCAACTTTCTCAATAGATAAAAGTAATGGTAATTCTTTCAGAAGTTCTTGCTCTTTTTCTTCAATAATTTTCTCTTTTTCATGCAAGTAATCTAAAATCCTATTTGGAGAAGCAGCACTGAAATATTTTGTTTTCTCTTTTATTATAAAGCTTGCCAACCCTTTTCGGATAAGCTTTTCTAAAATCTCGTAAATCTTTCCGCTAGAAATTTGAGCTTCTTCTATTATTTTGCCTGTTGTAGTTTCACCTAATTTTAAAAGTGTTAAATACACCTTAATTTCCCCTTTGGTAAGTCCAATTTCTGCCAATAATTGCTCATTCATAATCAGAATAAAACTTAAAGCTATATAAAACTTTCTATTTACACCTCACCAAGTGGGAGATAATATATAAAAGAAGGTATGTTATTACTATCTCATAACAAATTAGATAAAAGTCGGGTGGACTTAAAACACAAGGAGGAAAAAGAAAATGAAAAAACAATCAACTGAGAATCAGGAACAAAATAGATATGAGTTACCAGAAAAGTTTAACGAGACGCTTGGAGGAACCCTTGTGAGATCTTTAATGGAAATAGATCTTAATATGCCATATTCCAAAGAACTAAATCGTAATGAACAAGTTTGTTGTGCTGAAAATATTGTAACAAAAATTAGAAATCTTAGAGATTATGCTAGCAAAAATAACATCGTGGGCCTTGTGGGTGTTGTCTCAGGAATTTTAAATGTCGATATTAATGACGTAGAGATTAAACTTAATGCTGTGTCCCATGGACTTTCAATCAAAGACTCTATAGACTCAATCATTGAACGTTACCAATATACCAGCCATTTCAAATATTTTCGTCCATATCTTGATCAAAGGTGAAATAAAATAACAAAAGAACCAAACAAGATAATTTGGGGAATTGAATTAAACATTTTTTAATTTTTATTCTTCCCCTTTTATTTTTTCTTGTTAATGCCTAGTTTAAGCCTTGCTGAACAAAATCCTTATCTCTTTGATATTCTCCATAGATTATAGAAAAATGCTGTGAAGGACTAGGCTATCTCTGGGTTCTTAACAGACAAGCAGGGAGGCTAACGGAAATGTTTATATATTTGATTGGAGTAGTTGGTAGATATGATTACTAGAAAAGAAATGATAGAGTATCTGCAATCACAAGATAGGTCGATACCATCTATGCTAACACTTAGAGAAAGTTATGCTGTTGAAAGAGCAATAAATACAAATTATCTCGATAAACTTAATAAACAAGAATTAAGAAGACTTGCAAGTGATTTAGAAATTTCTTTAAATAAATGTGTTGATTTAGTAAATGGTGCTTGTGGGGAATTAATTTTACAGTTTATTAATGCACATCAATAAAAAGTTTTAAAAAGACTTCTATTTCTAA
>CAZHCT010000018.1:0-13213 GCA_964531355.1 Candidatus Woesearchaeota archaeon | reverse complement strand
ATTTTTGTCTTAATCTTAAAACTCTTTTCTTATAAAGTTCATCGCTCCATCTGAACTTTTTTCTTCTTTCCTTTAATTTTTTTCCAGACATTAATCCCATTTTTTCTCCAAAATAAAGAATATTTTCTAATTCGATTTATGATTTATAAAGCTTTTTATTCTGTGTAATTACTTAGTATTATGAAGCGATATCGTCGCTGAGATAAAAACATTAAAAATTGTTTATCGTCGGTTAACTTCAGAAAGCTAAGTAGATACGATTTTGCGCGGTTGCTATCGAGCTTAAATGCCTAAATATGTAGATAAAATACGATTTTGCGCGGTTATAATCTTTTTTTAATGCTTTTTGCGCGGTTGATGTTTTACTTATCCAATTAAACTTAACCCTCATTGATTCTTAAATCTAACAAAGGCATAGCCTTTTCTTATAATGTTTTATCTGGAGCTTGATGTATCCTAACAAAACTATAATAGATTTCCAGACCCCTAATTATTACTTAATAATACACTACAAAACCTTGACATCCATCTTAAAATATTTAGAAACTAATTCTTTCAGCTCATTCAAATTTTGCTGCTCTCTGCCTATTAACAATCCTTTTGTTTTAGTATCTCCTGCTTTAATATTAATTACACCTTCTTCCAATGTTATTATGCATTTCAAGGGATAAATTGCATTCTCTACAAATCTTGCAGGATCAGGATTAAATTCAATTATTTTTACAACTTTTTTAAGCTTATCACTCATATTCTTGACATTAACGCCATTTTTGCCAATTGCTTTTCCAGCTTCTCCTACACCAACAACAAAAACAACATTTTCCTTATTATTGATGTAGCAGTCCTTTACATGGGTATTTGTTAAAGATTCAAAAGAATTAATAAAACCTATTGTTTCTATATTGAATTTTATCTGCATTTTAAAATTAATACCCCAAAACAGTTATTGAAAAAGGCTTTTTGCATATTATTGCAATTTCATCATTAGCTTCCTCTAATTGATCAATTTCAACTTTAGCCAGCTTTGAATAATATAAAACATCGTTTTTGATCTTTTCAGGGCAGTTTCCTGCAATAAAAACCTTTGCAAGTTTTCCTGCTTTAAGCTGCTTTACTATTTCATTTGTTCCAAAAATAACTTTTTTCTCTTTCAATGCTTTTTTCAAGTCTGCTATTGTCATTTTCAAGAACTTATTATAACCCATTAATAAATCTTTTTATTTTTTCTTTTCTTCCTTTTTCATCTTGGCAACTAAATCCGGCAATCCAGTGCCCAAAGGAACAGGCTGGTTTACCATTACATTCTCAATTACAGAATTAAGCTGGTCTCTTTCTCCAAGCAAAGATGCATTAATAATATGCTTTACAGGAGTTTCAAAGCTTGCTCTTGCCAATACGCTTTCCTTTTCCCCTGTAATTCCGCTTCTTGTAATTCCCCTTATCTCTCCGGTTGTTGTCATGACATCTGAAATAAATAATATATGCCTTATATCCACATCCAATCCTTGGTCTTCAATAACTTTATTTGATTCATTTATTATTATTTGCCTGGCAGCTTCAATTCCTAAAACACTTAATACCTCATAAATATCATTGGTTATTGTTTTTGTTGCATCTACTTCTTTGATTTCTAAAACATCTTTGAGGTTAGAGCCGTAAGTTATTATTATAAATTCGTTGTCTTTCTTGATTGGCAATACCTGAGTGATTCCTTTTACTCCCCTGATAAATATTTCCTTTGCTTTTTCTTTTAATTTATACAATTCCAATAATTCATTTTCATTGCTTTTTGGTTTTAAAACAATCTTGTTTCCAGATCTCACGCTTACATCTTTCAAATTCTTTGTTAATATCTCAACTAGTGTTTTTTCTGTTACGCCAATATCCTGCAGTCTTTTTTTATCCACTTCTATTTCAATCTGCAAGGCAGCTAAATTAATTGAAAATTCAGAAACTACTTCAGCTAATCTAGTTTCTTTTATCTGAGCAGCTATCTTTCTTACTTCTTTTATATCTTTATTATGCTCTTTATCAATATAAATCTCCATTAATGGTGTTGAAATATCTTTTCTTGCATCAAATATCTCAATTAATCTTGGCAATCCAACAGTAACATTAACCTCAGCTACTCCAGCTAGATGGAATACATTTAATGTGTTATGCGTTATAATTCCTTCTGCAGTTGTAAAAGTTTCTAAACCTGGAACGCTTAGATCATAAACATATTCATGCTTATGCTCAACATGCTCTATTTTAACTATCTCATCCCATACAATATCAGAATTAAACATCCTATTCATTATACCAATCTCTTCTTTAATGTTAATATTTTTCTTTTCAGCTAATTCTTCAAATATTTTGATATATCTAAATAAGGCTGTTCTTCCTATCTTTTGCCTTTTTGTAAAGTTATTGATGTATCTTGTTGGATAATTGAGTTTCTTGGCAGCTTTGTAAAACAAATCTCCAAAACCAGATATTATATCAGTATAATCAACAGATTTTTCATTCCAGAATTCTTTGGATTTCTCAGCTAATTTTTCCAAGGCAGTTCTTTTATGCTCAATATCAGAACCAATATTTAATAAAAATAATGGAGCATACTTATAGGGTATTAATAGCCAATATTGCCCTCTTTTGTCTTTAATTTTAAATGAAAATATCTTGAATCTTGATAATAACAAAGCTATTCCATCAATCAACTCTTTTGAATTTGAAGAAGCTCTTATCATCTTCTTGTCAACATGAAAATTACCATCTCCGTCAAAATAACCCCTTAATAATCCAGAAACAAATTCATTGCTTGCATTATAGGCAAAATCTGGAACATGTTTAAAGCTTGAACCTTGACCGCATGATCCAATAACAAACCTAGCTAACAAGCTGGAATTAATCTTCAAGTCTCTGCTTTCAGCAAATCCTCTATGGTAAAAATCCTCTTTATAATCCAAGCCAATTCCATTAACAAATATCTTGGCATTATTCATGTAATTATCATTGATATTTAAAATATTAACACTGCCGCTGTTTGAAGATCCCTCTGATAAATAAGCTCCGATAAACCATCCAGTCTTTTTGTTTAATTCAATAGTTCCAGGAATCTTTTTTGCATTATACTTGCTTTCTAAATCTCCATCTTCATTCTCAAAAATGTAATCCTCTTGCATAAATTCCTTGACATCAATCATCTTGCTGTTTTCTACAGGCAGATATTGAACAACTGGAATTCTGTTTCCTATCTTTAATTCAGTTCCCTTTATGGGTACAACAGAATTATTAACCCTTGTTACAAATGAGTGATTATCTGTACTGGTTATTTCTCTGCCTGAAGCAGTTATAATTTTCATTAATTTTTTATTGGGTTTATGCCTGCTGCACTCAATTACTCTTTTCCATTCAACTTTTTCTTCTTGATTCAAGCTAGGAACATACATCTCTAAATCATTTAAAGGAAGTATTTCAGAATCTTCATTAATATTTAAAGAACCTTTTAATCCAATTAATCCATCAACAAACTTTCCTATCTCAATAATCTTTATCTTATCATCAATTTTAACTATTATTTTTTCATCTTTTTGAATGGACATCTGCGTGCTCGGTTCTCCAAAGCTTTCAGCAGTGATGATTCCGATTGCTTCTCCCGGGCTTATCTTTGCATGCTCATATTTTTTCTTTATATCCTCTAATGCTTCTTCTGCATGTTTTTTTGTTATTTTCTTTTCTTCTACTTCTTTGTCAAACTCTTCCAAAAGTTTCCTCGGAATTTTTTCTTCATAATTTTTGATTAAGTCTTTCATTTTAAGCAGTTATATCCTTTATAGCTTTTTTAACATCAATGGTTCCAGCTTCTGTTTTTGAAACATCCATTCCATCCTCTCCATAGCTGAATTGCACAATGCTCTTATTGGCATCTCTTACAGTGCTGTCATATTCAACCTTCATGTCCTGCAATGCATTTGCTAGTCTTCTGTATAAATATCCTGATTTAGGTGTTCTCAATGCAGTATCCATCATAGCATCTCTTCCAGTCATTGACCCAAAGAAAAATTCTACAGGGCTTAATCCGGTTTTAAAGCTGCCCTTGATAAAGCCATGTGCTTCAGTTCCTAAATCATTTTTTTTGAATAAAGACAATGTTCTGTCATTATATCCTTTTTCTATTCTTCTTCCTCTTAATGCTTGCTGCCCGACTAAAGCGCTCATCTGAACTAGATTTAATATGCTTCCCCTGGCTCCTGATTTGGACATTATTATCAATGGATTTGCCATTTTTACATTTTCATTTATTAATAATCCAATCTTATTTCTTGTCTTGTTTAATAAATTCAATATTCTGGCTTCTAAAGTTTCTTTTACAGTTTTTCCAGGCAGCGCTTCTATTTCTCCCCTTTCATATTCTTGAATTAGCTGTTGAACGCCTTTTTCAGCTTCTATGATAAATTGATTAATTCCTTCTATAACCTTTTCATCCAAATCTAAATCATCTATCTTTATGCTGAAACCCCTGATCATCAAAGCGCCTATTCCCAATCTGAAAATTCTTTCTAATAATTCTAAAGTTTTGTCATCCTCATATTTCCTGTGTAAATCCCTGATTAAAAGTCCGCCTTCTTCTCCAATCAAATTTTTATCAATAATTCCTTCTATTAAGTTTCCATTTTTGATTATAACCTCGCCTTCTTTGGATTCCCCGATAAAATTAAAGTCTTTAGGCAATATAGCTGAAAATATTTCTTTTCCAGTTAAATTATTCTTTTTAAAGCTGAAATCAGTAAATCCGATTGAAACTAATAATTGCGTTGCTTCTTCTCTTGATAAATTCATTTCTTTTGTAAGCAAATAATTTCCAGATATAGCATCCTGCAAACATCCAATTACATTTTTCCCGTGTTTTGGGGTCATTATTTGTGTCTGAACTTGCATTAATATTTCTGCTTCGCTTCTTGCTTCTTCTGTTTGAGGAACATGCAGGTTCATCTCATCGCCATCAAAATCAGCATTATATGGAAATGCTATTGCAGGATTTAATCTAAAAGATTTTCCGGGCAATACTCTTATCTTATGTCCCATTATGCTCATTCTATGCAGGCTTGGTTGTCTGTTGAATATAGCAATATCCCCATCAAGTAAATGCCTTTCAACAATATAGCCTGGTTCTAATTCTTCTATCAATTGCTCTGTTGTCTCTTCAGTAATCTGCTTTTTCTTTTTATCAGGCCTTAAAACATAATTAGCCCCTGGATATTTCTTAGGTCCATTCTTAATAAACTCCTTCAGCCATTTAATATTCCATTCATTTACTTTTTCTGGAACGCTTAACTCCATTGCAACCTCTTCAGGCACTCCAACTTCATTAAGCTTTATTTTTGGATCAGGGCTGATAACTGTTCTTGCAGCATAATTTACTCTCTTTCCAGCTAAGTTATGCCTAAATCTTCCTTCTTTGGTTTTGATTCTTTCTGTCAATGTTTTTAATGGCTGCCCGCTTCTGTGTCTTGCAGGAGGAACTTGAGCTATAGTATTGTCAAAATAAGTTGTGATATGATATTGCAGTAAATCCCATAAATCTTCTACAATAATTTCAGGCGCTCCAGCATTTATGTTTTCAAAAAGTCTTTGGTTGATTCTTATTATATCTCCTAATTTATGAGTTAAATCATCCTCGCTTCTTTCTCCTGTTTCCAGTGTAATGCTAGGTCTCATTGTTACAGGAGGAACTGGCAATATTGTTAATATCATCCATTCTGGTCTTGCATAACCTGGATTAAATCCTAATAAAATAGCGTCTTTCTCAGGAATTTTTTCAAATTTGATTCTTACATCTATAGGTGTTAATCTTTTGTCTCCTTCATAAAATGTTGTTGGCTTTTCAATCTTGATAGCATGTTTCTTTGCTTTGCAATGCGGGCATTTCTTAATCGACCTTGCAAAGTGTATTATTGTATTTATTTTCTTTCTTCTTGCATCAAGTGTTTTTTCTTTTTCTTCTTTGTTTAATGATTCAATTAACCCGTCAATTCTGCTGTCATCAATTAAAATCCTGCTGCACTCGCTGCATGTTGCTCTTAAAACATCCATTATTTGCTTTACATATTTTACATGAATTATTGGTCTGGCTAATTCTATATGTCCAAAATGCCCTGTGCACTCTTTTAATTTAGCTCCGCAAGTCTTGCATCTTAATCCAGGATCAATTACTCCTAATCTAATATCCATTAAACCACCATCAACAGGATAACCCTCTTTATCATATAATTCAGGTGTGACTAATTTAACAGCAGCCATCTTTTTAACATCATCTGGGCTGAATAATCCAAATATAATTGATTCAATTTTTTTATATATGCTTTCTGGCATCTTAATATTTGCTCCTTAATTTTATTCTTGGATATATGCATAAAGACTTTAATTCATCTAATAATAATTTAAATGCATAGCTTACTTCAATAGCTGTAATCTCAACATTAGACCCGCACTTTAGGCAGAACTTTCTGTTTCTAAATGAATCAAAAACAGCAAGCATTCCGCATTCCTCGCAGACATGCACTATTGTCTTGTCAGAATCAAATCTCTCTTTTAATAATAAACTTGATCCATGAGCAACAAAGCAATCCTTCTCCATCTCTCCTAATCTTAATCCTCCGCCTTTGCTTCTTCCTTCAATAGGCTGTCTTGTTAATAATTGTATTCTTCCAGATGCTCTTGCATGCAGCTTGTTTGCAACCATGTATTTTAATTTTAGATAATAAATATTGCCAACATAAATATTTACCTTGAATTCTTCGCCTGTAACTCCATTATACATCCTCTCTGTTCCATTTTCCCTGAATCCTAATTCTAATAATTCTTTTCTTAATTCTTTTTCAGGCTCTGCTAAAAATGCGCTTCCATCAATATATCTTCCAGCTAGTCCTCCAACCTTTCCTCCTAAAATCTCAATCATATGAGAAACAGTCATTCTTGAAGGTATAGAATGCGGTGAAAAAATAATATCAGGAACAATCCCAGAAGCAGTAAATGGCATATCTGATTGAGGAACTATTAATCCAATAACTCCTTTTTGCCCGTGTCTGCTTGCAAACTTGTCTCCAACTTCAGGAAGTCTTTGATCTCTTAACCTGACTTGGATAAGCCTATTTCCTTCTTCATTCTCAGTTAATATTACAGTATCAATAACTCCGCCTTCTCCTTGTCTTGCTGCAGATGAGCTTTCTCTTCTTGTGCTTGCTGCAATGCTGAATTCTTCCATCTCTCCCAAAAATCTTGGAGGGCTTATCTTGCCTATTAAAACATCATCAGCTTTTACATTTGCTTCAGGATAAACAATGCCATCATCTTCCAATAATTTATAATCTTTTTCAGACCTATATCCCCTGACCTCTTTGTTAGGAATGCATACTTCATCAACTAATCCCCCAGGATATCTTAATTCTTCAACATTGTAAGGCCTGAAATAAATAGATCTTCCTAGACCCCTGTCAATAGAGCCTTTATTTACTATGATTGCATCTTCAATATTATAACCATCATAGCACATAACAGCAATTACAAAATTCTGTCCAGAAGGATGTTTTTCATATTGTATAAGCTCGTCCATTAATGTATGAACAATAGGTATTTGTGGATATTGCAAAACACTGACATCAGTATCCATTCTTAAAAGAAAATTAGCAGCATATAATCCCAAGCCTTGCTTCTGCGATTTAGAGCCAATTAAAATTCTCGGGCTCTGTCCAAAATTTGCATAAGGTACAAGTGAAGTTGTCAAGCCTAAAATTGCATAAGGGCTTATTTCCAAATGCGTATGCTCAGGAGTCAAGTCATTTTCATATAATCCTACTAAAGCGCTTTCTTCTTCAGTAGCATCCAAATATTCAACTATTCCATCATTAATCAAATCTTTCCATGTTATTTCATTATTCTCTAATCTCATTAAATGCTCTTCTGTTAATCTGGAAATTCCATTTTCTACCCTTATTAATGGTCTTCTTGCTCTTCCCCTGCATATCTCTATCTCAATCTGATCCATATTCTTGTCATAGCTGACATTTGTAGTTGTTGGTATTCTTGCTTTTCTTCTTTCTTCCTTTACTTTTTCTATAAATTCATTTGCATTATCTGCAGTTCCAATAAATTTCCTATCTAGGTAAATATCAGTCATTTTAATAGTTTTAATCCAGCCCCTTCCAAAACTTTTTTTATCTTTTCTTCTGAAAATTGCTCTTGCGATATGCTGCATAATAAAGACAAATTCTTTCTCAATCCGATAGATGTTCCTTCAGGAGTTTCAATAGGATCTAATCTTCCCCAATGAGTGCTGTGCAATGCTCTTGCTTCAAAATTCTCCTGTGTAGAACTCAATAATGAAACAACCCTCTGCAAATGGCTTAAAGTAGCTAAAAAATTTGTTCTGTCTATATTTTGGCTTATTCCTTTTCTTCCTCCAACCCATGAACCAGTTGCCATTGCGCTCTTTATTCTTGAAGTTAATAATTTGTCTCTTATGATTATCTTTATTGAATGGAATTTTCCCCTCTTGACTAATCTCTGGAAATTATATAATAAATCATTGATTAAAGCCCTTAAGTTTACTCTGAATAAATCAGCTAATAGATCTCCGCTCAATTTTAACTGCTTATTTGTGTAATGGTCCTTGTCATCTATAGGAATTTCTTTCTTTGAGGCCATTAAGAATTTCTTTACTATCTTGCATAAATTATATGCCTTGAATATTCTGTCTTTTGATGTGATTCCTAAATGAGGCAGTAAATACTTGTCCATATAATCTTTTGTCTTTTCTAATTTGATTTCTTTTGCCTGGTTTATTCCCATCCTCTTTGCAATAAATTCCAATGCATCATCTTCTTTCTTGATCTCAGCTGCATTATACAAATTGACAAAAATATCATCATATTGCTTGTCTCCGCATATAAACTTCATTATTTCCTCGTCATTTCTTAATCCCAATGCTTTGATTAATGGAATTACTGGAACTCTCTTGAATCTTGTGAAAGAAATATATATTATTCCATCTTTCATCTGCTCTATTAAGTGCGGAATCCTGTATGAGCCTCTTTCAGAAAACACTTTTGCAGTAAATCTGCTAGGTCCTATCTTATTTTCTTCTATTAAAATCTTGTTTGAAGCTAAATCTTCAACAGTAATCAATACTCTCTCATTTCCATTCAATATAAAATATCCGCCAGGATCATCAGGGTCTTCCCCTTTCTTTATTAGTTCATCACTGTTTAATCCATTTAGATTGCAAAACTTGCTTTTTACCATTATAGGTAATTTTCCCACTTGAGTTACAAAACTTTCTCTCTGTACTCCATCAACATGAGCGCTTACTTCTAGATTGATAGGGGCAGAATAAGTTAATGCTCTTAATCTCGCTTCAACAGGATAAACATCTTTTCTGCTTCCATCAGCTTCAGTAATCTGCGGTTTTGTCACCCATATCTTGTCCAATTTTATCTTGTATTCCTTTATTTCTTCAGGAATAATAGTTGGAATAATATCAGACATTTCATTGATAATTTCCTGCATTCCTTTTTCAACAAAATTATCAAATGATTGTATGTCTGATTCAACTAAAGAATGCTCTTCAAAATATTTTTTGATTAATATGTTCTTGTTCATTTTTATTCAACAACGACTCTGAAAAAATCTGACTGAGCTGCAGTCGGGCTTTTTCTTATTATTTTTATGACATCCCCAATTTTAGCCTCAAGCAGCTTGGACATTGGATCTTTGACAGATATTTTTGGTAATTGCCTTAAAGAAACATTGTATTTTTGCAGTAATTCATTGATTTCCTCTTGATTTAACTTGATATGTTTTGGAACTAAAACGTGTTTTGTGATGTCAAATTTTTCTTTTGTCATTTTTTTTCTCTCTTAATTAAAAAATGGACCGGACGGGATTTTCATTCTTTATGAAACTTTTTTTGAAAAGTTTCTTTTGAACCCGCGGCCACCGCATTTCTCTTCTATGATTAAAAGTGCGATGCTCTAACCAAGCTGAGCTACCGGTCCATCATTCTAGTTCCCTTAAATTTATAGCTTGCGCCATAAATTAATGCAATTTTTACTAGAACAATGAACTTTTAGGATTATGAGTGATGACTTGAACATTTTAGATGATTTTAGCTATATAAAATATATATTCAAAGTGTTATTTCTAACAAAATTATGTATTTAAAAGCCTTTCGGTTTTTCGCTGTTTTTATTATATCACAATAGTAAATCCGCCCTGGCCGAGATTTGAACTCGGGTCGCGGCCGTGACAGGGCCGAATCCTAGGCCACTAGACTACCAGAGCAGAATCTAAGAGAAATAAAGTTCGTTTATAAATTTTGTTTTTTTGGGTTTTCTAGGATTTTTAATCTATCTTTTTTAACAAATTATTTTTAAAACGATAAGTTTATTAATAAGTATTTTATAGAAATATTTAGTATGAGCCCTGGCGTTCTTAATAGGACGTCAGATGAAATCATTTCTCACAATGAAAATAAATCTCGAAAAGACATTAGTCTTTATTGATGAAGGTTATCTTTCTAAAATATCTAAGAACTTTGGTAAAGGGAAACATATAAAGATAGATTACTTAAAGTTTGCAAAATATTTATCAATAAAAGAAGGTTTATGGTGTGAACATATATTTTATTATACCGCTCCGCCATATCAAAGCCCTATTCCAACTCAAGATGAAGCAAAAAGAAAAGCGGGTTATGATTCGTTTATAACTAAATTAAAATTAAATAAAGAAATTACAGTAAGAAAGGGAAGATTGCAAAAAAATGATGATGGATTCACACAAAAAGGTGTTGATACCTTGCTAACAATGGATTTGATTGAGGAGCCTATAAAAAGGGACATAAAAACTATAATTTTAATTGCATGTGACACCGATTTTGTTCCAATATTGAATAACTTAAGAAAAGAGAAAGATATCAGGGTAATTTTATTCTATTATACGGATAGGAAAAGGAACTCTAATTTTTCTATGTCTAATCATATATTAACTGCTTGTGATAAAAAGGTATTGCTTCAACAAGATCATTTTATTGAGAATATAAGGAAAAATACTACTTAATTCTAAGAATAATTGCCTGCTTGGACACTTTTGAATATCTCTTTTAACGAACTCTAAGTTGTATCTCGCGGGGGGGATTTGAACCCCCAACCTCTCGGTAACGGCTATCTATTTTTCATCTACAGCCTACGCTTTATCAAAATAGCGAATTTATCTACAGCCGAGAGCTCCACCATTGAGCTACCGCGAGCTGATATTAACTGATATTAAATAAGAAAAATTTATTTTTAAAGATATTGTTTTTAAAATTATATAGATAATCTTTCCAAGTTTCTAATAGCTTTAGTTATCCTTTTTATAAAAATTATAGATCTAATAAGAAAGAAAGAGCTTAATCCAAAAATAAAAATAGATATTATACTTAAAATCTTAATATCAATAAGACTTTGCCAGTTTATTTGGTGTGTTAATGAAGCTACTGCAATACCAATTAAATAAGTAAATGCAATGATAGAAGAAACAGATGCTACTTGTAAATACTTTTGTAAATCTGTATCCAATATGTTTTTTCTTAAAATTATTTTTGTATCCATCTCAATCACTAAAGGCTAAAGCAATTAAAACTATGCCTATAACAACCATTGTTCCGCTAAAGAAAAGCCCACTAAAATCTCCTTGTATGGATAAAGGTATGCTCCATATTACCCCTAAAATAGCAAGGATTACACCTAAAACTCCGAAAGCTGTTTTTCCTGCCATTTTATTCAGAACTAACAACCCCTTTATTCGAAATAATATTCATTACTTTTCCCTTTGCATCAGTATATTGAACAGATGCAGAAGGTAATGTTATTGTTCCAATTACAGGCAAAGCAGACTTGATAACATAGCTTATTACTCTCTCAGAATGCTTCTCTAATAAAGGAATTTCCCATATAAATCTTATTCCATGCAAACTCTTTTGAGCCTTGATTGGCTTTAATGTTCCAAATTCTGCTACAGGCTTGACCATCCTGGGAAGCAAATCAATAACTTTCACGTCTTTTGTAGTTTTAGTTGATGTGTTCTTAACATGCAGCATAACTTTTATTTCTATAAGCCCATCTTTATCTTTTTTAAATTTAAATGCTTTCTTGCTTATCCTGATTGCAGGTCTTAAATAATAATATAATAAAGCAATTAATATCAAAATCAAAACAATCACTATCCATAAAGGCTTGTAATCAATTACAATTATAATTGTTTTTGATTCATTTGCTTTTAAGCTTAAATCAAATTTTAAGTCATATCCGTTTTCAGTTTTCAAAACACTTCTTTTATAATCTGCATAAGTAAACATTCTTTCAAAGCTTGTTACTGGATAAACAATGCTTGTTGCATATTCCACATTTCCTATGTTTGTTTTTGTAATTTTGATAGCTCTTGAAAACAATGAATTTTTAACTATTCTCTCTTCTTTTATATTAGGATTTTCCAATACCTTAATTGTTGTTTTTAACTGCCCTTTTATCTTCTGATCATGGTATAAATTAATTATTAAGTTATAATCCCCATATGCTGTGCTTGTATCTACCTTAACAGGGATATCTAATGTTTTAACCTCAAATGGCTCTAATTCTAAATTATCTGTTTTTGAAAAAATCTCTGAATTTATTTTTAATTCTAATTTTAATGGAATAGCTACCTTGCTTTCTAAAGTTAGAGGAATATCTGTTTCTAATCCTGGAATTAATTCCTTGAAGCTTGTTGTTATCTTGACAGCGCTTTCAGAAGGAACAACATATAATTCCAGAGGAACTTTTACTCTTGCATCATACAAAACTGAAAATATCTTGACATTTGTTATATAAAACCTGTTTGGCTTGACATCGTCCATTACAATTACAGAAACATTTACATTTTTTGTTTCTCCTGAATTAATTGTTATGATTCCGGGGTCTGTTTGTATTGAATATGCAAAATCAGAAAATGGATATACGCTTAAATCATCTCCTACAACTTGAAAAGTGTCTGTTCTTATCTGGTCATTTCTTATTGCTAATGTAAATAATGCTCTTCCTCCAACATCAACCTCGTCTGTTATTTTGGTTACAGTAACATTCAATGGAGAAGCAATAACAATAGGAACAATCAGCAGTAAAAACATTAAAATTATTTTTTTCATTCAAACACCTCT
>CAZHCT010000017.1:0-14556 GCA_964531355.1 Candidatus Woesearchaeota archaeon | reverse complement strand
TAGTTTGATTGAATATTCTTATAATAATTAAAGTCAAGTAATTTATTTAACAAATTCTACATTTGGTAAGTTCTCAAACTGCATATCCCCTGTTAGAAATTTTATCCCTAATTTTATTGCAGTAATGTAGCCTATACAATCGGTCATGGATAATTTATATTTATGATACATCAATCTAAACTTTGCAGCTTGTTCGATTATATCTCTATCAAAATCAATAGCAAATTCTATATATTTATTTAAGATTGTTGAGGCTATCTTTTCATCACTTTCTCTTAAAAGACCATAATACAACTCAAAAAGATTTAGTTTTGTTATTATTATATTAACATTTAGATATTTTGAATAATTATTATTACCTTTAATAATTTCAAATAAAGCATAAGAATCAAAAAAGAAAGTTTCAATCATATAATTTGTCCCTTAGTTCATTTTTGATTTGCTGCGTTGATTTTTTAATTTTATCTTTAGCTAATCCAAATGTTTCTCTTAAGATTCTACTGCTTTCTCTAATTATTAAAAACTTTACTACTCCATTTTCTTTTATATGCTCTTTATCTATCACTTCTTTTGGGATAATTATTCCTATTGAGTTTCCCCATTTTTTTGCTGTTGTTTCAATTGTTTTCATAAGTTATATTATGTATAACTAATATATAAACTTTTTGATTTTACTCTCTATACAATTTAACTCTAAGAAGCTTATTTAATTCTATACCCTTCTGTTGGATTATTTGAGAGGAAAGTCCTTAAATAAATTTTTTAGGTGTAATAATATTTATTAGAATTTTTTTGCTCTCTATCTTTTACAGAATCTATTTTATTTATTCTAGGGCGGTTAGTTTCCTGGTCATGCCTTAATGTTATGTTCAATTCTTTCAGCAGTTTATTCATTCCTTCTTCCATTGAGAAAACTCCCTTAACAATTCCGTGTTTTGCAGGGATTCCATCAAATACCATTAATTTATCTGAAAGATAATCTATAAACAATAGGTCATGGTCTATAATCAAAGCTGAGATGTTTTTTTGAATAATTATATTTGAAATTATTTTTGAGAGAGCTAATCTTTGCTCTACATCCAGGAATGCTGATGGCTCATCCATTAATATCAAATCAGCATCTTGAGACAAGCATAAGGCAATAGCAACTCTCTGCAATTCTCCGCCAGACAACTCATTTAGTTTTCTTAATAATAATTTTTCCAGTTCTAATGGCTGGATCAGTTCATTGTTATACTTGCTTAATGCATTTCTTAGAACTACTGAAACTAATTCGTTGCTTGATTCTAAGTATTGAGGTTTGTAGGATATTTTAAGATTTAGGTTTAATTCATTTTTATCTGGCTTTAGCAATCCCGACAGAATTTTTGCAAATGTTGTTTTGCCTATTGCATTTCTTCCTATTATTCCTATTACTTCTTCTTTGTTTATTTTGCTTTGGTTAACCTCTAATAAAAAAGAATCCAGTTTTTTTGAAAAAGAGGGCCATTCGGCCAATGTAATTTCTTTTTTCAATTTTTCATGGACTTTCAACAGGAATTTTATTGACTTGTCTCTAAAGCGGATGTTTTCTTCCTTTGCATAGCCTTCCAAATAAGTATTTATTCCAGATTTAGATGCTTTTGGCTGAGAAACTATTCCATAACAAGATTCTTTTCCATACATAAAATGGATTAAGTCTGTCATATAATCCAAGATAATCAGATCATGCTCAATTACGATTATAGATGTATTGGTATTTGCCAGGGATTTTATAAAATTTGCAAGCTTTAGTCTCTGTTTTATATCCAAGTAAGAAGAGGGCTCATCGAAAATTATGATATCAGCTTTTTTTAAAACTGAAGCAGCTACAGCAACTAACTGCAATTCACCCCCCGAAAGATTTTCAACATTATGATTTAAAATGTTTTCAATTTCTAGTTCTTTTACTATGTTATTTAATCCATTTTTTTCATCAACTTTTTTTAGAAGGTCTTTTACTCTGCCTTTTACCTGCTTTGGAATTTCATCAACTCTCTGAGGCTTATAAGAAACTTTGATTTCATTGTTTTTTAATTTTTCAAAATATTTCTGCAGTTCTGAGCCTTTAAAGAATTTTATTACTTCTTCATAAGAAGCATCTTTACCTAAATTAGGCTTTATTAATCCTGCGAGAATTTTAACTGCAGTTGTTTTTCCTATGCCATTTTTTCCCAGAATGCCAACTACTTTTCCTTTTTGAGGTGTAGGAAGATGATATAATGCAAAGCCATTTGGCTGAAATCTATGAATGTGTTTTTCCAACTGTTGAGGCAAGTTTATTATATGAATTGCTTTGAATTGACAACGGTTTGAACAGATCCCGCATCCGTTACATAAAGATTCATCTACAGCAACCTTCTCTGTTTTTTTAATGCATTCTGCTCCACCGCGATTTATTGGACAAAGCTTAATGCATAGATAATCACATTTTAATGGATTACAATATTCTTTTTGAACTATTGCCAGACGAGTCATTTTATTTGATAAAAAATGTAAATTAATAAAGGTTTTGATTAAAAAGACTTATAAATCATTAAATCTTTTTTATGATAATGAAATGCGATATTTGCAGTGAAAAGATAGAAGAGATGTTTTTAGGAAAGATTAAAGGGATTTATATTAAAAAAGACAATAAAACCAAAGTTGTCTGCGATAATTGCCAGAAAAGATATAAGGATAAATTGAATGAGCAGTTAAAATAACACTCTTACTGAAATTATAAGTATAAATGCTTTTTGAAATTATGCAGCAACTTTTACACCTTGTTTTTCAGAATGTTTTTTCAAGTTTTCTATTACCAACATATCATATATCTCAATCAATTTTTTTATTTTTGAGTTTTCTATATTCAGCTTGAATAATCTAGCCTTGCCTATATCCCTTGTATGAATGATTATACGGTTCTTAATTAAAGAATCCCATATCCTATACAATGTTGCTCTTCCGATTCCCGCATTTTCAGCGATATCTGTTATAGAAAAATCTATTTCTCTTTCAGTTAGTAAATAGTCCATTACCCTTATAGTTGGAGAATCTCCCATAAAGTCTATAAATAATGATCTTGTTTCCATGCAGATGATAAATCAAACTAATATATAAATCTTTCTATTTTGAGACAATATTGTATCAGATTGGTAAGGAATATTTATAAATTATAGAATCTTATTATAATAAATGGGATTAACTGCAGTAGATATCAAGGCAAGAATAATAAGAAAATTAGTAAATTGGAAAAAGTGGGGCGGGGCGCATACTGAAAACATACTTAATGGATTGCCTTCGCATTTAAGAGGGGATAAAATTACTAAACAAGCATTGAAGGAATTAGAAAGGGACGAATGGATAATTTCTGCAAAGAAAACAGGAGAAGTGCATTATTCTCTTAATCCAGAGAAAACAGATGAGATATCAAAGTTTTACGAAAAGCACCGCAAGAATGAAATTAACTAACTTAAAAAATAAAATACCAGAGGATTTTTATAATATTCTAGAGAAAGAGAAGATAGATGAATTAAGACCTTGCCAGGTAAAGGCGATAGATGCTGGCTTGTTTGAAAATAAGAATTTATTGATATGCACTCCCACAGCTAGCGGAAAAACCTTAGTAGCAGAGCTTTGCGCTATCAAAGGCATAGTTGAAAACCAAGGAAAGGTAATCTATGTTGTTCCTTTAAGAAGTTTGGCAACTGAAAAATTTAATGATTTTAAAAAAAGGTATGCTGAGCTAGGGGTTAAAGCAGCTTTAAGCATTGGTGATTTGGATTCTAATGATAGTTACTTAGCAAAGTATGATCTTATAGTATGCACCAGCGAGAAATTGGATTCTTTAATGAGGCGAAATGTTCCATGGATTAATGATGTTAAATTAATTGTAATAGACGAAATACATTTGATAAATGATGTTGAAAGAGGGCCTACGTTGGAAGTTTTGATTACAATGCTTAGAAGATCATTAAAAAATCTGCAAATAATCGCTTTATCCGCAACAATTGGGAATCCTGAAGAGTTAGCTGAATGGCTGGATGCAAATTTAGTTTTAGATGATTGGAGACCTGTAAAACTTTATGAGGGTATTTTGCATGAAAACAAGATTGATTTTTTTGATAAAAAAGAAAATTTGAATATTAAAAACAATGATGAAGAAGTGATTGATTTGGTTATAGACACCTTAAATAAAAATAAACAAGCATTGATTTTTGTAAATACGAAAAAGGGAACAGAGGCTTTAGCAGAAAAAATTGCACTTAATTTAAAAAACAACGAAGATGAGATTGCAGATAAAATATTAAATGTTTTGTCTAATCCAACTGAGCAATGCAAAAAATTAAGCAAGGTTGTCAAAAAGGGAGTTGCATTTCATCATTCTGGATTAATGCAAAAACAAAGAGAGCTAATAGAAAATTCTTTTAGAGAAGGAAAAATCAAGTTTATATGCTGCACACCGACTTTAGCACTAGGGGTTTCGCTTCCAGCTTTTAGAGCAATAATAAAAGATTTAAGAAGGTATGGTAATAATGGCTTAGCATATATCCCCGTTCTAGAATATTTACAAATGGCTGGGAGGTGCGGGCGTCCCGAGCACGACAATTATGGTGAAGCTATATGCATTGCCAAGAGTGAAAGAGAAAAAGAACTAATATATGACAGGTATATTAATGGAGATGTTGAAGATATACAAAGCAAATTAGCTGTAGAGCCTGTATTGAGAATGTACTTATTGAGCTTGATTGCAAGCGAGTTTGTAAATACAGAAAAAGAAATTTTTGATTTTTTTAATGATACTTTTTTTGCTTATCAATATGAAGATATGGGAAGATTAGAAAACAAGATTGAGAGGATTCTAGAATTGCTGGAAGATTACAAGTTTATTTATTTTAAAGATAATAAATATAATGCAACCTTGATAGGAAAAAGAATTTCTGAATTGTATTTAGATCCTGAAACTGGTTTTTATTTAATTAGATGCATTAAAGACTGCATTAAAGAAACTAAAGAGATTGCATTATTGCAGGCTGTTTGCAATACTTTAGAAATGAAGCCTTTGCTTAATGTAAGAAAAAGCGAAGAGGATATAATGGAAAATGAATTAGCAAAAGTCGAGCATTTGTTGTTAAAAACATCTGATGAGGGCTTTGAAGATGAGTTTTTAAGCTCTTTTAAAACTGCCTTGATGTTTAATTCATGGATAAATGAAAGAACAGAAGAAGATATATTAGAAATTTTTGGAACTAGACCTGGTGAATTGAATTCTAAATTGCAAGATGTTGACTGGCTATTATACAGTTTTGAGCAGTTGGCTGTGTTATCAGATAAAAAAGAGATTTTAAGCAATATTGCAAGATTAAGAATAAGATTAAAATATGGCGTTAAAGAAGAGTTATTGCCTTTAGTTAAATTAAGGGGGATTGGAAGAGTAAGAGGAAGAAGATTGTTTAACAGAGGAATTAAAGATATCAAAGAAATCAAGAAAGCAGAGTTTAATGTTTTGAAAGAGATTTTAGGGGAGAAGGTTGCAAATGATTTACACAAGCAAAGCGAGGAGCAAAAAACAATTGAACAGGAATAGTTTCAATTGCACGCCTATATCGACAACAATTCCCCCTAAACAGAGTTTATTGTTTGACTGAAAAACTAAAACGGATGGGGTTCTGAAATTGAATTAAGGCTGACATTTCCAAGAATAAATCTGAGGAGCCATCTGGCCCAAGATTTCTTCTTTAACTTCTCTAAGTTCTTTACCTTTAAATTTACCTCCTATTACTGTTGCTTTTTCAAGAAGTTCTCGTGAACAATGATCACCGTAGCTATAAAAATTTCCCAACACATCATATCTGGTTTCGGCGACACTGAATTCTTCTTTGTTTCTTTCTCCAGCAAAAAAGGTTATTTCGTAAGCAACTATTACTTCATCAAGTTTTTTGCAACCATGTAAGATTGTTTTTTTAGCTAATGCCAAAACATCTTTTATTCTTTCAAAATAGAATTGTGATCCATATAATTTGTTAAATTGGGTTCGTATATACCCTATTGATTGAGTCAGTTCTTCAGAAGGTTTAGTTAAATCTAATTCCAGTAATTCTTTTATTGAATACTTAATTGCATTTTTTAAACTGGTGTGTGCATCCCCTTCTAGATAATATGCATGTAAAAAGGAGCTAAGTTCTAAAGGTTTAACCCATCCTCCAGCTCTAACGTTTTCATCAGGCTTAGGACTTTCTCCTAAACAATTTCGTAAATAACTAATCTCTTTCTCTTTATCTGCTAAAAGGATAAATTCAAGCTTAGGTGTAATTGTGTCTTTCATTTTAATCACTTCTAAGAGAATAAGGATTTAGTATTTAATATTTTGTAGTATTTTATTACTACCACAAGATTTATAAATACGAATAACTTCCTTTCTGTATGGATACAAAAATACTCAAAGAGATCGGATTAACCGATACAGAAATCAAAATTTATTTAGCTTTATTGGCTCTTGGAGCAACTTCTGCTGGCAAAATTGTAGAAGATATAGGCATCTATAGAAAAAATCTTTATGACGCTTTAAATAAGCTTATTGAGAAAGGTCTTGTTACTTATGTAATCGAAAATAAAATAAGGGTCTTTCAGGCAAAAAGTCCAGATAACCTTATCACCTATCTTGATGAACAAAAATCAAAAGTGGACGAGAAAAAAGAGGAAATAGAAAAGTTAATTCCTGAATTAAAAACAAAATTTACTTCTCTAACCCATGAAATTGAAGCTGAAATTTACAGAGGAACTGAAGGAATAAAGACTATTCTCAAAGAGTGCCTTAATCACAAGGAAGTCTTATTTATTGGAGCAACTGGCGATGTAGAAAACAGACTTCCATACTTTTGGCCTCAATATAATAAAAAAAGAGAAAAACTTCAATGCAAATGGAAACTCTTGCTTATTCATGAAGCAAAAGAAAAACCCCTAACAAAATCAAAATACTATGAATACAAAGTTTTGCCAAAAATATTAAGCGGATTAAATGTAATCTATATTTATGAAGATTATGTTGCTAATGTTTTATGGCTTGAGAAACCTCTTGCATTTGTAATAAAACATAAAACTCTTGCTAATAATTACAGAAAATATTTTGACTTTCTTTGGAAAACAATAAGATAATTAAACTTAATACAGAATTCTTCGGTAGATGATTAAAGCGAATTGCAGGTATGGGAACTAACATCACATGCAATAAGAACTTAAAGAAAAGTTTATAAGCAATATAATTATAGTATACTTTATGTCCAAGGTAAAACAAATACTATTGGCAATTGCTATTGCAATAATATTTTCTCTTTTTGTGGGTTATGGGATATCCACTTTTTATAAAACTCCAAAGTATGATGATTTTTGCAAAGGAAAAGAGTTTCCAAGGCCTTATCTTGAAAATGCGCCAATAGAAAAGACTAATTGCACTTATCTATTGCCTGATAAAAATCTGACAGATGATTGCAATGAGAAAAAAGGAAATTTATTAGCTAATTATGATGATAAGGGCTGCATTGAATCTTATTATTGCGAGATGTGCATGAAAAATTTTGAGGATAAGAATGAAATATATAACAGAAATGTTTTCATAATAACATTAATATTGGGTTTAACTGCGATTATAATTGGGGGAATTGTTTTAAAATTAACTTCTGTCAGCTCTGGTGTTTTAGGCGGAGGAATTTTAACAGTAATTTACGGGACTATAAGATATTGGGGACAAATGCCGGATGTAATAAGATTTATTGAATTAGGCCTTGTTTTGATTGTATTAATATGGATTAGCTATAAAAAGCTGAAGAAGTAATCTAATTCTTTGAGAGACATTTTTTGTTATTGAAAAAGAAAGATTTTTAAGTATATTAAATTTGTTTCAGAATTATGCGGGGGTAGCAAAGCCTGGTCAATTGAAATCTAAAAGAAGATTTCAGACTTGATGCGCAGGAAGATACCTTGCGAAACTTAAGACAGGTTATGGAAGAGATCCTGTCCCTTAGTGGGTTCGAGGGTTCAAATCCCTTCCCCCGCATTTTTTTAAATTATTCAGGATTAGAGTCTACTTCATTGTCTGGGTCATGATCATAATCAAATAACATCCATTTTACTTCTCTAACTTTTTCAATATGATTTTGCCAGTCTTCTTTAATTCCTAATTTTGGCAATTTTTTGAAAAAATCAGATATACTAGTTACTACAATAATCTTACCATCAAAATAGTTTTCTAATTCTTTTTTCCTATTAATTTTGTATTCTTTCTCATTCTTATGCTTAATCTTTGAATGATCTTTGGGAATTGGATGATATTCTATTATAAGATCTTCATTAATGTAAAAATCAACTATTTTGCTATCTATCTTCTTTTGGAAGTTCTCCCCAGGAACTATTTTATCAAATAACCCATATTGCAATAATAAAAGAGCAAGAAATCTTTCACCAAATGAAGAAAATTTAATCTCATTATAATAGCATTTTTTTGGCTGATAAGGATTGCTATTGCTGAGATTTTGAATAACATGAGGATGCAATGCTTGCGTAATCTCCCCACCAAGTTTTCCATAATTTATCAAATCATCCTGAGTTTTACCGACTCCAATTTTCCAGTTATCTTTGCAAGAATTAATTGCATTTTCCAGACCATGAATTTTAGTCTTAGCTTCGAAACCTCTTGCATAGCATTCTTCTATCCAATTTGATCTTTGTTCTTTACTTATAAACCCGAGTTTTACAGCTTTTTTAATATAAGAGCCAAAGGTTCCTTTAGAAATACCATATTTTTTTAATGCTTCTTTTCTATACATCCTATTTACCAATACATCACCAACAAGTTCCTCTAATTTTTCATCTGATAATTTTAGTGATGGCATTTTATTCAGGGAATAAACTTGGATAAATTTTTTCCTTTTTTCTCCTTCTTTTCCAATTACCTTTTCTTTGCTTATTTGCATAATCTATCTTAACATGTTTTGTTGGAATGACAAATCCTTTATTGCATAAAAAGCAGTTACCGCAATATGTAACATTTTTATTGTGATGACACAGCTTTACAGGACTTTGATTATTACTGATTAAATTTTCATAGAAAGGGTGAATTTTACATGCAATAAGAGTTCCTGCATTGTTATAATAACCCCCTTGATTTTTGAGTTTGTGAAAACCTAATAGTGATTGGCCGTTACAGATTAATTCAGTCCAAGAATTTCTTGTGATCTTTTCTGCGATTTTCTTGCTTGGAATCCTCCATGAGAGAAGCTGAATAGGAATATTATTCTTTTTTGCAAATTCTAAAGTATTATACATCTGCTCGGCAGGCTCGTGAGGTAAATCTACATGCAAATAAATGTTTGAGTTTACTTTATTCTCCCTGTACAATTTTGCTTGTTCAATTCTGAATTCATTATCACAACCATGAATGCAAGCTCCCTGCTCAAGTTCGTTAAGATTTGTTATGCTATAAAGCACAACTGAATTTGTTTTTCTGAGAAGTTCAGCAATTTCCTTATTAAACTCGAGATATTTTGTAGGCATAACCACTCTTGTTTTTGTTTCAAGACATGTTTCAAGAGTTAAAATAAGAGAATCCAATGTAAATTTTGAGCCTGCTTCTGTATTTTTGCCAAGCCTTAAAACATTAACTTTTCTATTTCTTATTATTCCATCTGCCCCAATAAAATTTCCATGCATCAATTCTTCTTTCAGCTGAGCTTTGTCTATATCCAATAAGTATTTACTAAAGCTTTGATGCTTGAAGATGCTGTAGCAATAACTGCACTCTGCAAGAGGATCCAAGAAATAATTTATAAAAAAATCTTTGTCAAAAGTTGCATTTTCTCCGGGAATAAAACCTGAGATGCATCCCAATGAAAAATCCAAGTTAGCCTCTAAAGAGCATGAAGGAATAAAATCCTGCTTGCCGCTTCTAAGATACTGATTTGAGCTTACTTTTCTTATTCTTGTTTTGGGGATAACTGCAGCAACAATATTAATCCTATTTTCACCAAATTTTTTAGCTGGTTCTCTTGTGAAATCTTCAATGTCTTTTCTAACTAGATCCAATACAGGCAAATATTCTTGTTTTATTTCCGCTTGAATGTTATGCTTAATATCTATTTCTGCAGAATCAATTTTTGATCCATTTCTGCTGATTATTCTTTTGATGTCAATTTCATTGGATAAATCTTCACTTAACCTACAAGCAAATACATCAATACCTCTGGATTTTCCTTCAAATGCATATGAAACATGTGCAATATGATCAGATTGATTTATTAATGAAGGTGGAGCTTTTCTATAGATATCATGCCAATAATTATATAATGCAAAATACGTATAATTCTCTTTGTAGATAGAACCTGGAATCTTCATTTTCGTTCTTTTTGCTTAAGGGATATTTAAAGATTGTTGAGGTTTAATATACATTATCCAGCAAAAGTTTTAAAAGCAAAATAGTTTATCCTTCTTTTATGCCTCAGTAGCTCAGTCAGTTAGAGCATTTCCTCGGTATTTTAGACCAAAAAGGAAAAGGTCGTGCATGCAATTTGCACCTGAGGCTTTTAAAAATGAAAACAATCTCACTTGATTTGGATGGAACATTATCTGATTTAAAGAATTTTGAAGAATTGTTTTGGTATGGAGAAATACCCAGATTATATTCTGAAAAACGCAACATAAGTTTTGAAGAAGCAAGAATTTTAGTCAAAAAGGCTTATGATGAAATGGGAGACCAAAGAATAGAATGGTATACAGCAGACCATTGGATTAAGAGTTTTAAGCTTGAAAAAAGCTTTGATGAAATAATGTCTACAATAAAAGACAAGCTAACAATCTATCCTGAAGTGAAGGGAGTATTAAATCACCTAAGCAGGAATTATGAGATTATCATACTCACAAAATCCCCATTTGATATGGCTGTTTACAAGTTAAAAGTTGGAAACATAATAAAAAAGATTAAGCATATCTTTTCAACCATATCTCACTTTAATTCAACAGAAAAGTCTGGAGATATTTTTGAGAATATATTAGAAAAATTAAACCTAAGCAAAGATGAAATAGTGCATGTAGGCGATTCGATCAACAGCGATTATATTACTCCAAAAGGATTTGGGATCAGGTCTTTTTATTTAGACAGAGAAAACAAAATGAATGGCATAGATGTCATACACAGCCTAAGCGAGCTAGAAGAAAAACTTAATGGGTTTTAATCAAAAACTATTTAAATTAACAATAATTGATTTTAACAATGAAAAAAAAGGGACAGATATTTATTCTAGCTGCTTTAATATTAATTTTAGTAATATTCTTGTTAGCTTCGCAGTCAAATGTGATAAGAAAGAGATTATTTGCTGATAAATTTGAGGACATTACAAAAAATTATGAAGCAGAGGGAAATAAATTGATAAATTCTGTTTTAAAAAGTCAAGCTGATCCAAGCGGAAATTTTAAAATATTTTCTGATAATTTTGTTGATTACAGCACTGCACAGGATCCCAATATCGGAACATTATATGTTTTAAATTACGAGACAACTACAAGCATAGGCATATACAATATGCAGATTCAAGCAATAGATATTGAACCACAACCAGATAATATACAATCCTGCATAGCCCAATATGATGCAAGTGTCAGCGGAGAAGGCTTAGGAACTAATTTTAATCTTCCTACAAGCTGCGAGATTACTTATGACAATATTGATAAAGTTGAAATAACCACTACAGATGGTTTTATTTATACATTTGATATAGAAGCTGGAAAACCGCAATTAAAGTTAGTTGTCAAGAAAGATGAGCAAGATCAAACAAAGGTTTATTATAAAAAGGATTAAAATGAAAAAAGGAATAAGCGAGATAATCTCATGGGTTTTGCTGATTGGCTTTGCAGTATCATTAGCTGCAATAGTAACCATGTGGACTTTAAGAAATACAGAGACAACTACTGAAGGGGTTGTTAAAATGGTTACAGGGGATATTAAATGTTCTGAGGTTTTTATTAATCTGGGTGTTGACTGCACTACTAAAACCTTAACAATTATTAATGATGGAAAGTTTAAGATTGATAAGTTAATGATAAGAGCAGATGATGCTGTTGAAACTAGGGAAATAAATTTGATGCCTGGCAAAGGGGAAAGTTTAAATATCAATTTTATAGATAATATAGAAGTGATACCTTTGATAAAATTAGATAAAGAATTTATTGGCTGCAGCGATAAAGCAAAAGAGGTAGAATGTTAAAAAAAGGAATTAGCCCATTAATTGCAACTGTCTTGCTAATTGGATTTACTATTGCTTTAGTTGCCTTGATTATGATATGGGGAAGGAATTTTATACAGGAAAGGGCTGAAAAAGAAGGGTTATTGTCTGAGAAAAAATTAAGCTGCACTAATAATGTTGATTTTACAGTTGACAAGGCTTGCGAGAATAATGCAGGCATTTCTTTAAGAATCAAAAATTTAAAAGAAACTTCATTGGATAATTTTATTTTTCGCGTAAAGGGGGATAAAGATGTTGAAACTATTACTTCTTACCAAAAGGTTGAGTCATTAGCAATAAAAGATATACCTATTACTGGACAAAGCATAGCTGGAGTATGCAGCAGTTCTGGCTGCGAAAAAACTATTGATATTATTCCTCAGTTGAGAGTTGCTACTGGAGTTTATATTCCTTGTTCTGCAAAGCATTTAGAAGTCAGAGTTAAAGCTTGCTAGATTTAGAAAGTTTTATAAAAATAGATTTTAACTTATTCTTTATGCGCGAGTTGTCTAGTGGTTAGGATCTCAGCCTTCCAAGCTGATGACCCGGGAGATTTGGAGTTAATTTTCCAAATCCGGAAATTCAAATCCCGGCTCGCGCAGTCCTTTCTAATTCTAATGCGCTAGTGCACTAAATAATATAGGTAAAAGGTAATCAAATTCCTTTATTACTTTAAGATAGTATTTTTTAGTTAGTAAAGTTTATATATTGGTATTCTCTTTTTAATTACCATAATGAAATATAAAAAAATGCTTAGTAAATGTAAGGTTTTTGGGGACAACTTAATATTAGACGTAGTTATAACTCAAGAAAAAATAGATGGAAAGATTTTTTTCGTAGCCCAAGGTATTCAAATAGATGTAGCCTCTCAGGGGTTATCTTTAAAAGAAGCTCTTGATAATATTAAAGATGCAGCTGAAATTGTAATGGAAAGCTCAAAAGAAGCGAAAAGCTTAATCATGGAAGAAGAAAGAATGCCTGCTCCGATGATAACAAGAGTATTTCTTTAAGGAAAAAATTCTTCTCTTGGTATTCCTGTTTGCCTTATTAATGATCTAATAACACCTTTAGAGATTACACCATGACTTGTAGGAACTGGAACTGTAATTCCTTTTTCATTTCTGTATTTATCATGCTTGCCTGTCCCAACACAGCAAAAACCATATTTATTCAGGATTTTAATGACGGTTTTTACTGGAAGCGGTTTAATCTTTCCCATATCTTTCATCCTCTTTATTTTTGAATAATAAATAACTAATTTTAAGCAATAGATTATTAATATAATGAACTAAGTTATTTATAAATATTTTGTTGAGTAGTGCAACTTCAAAAAATTCTAAATCATAGGAGAGATACTTAATTATATGTTTGTTGCCCCACCTCTTTTTGTTTTTTTATTGGATTATACAAAACGAGCCCGAGGAGATTTGAACTCCCGACCCCAGCATTTCACCTTAGATTAGGAGTGCTGTGCTCTATCCAAGCTGAGCTACGGGCTCATAAAAATAAAAGAGAATTTTTGTTTATTTAAATATTGCTAAACCCTCATTACAGGTTTTCCTTCCTTGAAAACTCGAACTGCTCCAGAAGAAGAAACTACAACTGCTATTGCTGAGGTTGATTTTGTTATAGCTGCGCAATTTCTATGTCTTGTGCCTAATCCAAACAATTCTATTCCCGATGTATCTATATCAATATAGGCTCCGGTTGTTATAATTGTCCCGTTTTTGTCTATTATAAAAGCTCCATCTAATTGAGAGAATTCTTTTACAGTTTCCTTTATCTCAGGATTAGTGATTTTTCTCTGCTCTTCTGGATAGCCCATAAATGGATTTATTATCAACTGTTTTGTGTATTTTAATATTTCTGACTTATCACCTATTACAAATGCTGTCCCGATTTTTTTCCCTTCACGGCCTTCTGAGCTTATTTCTGATGCAATATTGATTACAGCTTCTATTATATCTGTTGAAATGTTCTGGGATAAGTTATGGGTGCTTATATTAAAGAAAATCTTGTCTACATCGAAAATAAATATCAAGCCTTTGTAACCCATTCCTATTGATTCATTTACTATACAAACTACTTTATCACCTTTTTCAATGAATCTTTTGTTGATTGCCTCTATTAATATTTCTTTTATCGGGATTATTGAAGCATGCTCTTTTTTGATTTTTGTTGTGAATTCAAATTTGTTATAACCTGAAGATACATTTCTAAAGATTGTTACTTTTACTTCTGTATGCAGATAATCCTGTTCAAATTCATAAGTTTCTTTTATTAATTG